>DASTVO010000149.1:0-3183 GCA_035759075.1 Actinomycetes bacterium
AGCAGCGGGCGTCGTCCGGCCTTTCGCCTCGTTGTTTTCGATGACCTTGACGGCCCGGTAGCACGGGCAGCCCTTGGTCGTCATGGTGCGAAGCCGAGACGTGTCGTTGGTCTGGGCGGCGCGGGTGAGCTCGGCGTAGTAGGCGCGCACGGCAGCCTCGACCTGCTCCTCGGGGGTGTCGGGCGTCGGCACCGCAGACGACGAGGCCGCCGAGGGGATGTCGCTCGGGAGGCTGCCGGGCTGCTGGGGATCGTCCGAGCAGGCCGTGAGGACGAGAACTGCGCACACGAGCAGGGCAGCCCGCTGCAAGCTCCCCGTCGGCGTGCGCATGATCACGGATGCTAGCCCGAGAGATCCCCGAGATGACCCCAGTCATCCACAGCGGGACCAGAGTGAATCCGATGGCCCACTGAGGCATCTGGGGTCCTTGCAGCGGCAAGCGTCGATCACGAAAGGCGACGCAATGCGCGCTGGGGCGCCGCAAAGGGGGTCGACGGGCGGTTGCGTCGCCTGTTGTGCCCGGGCCGGGCCAGGCCGGGCCAGGCCGGGCCAGGCCAGGCGAAGCCGGACCGGGCTGAACGGCATCAGGCGACGGAGTCGGAGCTCTCCTCGTCCGCGGCGATCGCCGCCCGCTCGGCCTCCTCCCGCTCGTAGGCCGTGACCAGCTGCCGGTAGCCCACGCACCGCGCCAGCAGCTCGCTGTGCGTCCCGCGGTCGACGACTCGGCCGTTCTCGACGTACACGACCTCGTCGGCGAGCGCGATCGTCGCCTTGCGGTAGGCCACCACGACGACCGTCGGCGCCGCGCCCGACTCGTCGGACGCCGACCGCAGCCCGGCGAGGATCGCCGCCTCCACCCGTGGGTCCACCGACGAGGTGGCGTCGTCCATGACCAGCAGCCGCGGTGAGCGCACGATCGCCCGGGCCAGCGCGAGCCGTTGCCGCTGCCCGCCGGAGAGCGTCATGCCGCGCTCGCCGATCCGCGTGTCCAGCCCCTCCGGCAGAGCATCCACGAACCGCTCAGCCTGCGCGACACGCAGCGCCGCGCGTACGTCCTCGTCGGGCACGTCCAGGCCCAGCGTCACGTTGCCGCGGACCGTGTCGTCGAACAGGAACGTCTGCTGCGGCACCACCGCCGCCGCACCCGCCACTCCCCCTCGCGCAACTGCTCGCAGGTCGACGTCGTCGAGCACGACCTCACCGGTCGCCGGGTCGACCAGCCGCACCAGCACCGTGGTCAGCGTCGACTTGCCCGACCCGGTCGGTCCGACGAGCGCCACCGTCTTGCCGGCCTCGACGGTGAACGTGACGTCGTGCAGCACGTGCGCCTCGTCGTAGGCGAACCCGACGCCCCGCACGTCCAGCGACGCGGGGTCGCGGGACGGCAGGACCGAGCTGCCGTACGCGAGGCCGCCGCTCGCGTCCAGGACTCTGGACACGCGGTCCCACCCGACGACGCTGCGCGGCAGCTCGCCGAGCACCCAGCCGATCGCGCGCACCGGGAAGGCCAGGATCGTGAACAGGTACGCGACCTGCACCAGGTCACCGGCGGCGATCGCTCCCGACTCGATCCGCAGCGAACCCACCCAGAGCACGGCCAGCACACCGAGTGTGGGCAGCGCCTCCAGGACGGGGTCGAACATGCCGCGTACCCGGCCCACCGCCACCTGCGCGTCCCGCAGCTCGTGCGCCGCGGCCCGGAACCGCTCGGTCTCCTCGCCCTCACGACCGAGCGTCTTCACGACCAGTGCGCCGTCGAACGACTCGTGTGCGACCCCGCTCACCTCGGCGCGCAGCTGCTGGGCGCGCGTGGCGAGCGGCGAGAGCACCCGCTGGTAGACGACGTTCAGCGCGAAGATGGCCGGGAACACGAGGAAGCCGACCAGCGACAGCACGAGGTCGGTCAGGACCAGCGAGACAGCGGCCACCACGAGCATCACCAGCACACCGACGGCCATCGGCAGCGGCGCAATCGGGAACCACACGGCCTCGACGTCGGCGTTGGCGTTGGAGAGCAGCTGCCCGGTCGGGTGGCGCTGGTGCCAGGACAGCGGCAGCCGCAGGTACTGGCGGGTGACGTCACGGCGGTAGCGCGCCTGCAGCCGGTACTGCATCACGCCGGCCCCCAGCCGCCGGGCCACGATCCCGGCTGCTTTGAGCACGGCGACCGCGACGATCGCCGCGGCGGCAGCGACGAGCCCGCCGGTCGTGGTGCGGCCGTCCTCGAACGCCGGCACGATCACGCGGTCGGTGATCCGGCCGAGCACCCACGCGGACCCGACGGTCATCACGCCGTAGACCGCGCTGCCCCCGACCGCGACCGCGAAGATCCGCGGCTCGTGCCGCACCGCCCGGCCGAGCAGGCCGAACCCGCGGCGCAGGGTGTCGTCCCGGTCGCTCACCGGCTCACCCTACGATCACAGGCGATGCCCTCGATCGCGCGCACCGAGCGCCTTGCACTGGCCGACCTCCTGACCGAGCTGGGTCCGGACGCCCCCACGCTCTGCGCAGGCTGGGACACCCGGTCGCTCGCCGCGCACCTCGTCGTCCGCGAGCGGCGACCGGACACGACGCCGGGGGTGGCCGTCAGCGCGCTCGCCGGGTGGACCGAGAAGGTGCAGAAGGACTACGAGCAGCGGCCGTACGCGGAGCTGGTCGAACTGGTCCGCAGCGGCCCCGGGCGACTCTCACCGTTCGCGCTGCCCGGCGTCGACAAGCTCTTCAACACCACCGAGTACGCCGTCCATCACGAGGACGTCCGGCGGGCCCGTTCGGGCTGGGAGCCGCGCGCCCTGCCCCCGAAGGTGCAGGACGCCTTCTGGAGGGTGGTCCGCACCCGCGCGCCGGTCGCGTTCCGGTCGACCGCCGCCGGCGTGGTCCTGCACCGGTCGGACGCGCCACGCTCGACCCTGATGGCGAAGAAGGGCGAGCCGGTCGCGACCATCACCGGCGAGCCGCTCGAGCTGCTGCTCTACAGCTTCGGCCGCCGCGACCACGCCCGGGTCGACGTGAGCGGCGACCCCACGGCGGTCCGGGCGCTCGAGGAGACCTCTCTCGACGTCTGACCGGGCAGAGCCGCGGGTCCTCGTGTGCCTGATCGACATCACCGCCCGCAGCTCGGGCGCAACGGGCCCGGCCAGGCCGCGCCCGAGACGACGGCCCCGGGACCTGCCAGCGGGCGCT
>DASTVO010000150.1:0-2610 GCA_035759075.1 Actinomycetes bacterium
CGGGATGCCGGAACACCGCCGGGCCATGTACCGTTGCACCCACGGAGAGAACACACCGATCCGGGGCCGCCACGCGCTGGCCGCCCCGTTATGTATGAGGGGGTCGAGCCATGGGGCGCGGCCGAGCCAAGGCAAAGCAGACCAAAGTCGCGCGTGAGCTCAAGTACAGCTCTCAGGGCACCGACTTCGAGGCACTGCAGCGCGAGCTCGCATCCGGTTCCGTCGAGCGGTCCGACATGACCGAGGCGGACAAGGACGAGTACGACGACTGGGTGGCGGACAACCAGCGCTGACGGCGCTCACCCCCGCAGCCTTCATCCCGCTCCCGAGAGCGACCTTCTCGTGGCGACACGCTCGCGTGTCTGCACCCGAAGGTCGCTCTCGGCTGTCGGGCGGCGGGCTGCTCAGGCCGGGTGCGAGCCGGTCAGCGTGACCGAGCCGTCGCCCGCCGTCACCGTCCCGGCGACCCACGCCGGCACCCCGCGCTCATCCAGCAGCCGCACGGCCGCGTCGGCGTCATCGGGTGCGACCACCGCGACCATCCCGACGCCCATGTTCAGCGTCCGCTCGATCTCCGCCTGATCGACGGCGCCCTGCTCCCGCACCAGCCCGAACACCGGCGCCGGCGACCAGGTCCCCCGGTCGACCGTCGCGGACAGCGTCGGCGGCAGCACCCGCGCCAGGTTCGCGGCGAGCCCGCCGCCGGTGACGTGGCTGAACGCGTGCACCCCGACGGCCTCGATCAGCGCCAGGCAGTCGCGGGCGTAGATCCGGGTCGGCTCGAGCAGCTCCTCGCCGAGGGTCCGCCCCAGCTCGGCCACCGGCCGGTCCAGCGACCAGCCGGCGCGCTCCAGCAGCACGTGGCGCACGAGGGAGTACCCGTTGCTGTGCAGCCCGCTGGACGCCATCGCGACCAGCGCATCCCCGTCGCGTACCCGCTCGGGCCCCAGCACCCGGTCGGCCTCCACGACCCCGGTGCCGGCCCCCGCCACGTCGTACTCGTCCGGCCCCAGCAGCCCCGGGTGCTCGGCCGTCTCGCCGCCCACCAGGGCACAGCCGGCGAGCACGCAGCCCTCGGCGATGCCCTTGACCACCGCTGCGATCCGCTCCGGCACGACCTTGCCGCACGCGATGTAGTCGGTCATGAACAGCGGCTCGGCACCGCACACGACCAGGTCGTCGACGACCATGCCGACCAGGTCGCGACCGATCGTGTCGTGCGTGTCCATCGCGGTCGCGACGGCGACCTTGGTGCCGACCCCGTCGGTGGAGGTCGCGAGCAGGGGACGCCGGTACGCGGTGAGGGCGCTCGCGTCGAACAGGCCGGCGAAGCCCCCGATCCCGCCGACGACCTCCGGACGCGACGCCTTCGCCACCCACTGCTTCATCAGCTCGACGGCCCGGTCGCCTGCCTCGATGTCGACTCCGGCGGCGGCGTACGACGCACTGTGCTCGGCCACGGGCCGCGAGCCTACCGGCGGCGCAGCACCGCCCGGGCGGCGTAGTAGCCGCACATGCCGTGCACGCCCCCGCCGGGCGGGGTGGACGAGGAGCAGATGAACAGCCGCGGGTCGGGCGTGGTGTACGGGTTCGGCCGCACCGCCGGGCGGGTGAACAGCTGCCGGAGGTCCATCAGACCGCCGTTGATGTCGCCGCCGACGTAGTTGGGGTTGTAGGCCTCCATCTGCGGCGCCGAGACCGTGGACCGGCCGATCACCAGGTCGCGGAAGCCCGGGGCGAACCGCTCGACCTGCGCCTCGACCCGGTCGGTCATGTCGACGTCGCAGCCGTTCGGCACGTGGCAGTAGGCCCAGCCGACGTGCTTGCCGGCCGGCGCGCGGGTCGGGTCGCAGACCGTCGGCTGGGCGAGCAGGACGTAGGGGCGCTCCGGCACCCGTCCCGCGGTGGCGTCGGCCTCCGACCGGGCCACCTCCGCCAGCGTGCCGCCGAGGTGGACGGTGCCGGCCCGGCCCACGGCGGGGTCACGCCAGGGGATCGGTCCGTCGAGGGCCCAGTCGACCTTGAACACGCCCGGGCCGTAACGGAACCGGCGCAGCGACCGCTGGTAGCCAGCAGGCAGCCGGTGACCGGCCAGCGCCAGGACCTGGCGCGGCGTGACGTCGAGCAGCACGGCGCCGGCCCCGTCGAGCTCGTCCACGCTCTCGACCAGGCAGTCGGTGACGATCTCTCCGCCCAGCGAGCGCAGGTAGGACGCCATCGCGTCGGCCACGGCCTGCGACCCGCCGCGTGCGACGGGCCAGCCGACCGCGTGCCCGGTCAGCATCAGCACCAGCGCCACCGCCGCGCTGGGAACCTGGTCGAGCCGGAGCATCGAGTGGGCGGCAACCCCGCCCAGCAGGGCCCGCCCGCGCTCGCCCTCGAACCGGGACCGCGCCAGTCCGGTCGCCGAGCGCATCCCGGCCAGACCGAACCGTGCCAAGGCCAGCGGGTGCCGGGGCGGCCGCAGCGGGCCGAGGAGCTGCGGCAGCAGCCGGTCGGCGTCCCGGACGAGCGGCCCCAGGAGCTTCTCGTACGCGGTGGCGTCAGCGCCGCCCACCGACTCGCCTGTGGCCCGGACGTCCCGCTCCATCAGCACCGCCGGCCCGTCGT
>DASTVO010000151.1:0-7369 GCA_035759075.1 Actinomycetes bacterium
GGACCGGACGGGGCTCGACCTGTCAACCTCGCCTGGGTCGAGCGGCGGGCCGACCGTGCCCCGTCCGGCGCCGGCGGTGCCGGACGTCAGCGGATGCTGACCGCGGCCGCCGACAGGCAATCGTCCGCGAGTCCCCGGCGATCTGGCAGGGCTCCGCTGACGGCACCTCTGCGTGGCGTCGACTAGTCCGCCGACTCCCAACCAAGATCGTCCCCCGGCCACACAGTGCGCCGCCGCCGTCGGCGGACTGCGTTCGCGTCACGCATGACGTCGCCGACACTGCGGTGAGAACGCGGCCCATTGTGTGGCTGCGAAACGATCTTCAGGACCCCGGCTGGACCGGACGGGGCTCGACCTGTCAACCTCGCCTGGGTCGAGCGGCGGGCCGACCGTGCCCCGTCCGGCGCCGGCGGCGCCGGATGTCACCGGACGTCAGCGGATGCTGACCGGCGCACCGCGGCCGACGAGCGCCACCCAGATCTGACCCGGCGCGAGCACGGCCGGCTGCCCGTCGATCGTGTACGTCGTCGGCTGCCAGGCCTTCGCCCGGGACCACTTCCCGCGGTAGACCTGGCCGTCGCGGAAGAACAGCGCCTTGCCCTTGCCGACGGTCTTGGTCAGGGGCGTGTTGGCGCCGTTCACGTCGCGGTAGCTGGACGGCTTGATCGTGGCGTACTGCACGATGAAGGTGGTGGGCCCGAGCTGTCCGCCCTCGGCGGCCCGCGCGGGCACCCCGTCCATCGACAGCAGCCAGCGGTCCGCCTTGGCCGACCAGGTGCCGGAGACCCGCGCGCCGGGGTACTGCGCGGTGAACTCCTTGGCCGGCTTGCCGCCGAGCGGCGGGTCGCCGAACGCGTAGCCCACGCTCTTGGGCAGGTCCACGGTCCCGGCGCGCTTGCGCAGCCGGTCGAACGTCCCGATCACGTCGTACGGCTGCGGCCGGCTCGGCGCCCGGGTGTACCCGGTCCGGTCCCGGTCGAAGGAGACCAGACCGAGCTGGGCCTGCACCAGGTTGTCGTGCAGCCGGGTCTGCGAGCCGGAGTAGATCAGCCCGACCCGGCCGTACTGGCGCAGCAGCTCGATGTCGGTGATGCGCGCGCTGCGCACCGGTCCCACGTACCTCGGGTACTGGCTGGAGTAGATCGCCGCCAGCCGCGTGACCCCGCCCTCCACCTGCTCGACGTAGACCACGTCGGCGCGCTGCAGGCCCTGCTGCGGGCGCGCCTGGGCGGTGTTGTCGATCTTGACGGCGAAGACCGGCTGGTCCTCCCGGCCCATCCGGCCGGACAGCGTCGACGGCTGCGGCGGCGGGGGCGGCGTCGTGGGGGTGACGGAGGGCGTCGAGGTGTCGCGCGCGGTCGTCCGGCCCGGCTCCGCGTCGGAGGAGCAGGCGGTCAGCACGAGCGCGAGGCCCAGCGCGACGGCGGTACCGGCGCGAACGGGCACGAGTCGGGAGGCGGGTGTCACGGTCGGAAACGGTACGTGCCTCAGGTGAACGTCGTGCGCGCCAGGGTGTCCGGCGGCGTGTCGCTCATCTCGAACGTCTGCGGCCACTCCGCGTGCCCGGCGAGCCGCAGGTAGCGCACCACCCGCTTGCCCCGGACCACCCGGGCCGCCCGCACCACGTCGTTGAGGAACCGCCGCGCCAGCTGCACCCGCAGGCAGGCCGCGGCGAGCTCGCGGAGCATCTCGCGCCCGACCGGGTCGTCCTGCAGCTCCTCGACCGTCCGGGCGTCGGCGAACGCCGCCCGCAGCGCCCTGGTCAGGTTGCTCTCGGCCATCTCCCGGGCCGGCAGGTCCCCGTCGTCGGCCTCCCGGGCCTGGTGCGCGGCGTCGGCGAGCAGCAGCCCGGTCGCCGGGTCCAGCCGGCCGGCGGCGGCCAGCTGCAGCGCCACCGAGGCCCGCCGGACGAGCTGGGCGTCCAGGGCGCTGCGGGCGCCCTCGAGCCGGGCGTGCAGCCGGTCCAGCCGGGTGGCGCTGAACGTGAGGTACCAGCCGACCACCACGAGCAGCGCGAGCACGGTGACGAGGACCGAGAGGTCGGGGCTGCCCACGCGGGCGAGCGTACGGCGGGTTCAGCGGCGGGCTCTGCGGCGGTCAGCGGGCGGTCAGCGGGCGGTCAGCCGCGGTCAGCGGCGCAGCCGGTCCCGCCACGGCCGCACGTCGGCCTCCCCGACGGCTCCGGCCCCGGCGGCGACGGTCTCGTACACGGCGAGCAGCTCGTCGGCCACGGTCGACCAGTCGAAGCGGCGCACCCACTCCGACGCCGCGGCCGAGAGCCGGGCCCGCCGCGGCTCGTCGGCGAGCAGGTCCAGCAGTGACCGGGCCAGCGCGGCCACTTCCCCAGCCGGGAACATCTCCCCCACCCGGCCGCCGTCGAGGACCCGGCCGAACGCGTCGAGGTCGGAGGCCAGCACGGCGGCGCCCGCCGACATCGCCTCCACCAGGATGATCCCGAAGCTCTCCCCGCCCAGGTTCGGCGCGACGTAGACGTCCACGGTCCGCAGCAGCCGCGCCTTGTCGGCCTCGCTGACGACGCCCAGGAAGGTGACCGCGTCCCGCACCGCGGGCGGCAGGTGCTCGACCGCCTCCTCCGCGTCGCCGCGGCCGGCCACGACCAGCCGCACGCCGGGTCGCTCGGCCACGACCCGCTCCATGGCCGCGACGAGGGTGGGCAGCCCCTTGCGCTCCTCGTCCAGCCGGCCGATGAACCCGACGGTGCCCGCCTCGCCCCGCCAGGCCGGCTCGGGGACAGCCGAGGCGAACCGGTCGACGAACACCCCGTTGGGGATCAGCACGGCGTCGCCGCCGACGTGCTCGACCAGGGTCCGCCGCGCGTCCTCGGAGACCGCGACCCGCGCGCCGACCTTCTCCAGCGCCGGCTCGAGGAACGGCGACGCGGCGAGCATCGCCCGCGACCGCAGGTTCGCGGTGTGGAAGGTGGCCACGATCGCGCCGGTCGCGGCCCAGCAGGCGAGCAGCGACAGCGACGGGGTGGCCGGCTCGTGGATGTGCAGCACGTCGAAGTGGCCCTCGCGCAGCCAGCGACGGACCCGGGCGGCCGACAGCGGCCCGAAGTTCACCCGGGCGACCGAGCCGTTGTAGGGCACCGGCACCGCCCGCCCGGCCGGCACGACGTACGGCGGCAGCGGCGCGTCGTCGTCCGCGGGCGCCAGCACCGACACCTCGTGGCCACGCGCGGTGAGCACCTCGGTGAGGTCGCGCACGTGGTACTGCACGCCGCCGGGCACGTCCCAGGAGTAGGGGCAGACGATCCCGACCCTCATGGGCGTGGCCCGTCGCGGAGCGGCCCGTCCCGACCCGGCACGTCGGCCAGCCACAGCGGCTGCAGCATGTGCCAGTCCTGCGGGTGCTCGCGGATCGCGGCGCCGAACACGTCCGCGACCTGCTGGGTCATGGTGGTGACCTTCTCACGCGTGGTCCCCGTCGGGGGGGCCGTGACCTCGTCGTGGAACCGGATCACCAGCCGCGCCGGCCAGTCCTCGTCGTCGCCCGCCTCGTGCCAGATGCTCACCGGGTGCAGCGCGGCCCCGGTCCGCAGCGCCAGCAGGGCCGGGCCGGGCGGCATCCGGGTGGCCTCGCCGAGCAGCTCGACGTCGATGCCGGAGGCGCGCAGGTCGCGGTCGGCCAGCAGCGGCACCAGCCGGCCGGACCGCAGCCGCTGGGACAGGGTGTCGAGCAGGTCGCCGTCCCCGCCGGTCAGCGGCAGGATCTCCATGCCGAGGCCCTGGCGGTACGCGAGGAAGCGCTCGAACAGCCGCTCCGGGCGCAACCGCTCGGCGACGGTGACGACCGGGGCGCCCGTCAGGGTCGCCCATGCTCCGGCGTGGTCCCAGTTGCCCATGTGCATCAGGGCCGCCACGACCCCGCGGCCTCCCTCGCCGACGTTGCGCCGCAGGTGCTGCTCACCCTCGACCCGGACCGTGGACACCACCCGGTCGCGGTCCCAGTCCGGCAGCCGGAACGCGTCGCACCAGTAGCGCAGGTAGGAGCGCATCCCCTCCCGGCTCAGCCGGCGCAGCGCCGGCGGGTCGAGGTCCGGGCGGGCCCGGCGCAGGTTGGCCTCGAGCCGCTGGACGGCTCGCCCCTGTCGCCGCCAGACCGCGTCGGCGACGAGCTCGAACAGCCGGTACGCCGCCCCCTCGGGCAGTCGCCGCACGAGAGCCCACGCCCCCGCGTACAGCCCGTAGGTCGCCCCGGCTGCGACCTTGTGGGGCGACGCGCCCGTGAGTCTGCTCAAGAAGGTCGCTCGGGCGGTGCCGAGGTGGCCTCGGCGAGCGCCTGCCGTCGCACGGCGAGCGCGCGCTGCGCCACGGTCACGCTGCTGCCGACGGCGACGTACCAGAGCGCCAGCGCCTGCACGTAGGGCACGCCGAGACCCTCCAGCCCGGTGGCCACCAGGACCACGACCAGCCGGTCGGCGCGCTCGGTGATCCCGACGCTGGCCGTCATCCCCAGGCCCTCGGCGCGGGCCCGGGCGTAGGAGACGACGGCGCCGGCGGAGAGCCCGTAGAGCGCCAGCGCGACCAGGAGGAGGTCGTCGCCGTCGCCGGCGTACCAGAGCGCGATGCCGCCGAAGACGGCCGCGTCACCGACCCGGTCGAGGGTGGAGTCCAGCCAGGCGCCCCAGCGGCTGGACCGCTCGGTCATCCGGGCCATCGTCCCGTCGATGAGGTCCGAGAACACGAACAGCGTGATGACGACAGTGCCCCAGAAGAACTCGCCCCGCGGGAAGAAGGCCAGCGCGCCGCCCACCACCCCCAGCGTGCCGACGAGCGTGACGACGTCGGGACTGACCCCGCGGCGGACCAGGAACGCCGCGATGGGACGGAAGATGCGGGTGAACAGCGCCCGGGCGAAGCGGTTGAGCATGCGGTGTCATCCGTTCGTCGCGGCGGCGGTCGGTCGAGCCCCGCGGTCACCGCCGCGCGGGCGGGGCACATGCTAACGACGCGGGGCACGACGGCCCCCCGGGCCGCCGGCCGCGGTCCGGGGAGCGCGGCGACCTCAGGCCTGGCCGGTGGCCGGCGGTGCCGCGGCGGCCAGCATCGGCAGGTGCTCACGGACCATGTAGCCGCTGGCCACGACGATCCACGCGGTGCTCACGAGGAACGGGACCAGCGTCATCACCGGACCGCCGGGGACGAGGTTCCCGGTCTCGTTGTAGACGCCGAACGCGCCGACCACGCCGACGACGGCCGCCAGAGCGGCGAACCAGCCCGCCCACCGCGGCAGCAGCCCGGTGGCCACTATGCCGACCGCGGCGGCCGTCAGCGGCAGCGCAGCCGCGATGCCGACCGTCGTGAAGAGGATCGACGTCACCGTGAACAGCGTCATCGTCGTCGGCTCCTGCGCGGGGACGAACGACAGCGCCGCCGTCATGTTCGCGCCGACGAACAACAGCGCCGACACCAGCACGGTGCCGGTGACGACGAGCCACGGCACGTCGCTGCCGGGCATCCGGTCCCGCAGCGCCTGCGCCAGGGCCGAGGCGAACGCGACCAGGCACACCGCCGCGATCGCGATCAGCAGGGTCTGGGCGAGGATCTGGTTCTGGTTGTCGGCGAAGTGCCCGGCGACCACCGCCGCCGAGTCGTCGACGCGTGGTGGGTTGCCGACGATGAAGTATCCGAGCAGCGCCGTGACCGCGTACGCGAGCCCGGCGAACCCACCCCAACGGATCTCGTGCCGCTCATCCATGAGGATCACCTCCGACAGAACATGGAGAGCACTCCCCCGCTTCTTCGATCATGACTCGCCGGTCGGCGAAGTCAAGGACGAGTTGCCTGGTCACAGGGTCGGCGAACCCCCGTGAACCCCTTGTGCGGAGACGGGTCGCGGGTGAAGGCTGCATGGACCGAAGCGGCGACGAGTGGAGGCGGTACTCAATGGCGCAGACAGGCAGTAACCCCGGGGCCGCCGGAGGTGCGCCGGCGGCCGACCAGCCCGGTTCCGTGCGCAACGTCGTGCTGGTCGGCCATTCCGGAGCGGGGAAGACCACGCTCGTGGAGGCCCTCCTGGCGGCCACCGGCACGATCACCCGGGCGGGACGGGTGGAGGAGGGCACCACCGTCAGCGACTTCGACGAGGCCGAGCTGCGGCAGCAGCGCTCGGTCTCGTTGGCGTTGGCGCCCCTGACGCACGGCGGCGTGAAGGTCAACCTGCTCGACACCCCCGGGTACGCGGACTTCGTCGGCGACCTGCGCGCCGGCCTGCGCGCTGCCGACGCCGCGCTGTTCGTCGTCTCTGCCGTCGACGGGGTGGACGGCGCGACCCGGATGCTCTGGGAGGAGTGCGCCTCGGTCGGCATGCCGCGCGCCGTCGTGATCACCAAGCTCGACAAGGAGCGCGCCGACTTCGACGAGGCGGTGGCGATCTGCCAGCGGGTGTTCGGCGACGGCGTGCTGCCGCTCTACCTTCCGCTGGCCGCCGACGACGGCTCGGCGGCCGGGCTGATCGGGCTGCTGTCCAAGACCGTGGCGGACTACTCCGGGGGCACCCGGGTCGAGCGCGAGCCCGACGCCGAGCACCTGCCGCTGATCGAGACCGCGCGCAACGCCCTGATCGAGGGGATCATCGCCGAGTCCGAGGACGAGACCCTCATGGACCGCTACCTCAGCGGCGAGGACATCGACCTCAAGGTGCTCGTCGACGACCTGGAGACGGCCGTCGCCCGCGGCTCCTTCTACCCGGTGCTGGCGGCGGCGTCGCCGACCGGCCTGGGCACCACCGAGCTGCTCGAGGTGATGACGCAGGCGTTCCCGTCGCCGCTGGAGCACGAGGTGCCGCCGGTGACCACGCCGTCCGGCCAGCCGCGCGGGCCGCTCACGTGCGACCCGGAGGGCCCGTTGGTGGCGGAGGTCGTCAAGACCACCACCGACCCGTACGTGGGCCGGATCTCGCTCGTCCGGGTCTTCTCCGGGACGCTGCGTCCCGACACGGTCCTGCACGTGTCCGGCCACTTCCTCTCCGACCGCGGCCACGAGGACCACGACGTCGACGAGAAGGTCGGCGCCATCACCTCTCCGCTGGGCAAGACCCAGCGCACGGTGTCGCAGGCGATCGCCGGCGACATCTGCGCGGTCGCCAAGCTCAGCCGGGCCGAGACGGGCGACACCCTCTCCGACAAGGACGACCCGCTGCTGATGGAGCCGTGGGTGATGCCGGAGCCGCTGCTGCCGGTGGCCGTGGTCGCCAAGTCCAAGGCCGACGAGGACAAGCTGTCCCAGGGCATCGGCCGGCTGGTCGCCGAGGACCCGACCCTGCGGCTGGAGAACAACTCCGAGACCCACCAGCTCGTGCTGTGGTGCATGGGCGAGGCCCACCTCGACGTGCTGCTGGACCGGCT
>DASTVO010000152.1:0-45076 GCA_035759075.1 Actinomycetes bacterium
TTCCCGGTGACCCGACTACCCTCACCTCGCATGGCTGACCTGACCGTGGGCTACGCGGCGATGCTGGAGCAGTTCGGGCCGCGGGAGGCCGTCGACCTCACGGTCCTGGCCGAGCAGCACGGGTTCTCCGGGTGCATGGCCGCCGACCACTTCCAGCCGTGGGTGCCGTCCCAGGGCGAGTCGGCGTTCGTGTGGAACGTGCTGACGGCGGTCGGGGAACGTACGACCGGGGATCTCGGGCCCGGCGTCACCTGCCCGTCCTTCCGCTTCCACCCGGCGGTCGTCGCGCAGGCGTCGGCAACCCTCGAGGCGATGTACCCGGGCCGGCACTGGCTCGGCGTCGGCGCCGGCGAGGCGCTCAACGAGCACGTGGTCGGCGGCTACTGGCCGGAGGCCGCCGAGCGGTCACTGCGGATGTTCGAGGCCATCGACGTCATCAAGAAGCTCTTCGCCGCTTCCGTGGCCGGCAAGGACGTCAAGCACCAGGGTCGCTTCTTCACCCTGGAGACGACCCGACTGTGGACGATGCCGGCCGAGCCACCGCCGGTCCTCGTCGCGACCGCAGGACCGGTCAACGCCAAGCGCACCGGTCGGCACGCCGACGGGATCATCACCGTCGGCGCTCCGCTGGAGAAGGTCGACGGGCTGTTCGCCAAGTTCGCGGAGGGCGCCCAGGAGGCCGGCAAGGACCCGGACAGGATGCCGAAGGTCCTCCAGCTGCACCTGTCCTGGGCCGAGACCGACGAACAGGCGCTGGCGAACGCGATGACCGAGTGGCCCAACGGCGGCATGAAGTTTCCCAAGGCCGACATCCGCTCCCCGCACGACTTCGCCGCGATGGCCGCTCTGGTCCGCCCCGAGGACTTCGCGGGCCGCATGGTGATCTCAGCCGACCCGGACGTGCACCTGGCGCACATCCAGAGGTTCGTCGACCTCGGCTTCGACCGCGTCTACCTGCACAACGTCGGCCGTAACCAGGCCGAGTGGATCGAGGTCTTCGGTCGCGAGGTGCTGCCGAAGCTGCACCGGTGAGTCACCCCGCGAGACCGCTCGCCGCGCCGGCGCCCCCCGGCGGGCCGCGGTGACCGGCCCGCTCGCGGGCGTCCGGGTCCTCGAGCTGGCAAGCATCGGCCCCGTCCCCTTCGCCGGGATGCTGCTGGCCGACCTGGGCGCCGACGTCGTGCGCGTCGACCGGCCCGGCGGCGCGTCGTTGCAGCTCGTCCCGCCTGAGCAGGACCTGCTCGGCCGCGGGAAGCGGTCGGTGCTGCTCGACCTCAAGAACCCTGCGGACGTGGACCAGCTGCTCACGCTCGTCGGCCATGCCGACCTGCTCGTCGAAGGCCTGCGCCCCGGGGTGGCGGAACGACTGGGCGTGGGGCCGGACGAGTGCCTGCGTCGTCGCGCCCGGCTCGTCTACGGCCGCATGACGGGGTGGGGGCAGGACGGCCCATACGCCGGGACGGCCGGCCACGACATCACGTACCTGGCGACGGCCGGTGCCCTGCACGCCATCGGCGACGCCGGCGGACCGCCCCAGGTCCCGCTCAACCTCGTCGGCGACTTCGCGGGCGCGCTGTACCTGACCACCGGGCTGCTGGCGGCGCTGCACGAGGCCCGCACCAGTGGGGTCGGCCAGGTGGTCGACGCGGCCATGGTCGACAGCGCGGCGCACCTGATGACCGCCTTCCACGGTCTCGTCGCGCACGGGCTGTGGCGCGACGAGCGCGGTGTGAACCTGCTCGACGGCGGCGCCCCGTTCTACGGCGTGTACGAGACCTCCGACGGCGGCTGGATGGCCGTCGGGGCGCTCGAGCCGCAGTTCTACGGCGAGCTGCTCCGGCGCCTGGGTCTGGACGTGGCCGGCGTCCCGGACCGCGCCGACCCCGCGGCCTGGCCGGCGCTGCGCGAACGGCTGGCGGCTGCGTTCGTCGCCCGCACCCGCGACGAGTGGACCGAGGTCTTCGCGGGCGGCGACGCCTGCGTGGCACCCGTGCTGTCGATGTCCGAGGCCGCGCGCGACCCGCACCTCGTCGCGCGCGGCACCTTCGTCGAGCACGGCGGCACGGTCCAACCGTCGCCCGCACCGCGCTTCTCTCGGACCTCGACCTCGATCGGCCGCCCACCACCCTCCCGTGGCGAGCACACTGACGAGGTGCTCGCCGAGTGGAGCGTCTGACGCGGCCTCACCAGTCCGGCCGCCCAAATGATCTCTGGTGCCTGATCAGCTGCGCACGTGTGCGTCGTCGCTGAACCGGCGCAGCGACGCGTGACCGCCGGCGTACCAGTGGATCTCCGTGACCGAGGCCGGAGACAGCTCCATGCGGTAGACCGCCGACAGCGGAGCACCGAGGACGTCGCGGACCAGCATCTTGGTGGGCGTCACGTGGGTGACGACGAGCACCGTCCGTCCCGCGTACCGCGCGAGCAGCTTGTCGCGCGCGACCTTCACCCGACGTCGTACGGCGTCGAACGACTCACCACCCGGCGGCGCGACGGTGGGGTCTCCCAGCCACCGGGAGAGGTGCTCCGGCCACCGCTCGCGCACCTCGGCGAACGTCAGCCCCTCCCATTCTCCGAAGGCGCACTCCCGCACGCCGTCGTGCTCACGCACCTCCAGCCCCAGGGCGGCCGCCACGTGCTCCGCGGTCTGGCGGGCCCGTCGCATCGGCGAGGTGACGACGGCGTGCACGCCGCCGACCGCGGCGAAGCGCGCCGCGGCCGCGCGGGCCTGCCGTTCACCCTCGGGCGTCAGCTCCGGGTCGTGACCGCCGGCACCGCTGAACCGCTTCTCGGTGGTGTGCACCGTCTCGCCATGGCGCAGCAGCAGCATCGTGGTCGGGTCCCCGAGGTCGGCGTCCCAGCCGACGAGCGCGTTCGCCGGTGGCGGTTCGATCTCCGCCTCGTCGACCGCGGCGTCCAGCTCGGCGTTGCTCGTCGAGGCCGACCAGCTCTCACCCCGCGCCGCGGCGTCGAGCGCCTCGTTGGCCAACCGGTCGGCGTGCTTGTTGCTCTCCCGCGGCACCCAGGTGTAGGTCACCCGCTCCGGCGGCAGGATCTCGCGCGCCTCCAGAGCCAGTGGGCGCATCGCCGGATGCTTGATCTTCCAGCGACCGCTCATCTGCTCGACCACGAGCTTGGAGTCCAGGCGGGCCTCGACGGTGGCGTCCGGGTCGAGCTCGCGGACCGCGGTGAGCCCGGCGATCAGGCCGCGGTACTCGGCCACGTTGTTCGTGCCGGTGCCGATGAACTCTGCGCGCTCGGCCAGCACCTGACCGGTGTCGGCGTCGCGGACGACCGCACCGTACGCGGCCGGACCGGGGTTGCCCCGACTTCCGCCGTCGGCCTCGATGATGAAGCGCCCCACGACGTCCTACAGGCCGGACTCGGGTGTGCGGACCAGGATGCGCCGGCACTCCTCGCAGCGCAGCACCTCGTCCGGGTCGGCGTCGCGCAGCCGACCCAGCTCGACGTTGTTCAGCTCGAGCCGGCAGCCGGTGCAGCGCCGCTGCCGCAGCTCCGCGGCGCCGACGCCGCCGGAGTGCGCGCGGATCTTCTCGTACAGCGTGACCAGCGCCTCGTCGAGCGCGCCGACCTGGGTCGCACGCTGCGCGGTCAGCTGCTCGACCTCCGCGTCGATCTCCTGGGTGGTGGTGTCGCGGGAGGCGGTGAGACCGGCGACCTCACGCAGCGCCTCGTCCTGCTGCGCGGTCAGCTCGGCGTGCCGGCTCTGTGCCGACTCGAGCCGCTCCATGATCTCCAGGACGATCTCCTCCAGGTCGCCCTGCCGCTTGGCCAGCGTCGCGATCTCGTGCTGCAGGCCCTCGAGCTCCTTCGGCGACGAGACCTGTCCCGCGTCCAGCCGCTTCTGGTCGCGCTCCGCCCGGGCGCGCACCTGGTCGACGTCGCCCTCGGCCTTGGCCAGCTCGCGCCCCAGGTCGCTCTGCTCGGTCTCCGCCCCGACGATCTGGTCGCGCAGCACCGACAGCCGCTGCTCCAGCCCGGCCAGCGCCACGTGCTCCGGAAGGGTGGCCCGGCGGTGCGCGAGCTGGTCGATGCGGGTGTCGAGGGCCTGGACGTCGATGAGGCGCTGCTGGTCGGAGGCGGCGGCTTTCAGCTGTGGCTCCTCGAGTAGGACGTCCAGGGGTCCGTGACGATCGCGCTGACGCGGGTCTCCACCGTATCCGCCTCCCCACCGAGCCCGCGCCGCAAGCGGTCCGCGGCGTCGGCCAGCCAGGGCCACTCCGTCGCCCAGTGCGCGCAGTCGACCAGGGCGAGGCCGCCGTGCTCGAGCGCCTCCGACGCCGGGTGGTGGCGCAGGTCCGCCGTCAGGTAGACGTCGGCGCCGCTAGCGCGCACCTCGTCGAAGAGGTCGTCACCGGCGCCGCCGCAGACAGCGACCGTACGGACCTCGCCGTCCGGGTCGCCCGCCGTCCGCACCCCTGCCGTGGTCGACGGGAGAGCCGTGGCCACCGACTCTGCGAAGCGGGCAAGCGTGGTCGGCGCGGCCAGTCGTCCGACGCGGCCGGTACCGCGGCGGCCCGGCAACGACGCGAGCGGCAGCAGGTCGAAAGCGGGCTCCTCGTACGGGTGGGCCGCCCGCAGTGCCTCGACCGCGGTCAGGCGAGCCGCGCGCGGCACGACCATCTCGACCCGCGCCTCGGCCACCTGCTCGCGCCGGCCGACCTCCCCGACCGCCGGCGACGCGCCCGGCCGGGCCGTGAAGGTGCCGGTGCCCTCGGTGCTCCAGGCGCACCGGTCGTAGTCGCCGATCCGTCCGGCGCCGGCTGCAGCGAGCGCGTCGACGACCCGGTCCACGGCATCCAGCGGCACGAAGACCACGAGCTTCTCGGCCGGCGCCGTCGGCTCGGGCCGCAGCGGCCGGACGTCCTCGGTGACCCCGAGGGCAGCGGCGAGCGCGTCAGAAACTCCGGGGTCGGCGACGTCGGCGTTGGTGTGCGCCACATGCAGCGCCACACCGGCGCGGACGAGAGTGGTCACCGCCCGGCCCTTCGGGTGCGACCCGGCAACGGAGTGCACCGGGCGCAGCAGCAGCGGGTGGTGCGCGACCAGCAGGTCCGCCTGCCACGCGACGGCCTCGTCGATGACCTCCTGCACCGGGTCGACCGCGAAGAGCACGCGTCGCACCGGCTGGCCGGGGTCACCGGTGACCAGCCCGACGGCGTCCCAGGAAGCGGCACCGCGCGGGTCGTACAGACGGTCTAGGACCGCGACGACATCGGCGAGCCTCGTCATCCCCGGGCCCGCACCTGGAACGGCCGCTGCCAGTCCGAGCGCGTCTCGCCGTCGATGGACAGCTGCCACGCGTACCGTCCGGGCGGCAGTGGGAACGGCGGGACGTTGACCGCGAAGGCGAAGTCGATGTCGCTGCCGGCGGGGGTCCCGGCCGGACGGCCGACCTCGAACGTGCCGTCGACCCGGACGCCGGCGCCCCCGTCCGCGTTCACGGGCCGGCCGTCCTCGTCGACGAGCACGATCTCGAATCGATGCGACTCGTTGGCGGCGCTCCACGGCACGTCGAGCTTGATGGCCAACGACATCGGCGGCACGTCCGGGCCGGTCACCGACCACCCGCCGCCGAGGACGTAGAGCTTGCCGTTGACCTCCTGCGCCGCGTCCGCCAGCAGCATCGTCACCCGCATCGGGGCATCGTGCCACGGCACCCCCCCGGCCTGCGTCCACCGTCGAGGGGTCGTGGTCTGCGTCGTACTGGTCGGCGCGTCCCACCTCTGAGCGGCACCCTGCGCCGACACGGGGTTTGGGCCGACGTCGCAGCGGTGACGCCTAGGGCATGCAGCAGTCCGCCGCCCGCCAGTCGATCGTTCCGCCCCTGCGCATCCTCATCCCCTCGGTGGTGGGGATGCTGCTGGTCCTCGGGGCGGCCTACTTCGCCGTCGCCGCGGCGATCGAGTTCGGCGGCGAGGACTGCGCGGGCACGAAGAACGAGGTTCTCGACCGCTGCCGTTGATGCGGACCGCGCGGTTTACCTCGCCTGCGCTCGGGCATCGCTGCCCAGCCGTCCCGGGACCGTCCTTGCGGGGGCAGGGCGGGGGCACCGTCCCGGGTACGGCACCAGTCTTTCGGCGCACGGGCGACGGCCCTGGCCACGAGTGACCGACCTAGGCGAACGTTGTGGGCGCAGACGGACTCGAACCGCCGACCCCCTGCTTGTAAGGCAGGTGCTCTAACCAGCTGAGCTATGCGCCCGGGGCCTGGTGAAGGGTAGCCGCAGGCGGGTGCCAAGCCGTCGCACCGTCGCGGCGTCCGTCGTGATCATCTGGGCCGCTCCGGAGATCATCTGCGCTCGGATGATCTCCGGAGCGGCACGAACGATCTTGCCCGTGGCGTCGGCGGCCGGCAGAAGTCGACCGCCGGCAGAAGTCGACGGTCGGCAGAACGCGCGGTGCCCGCCGGCTAGAGGTCAGCGATCGCCTTGCGGTAGTCGTCGACGTCGCGGGCGTCCGGGATCCCCTTGACCACAGTCCACCGCACGACCCCGTCCCGGTCGACCAGGAAGGAGCCGCGCAGGGCGATCCCGATCTCGGGGTGCAGCACCCCGTAGGCCTCCGCGACCTCGCCGTGCGGCCAGAAGTCCGACAGCATCGGGAAGGTGAGGCCCTGTTGGTCCGCGAACGCCCGCAGCGCGTACATCGAGTCGGTCGAGACGGTGAGGACCTCGAGGTCGTCGGCCACCAGGTCGTCCAGGGCCGCCTGCAGAGCCGTCAGCTCGCCACCGCAGACCCCGCTGAACGCCCACGGGTAGAACACCACCAGCACGGCCTTGCGGCCGCGGAGGTCGGAGAGCCGGACGGTCTGTCCGTGCTGGTTCCTGAGGGCGAAGTCCGGGGCGGGGTCTCCGACGGACAGCGGCATGCGAGAGGTCCTTTCCGGTGGCCGCGCTGGCAGGATGCCAGTGTGTCAGCCACCTCCCCTTCGCCCGTCGCACCGTCCGCGGATGAGCGCGGGCTCGCGTCCTGGGACGCCGCCGACGTGGCCGACCTGGTCCTGCCGGCGTGGGACGAGTTCCTCGAGATCGCCGACGCGGTCGACCTGGACGCTCCGACGCGCGTCAGGGGCTGGACCGCACGGCAGGTGTGCGTGCACCTCGGCTCCTGGCCGGGGAGCCGGACTCTCGAGCGGATGCGGGCCGAAGCCGAGCGCGGCGACGTCGACCCGCGCGACCCGCGGGGCGGGACCTTCGACCAGCAGAGCCACAACGAGGCGGTGCTGGACGCCCGGGCCGGTGCACCTCGCGCCGACGTGCTCGCCGCGCTCGCGGACTCGCGCGTCGAGGTCGCCGAGTACCTGGCGGGCGACGAGCCGGCGACGCTCGGCCGGCAGCCGGTGCGCTCAGTGCTCGGGCCGCTGCCGCTGACCACGCTGGTGGCAGCCGCCGCGTACGAGCTGGCCGTGCACGGCCTCGACCTCACGACGGCGGGTGGGCGGCGACCCTCGCCCGGCCTGCTCTCCGCCGGGCTCGCCTCGCTGGTCGACACGACCGGCGCCCTGGCCGCCCGCTGCGGGCTGACCTCCACCGCCGCCTGCCTGTCACCCGAGGGCGGGTGGGCCTTCGCGGCGCGCCGGGGAGCCTGGACCACCCTGGAGCTGCCGGAGGTCCCCTCGGGGTGGCCGGCCGTGGAGGGCTCCGCCGCGGACCTCCTGGACGCGTCGGCCGGCCGCAGGTCGGTGCCGCCGATGCTGGCGCTGCGCGAGCTACGGCTGCACCACGTCGGAGGTCTGTTGGCCCTGGCGCCCATCGTCGAGGCGGTCCCGGGCCTGCCGGGAGGCGCGGCCATGCAGGTGGCTCTGCGCAACGTACGCGGGGTCAACCGGCTGCTGCGGCGGCTGCCCGGCCTGTCGCGCTGACCGCGACCGGCGGCGTCAGCGCCCGGAGCGGCGGGCGACGAGCCGGGTGCCCGACCAGTCGGCCGCGGCCGAGATGCTGCTCGTCTGGTGCAGGCCGGCGGTCGGGGCAGCGTCACCGATGTCGCCCGGCTCGACGTGCCCGTCGCGACCCGCCTTCGGGGTGAGCAGCCAGACCACTCCGCCGTCGCCCAGCGAGATCAGGGAGTCGACGAGGGCGTCGACGAGGTCCCCGTCACCCTCCCGCCACCACAGCAGCACCGCATCGACGACGTCCTCGTAGTCCTCGTCGACGATCTCGTTGCCGGTGAGCTTCTCGACCGAGGTCCGCAGGTCGTCGTCGCAGTCGTCGTCGTAGCCGAGCTCCTGCACGACCTGTCCCTCACGCAGCCCGAGCCTCCCGGCCAGCTGGCGATCCTTGTCCGCGTCGTCCGCGGTCTGGCTCACCACTGACCTCCCGTTGCGCTCGCGACCAGCGTCGACCGGGCGGCCGCTGCTGTTGGCGGGTAGTCAAGACGCACCGGACCCTCCGATGCAAGCGCTTCGGGCGATCCACGCGCCGGGGCGGTTGCCGGGCAGGCTCAGCCCGCGAGGAAGGACAGGCGCACCTGGCGCACCGGGTTGTCCCCGTTGAGGTCCACCAGGCACACCGACTGCCAGGTACCCAGCATCATCTGCCCTCCGGCGACCGGCACGCTCGCGTACGGCGGGCACAGGGCGGGCAGGACGTGGTCCCGGCCGTGCCCGGCGGAGCCGTGCCGGTGCCGCCAGCGGTCGTCCGCGGGCAGCAGCTCGCGCAGGGCGGCGAGCAGGTCGTCGTCGCTGCCTGCGCCGGTCTCCAGCACGGCCAGCCCCGCCGTGGCGTGCGGCACCCAGACGTGCAGCAACCCGTCCCCGGCCTCGATACCGGCCAGGAACGTGGCGCACTCCCTGGTCACGTCGCGGACCGTCTCCTGTCCGCCGGTGCGGACCTCGATCACCTGGCTGCGCATCCGGCCAGTGTGACCGGAGCGGGTCAGCCGGCCTTGGCCGGCTCCACGACCGCGTCGGGCCCGGGGAACACGAGCGTCTCGTGCCCGTCCGGGTGACGGACCACGTAGGGCGGCGTACCGTCCGGCCCCCGGACCTCGACGATCTCGCCGATGTGCTCGCTGTCCCCCACCGTCCGGCCGTGTACGTGCAGGTGGTCACCGACCGCCGCTTGCATGGCTCACCCACTCCCTCGCACTGCTGGTGTCCTGGTCCCAGCCTCTCCTGAGCGGCGCTCCCAGGGAAGGGTTTGCAGGGGTAAAGATGCGGCGTGATCCCGCAGGTAGCACGATGGGGTCATGGCGCACACCTCGGACCGGCCTGACCGGCCGGCGATCATCAGCGACGGCCTGCCGAGCCAGCTCCCCGACATCGACCCGGCGGAGACCGGCGAGTGGCTCGAGTCCCTGGACGCGGTCGTCGACCACGCGGGACGCAACCGCGCGCGGTTCCTCATGCTGAGCCTGCTGCAGCGGGCGCGTGAGAACCAGGTGGGCGTGCCGAGCCTGCGCAGCACCGACTACATCAACACGATCCCGTCCGAGAGCGAGCCCTGGTTCCCGGGCGACGAGCACGTCGAGCGACGGATCCGGGCCTACATCCGGTGGAACGCGGCGATCATGGTCCACCGGGCGCAGCGGCCCGGGGTCGGCGTGGGTGGGCACATCTCCACGTACGCGTCCTCCGCCTCGTTCTACGAGGTCGGGTTCAACCACTTCTTCCGCGGCAAGGACCACCCCGGCGGCGGCGACCAGATCTTCTACCAGGGACACGCCTCCCCCGGGATGTACGCCCGCGCCTTTCTCGAGGGCCGGCTGACCGAGCAGCAGCTCGACGGGTTCCGGCAGGAGCTCTCGCACCCCGGCGGCGGGCTGTCCTCCTACCCGCACCCCCGGCTGATGCCGCAGTTCTGGGAGTTCCCGACCGTGTCGATGGGGCTCGGCCCGATCAACGCGATCTACCAGGCCCGGTTCAACCGCTACCTGCACCACCGCGGCATCAAGGACACCAGCCAGCAGCGCGTCTGGGCGTTCCTCGGCGACGGCGAGATGGACGAGCCCGAGTCGCTCGGGGCGATCGGGGTCGCCGCCCGCGAGGAGCTGGACAACCTCACCTTCGTCATCAACTGCAACCTGCAGCGCCTGGACGGCCCGGTCCGCGGCAACGGCAAGGTGATCCAGGAGCTGGAGTCGTTCTTCCGCGGGGCCGGCTGGAACGTCATCAAGGTGATCTGGGGCCGGGAGTGGGACGACCTGCTGGCCCAGGACACCGACGGCGCGCTGGTCAACCTGATGAACGTCACGCCGGACGGCGACTACCAGACCTACAAGGCCGAGGACGGCGCCTACGTCCGCGAGCACTTCTTCGGCCGTGACCCGCGGACCCGCAAGATGGTCGAGCACCTCTCCGACAAGGAGATCTGGTCGCTGTCCCGCGGCGGCCACGACTACCGCAAGATGTACGCCGCCTACGACGCGGCGACCAAGCACACCGGCCAGCCCACCGTCATCCTGGCGAAGACGATCAAGGGCTGGACGCTCGGGTCGCACTTCGAGGGGCGCAACTCGACCCACCAGATGAAGAAGCTGAAGAAGGAGGACCTGACCGGCTTCCGCGACCGGCTCTACCTCGACATCCCCGACGAGGCGCTGGACGAGACCCTGCCGCCGTACTACCACCCCGGTCCGGACTCCGACGAGATCGCCTACATGCACGAGCGCCGCCGCGCGCTCGGCGGCTACCTGCCGGAGCGGCGCACGCCCGCCCAGCCGCTGGTGCTGCCCGGCGACCCGGTCTACGACGTCGTGCGCCGCGGGTCGGGCAAGCAGGAGGTCGCCACGACCATGGCCTTCGTCCGGCTGCTCAAGGAGCTGACGAAGGACAAGGAGATCGGCTGGCGGCTGGTGCCGATCATCCCGGACGAGGCCCGCACGTTCGGGATGGACTCGCTGTTCCCGACCTTGAAGATCTACTCGCCGCACGGCCAGAACTACACCTCGGTCGACCGCGACCTGATGCTGTCCTACAAGGAGGACCCGGGCGGGGTCATCCTGCACGAGGGCATCAACGAGGCCGGCTCGACGGCGTCCTGGACCGCGGTCGGGTCGTCCTACGCGACGCACGGCGTGCCGATGATCCCGATCTACATCTTCTACTCGATGTTCGGGTTCCAGCGGACCGGCGACGGGTTCTGGGCCGCCGGCGATCAGATGGCCCGCGGCTTCGTGCTCGGCGCCACGGCCGGCCGGACGACGCTCAACGGCGAGGGCCTGCAGCACGAGGACGGGCACTCACCGCTGCTCGCGTCGACGAACCCGGCCGCGGTGTCCTACGACCCCGCGTACGCGTTCGAGCTCGGTCACATCGTCAAGGACGCGCTGCGCCGGATGTACGGAGAGTCCCCGGAGGACATCTTCTACTACCTGACGGTCTACAACGAGCCGTACGTCCAGCCCAAGGAGCCCGACGACGTCGACGCGGAAGGCATCGTGCGCGGCATCTATCGCCTCGCGTCGGCGCCCGCGGGCGACGGCCCCAAGGCGCAGGTGCTCGCCTCCGGCGTCGCGGTGCCGTGGGCCCTCGAGGCCCAGCGCCTGCTGCACGAGGACTGGAACGTCCAGGCCGACGTCTGGTCCGTGACCTCCTGGAGCGAGCTGCGCCGCGACGGGCTGGAGAGCGACGAGCACAACTTCATGAACCCCGACGGCGAGCAGCGGGTGGCCTACGTCACCCGCAAGCTCGACGGCGCCGCCGGGCCGTTCGTCGCGGTCTCCGACTACATGCGTGCCGTCCCCGACCAGATCCTGCCCTGGGTACCGGGCGACTTCGCCTCGCTCGGCACCGACGGCTGGGGTCTCTCCGACACCCGGTCCGCCCTGCGCCGCCACTTCAAGATCGACCCGTGGTGCATCACCGCGCGGACTCTCGCGGCGCTGGCCAAGCGCGGCGAGGTCAAGCCGGAGACGGCTCGGGAGGCCCTGGAACGCTATCGGCTCTGGGACGTCACCGCCCCGCCCGCCGGGGAGACCGCGGGTGGCGCCGAGTAGGGCGACGTTGTCGGTGTGACGCCTTAGCCTGCGCGGCATGACCGACTCGACGACACCGAAGCCCCGGCTCGACCTGGTCGTCCTCGACTGCCCGGACGCCCTGGCGCTCGCACGGTTCTACGGCGACGTCCTCGGGTGGGACCTCGAGGACGGCTCCGACCGCGACTGGGCGACCCTCGTCCCGCCCGGCGGTGGCCTGACCCCGGACAACCCGGACGGGCGTGCCACCCTGGCCTTCCAGCGGATCGACGACTTCGTCGCCCCGACCTGGCCGGGCGGGGAGCATCCCCAGCAGTTCCACCTCGACCTGTGGGCCGGCGACATCGACGCCAGCGAGCCGGCGGTGCTCGCGGCCGGCGCTTCGCGACACGAGCACCAGCCCTCGGAGAGCGGCAGCTTCCGCGTCTACACCGACCCGGCAGGTCACCCGTTCTGCCTCATCGGCCGCCCCGGCGGATGATTGCCCGCCCGGCCGGAGGGAAAGGCGCCCGGCATGCGCATCGGATACTTCCTGTCCACCGAGGAGCACGGGCCTCATGCCCTGGTCGAGCAGGCGCGGCTGGCCGAGCAGGCAGGCTTCGAGGCGCTCTGGATCAGCGACCACTTCCATCCGTGGAACGACGAGCAGGGGCAGAGCCCGTTCGTCTGGGGAGTCATCGGCGCGATCTCGGCAGTCTGCCGCCTGCCGGTGACGACGGCCGTCACGTGCCCGACCGTCCGCCTGCACCCCGCGATCGTGGCCCAGGCGGCAGCCACCGCCGCGGTCCAGCTCGAGGGCCGCTTCGTCCTCGGCGTCGGCACCGGCGAGGCCCTCAACGAGCACGTCCTGGGCGACCGCTGGCCCAGCGAGGGCGTCCGGCTGGAGATGCTCGAGGAAGCAGTCGGCGTCATGCGCGAGCTGTGGAAGGGTGACTTCACCTACCACCACGGCCGGCACTACACCGTGGAGAACGCCCGGCTCTACACGGTCCCGGACGAGCCGCCGCCGGTGTACGTCTCGGCCTTCGGCCCGCACTCCTTCGACCTCGCCCGGCGCATCGGTGACGGCTTCATCACCACCTCGCCCGACGCCGAGCGGGTCCGGGAGTGGCACGCCGCGGTGGGCCGGGACAAGCCGACCCAGGCCGGCTACAAGGTGTGCGTCGCCGACACCGAGGACGAGGGCGTGGCGATCGCGCACCGCCTGTGGCGCAACAGCGGGCTGCCCGGCGAGCTCTCCCAGGTGCTGCCCTCCCCGAAGCACTTCGAGCAGGCCAGCGAGCTGGTGACCCCGGAGATGACCAGGGAGGCGACGACCTGCGGGCGGGACGTCGACCGCCACGTCGAGACCTTCCAGACGTACGCGGAGGCAGGCTTCGACGAGGTCTACGTGTCCAACATGGGCCCGCACTACCGACAGTTCTTCGACCTCTACCGCGACGAGGTGCTGCCCCGGCTGCGCTGAGCGCACCGCCCGTCAGGCCAGGTGGGCGTGCATCTCCCACGCGAGCAGCTCGGCGCCCTCCGGGCCGGCCGTGACCCGTCGACCGCCGTCAGCGGTGATCCGGGCCGCGTCCCCGGTCGCGAGCGGGCCGGCGCCCTCGAGGTCGACCGAGCCGAGCGCGACGAACGCGTGCACGAACGGCGCGTCCGGCAGGGCCACGGACTGGCCCGGACCGAGCCGCGCGGCGTAGAGCGCGGCGTGCTTCTGCGCGATCGAGATCGCCGCCGCGTCGCGGTGCTCGGGACGGCCGGAGGCGACCGGCACCAGCCCGCCGCGCAGCAGCTCGTCGGAGATCTCGAGCTGCTCGTACCCGGGCCGGATCCCGGCCTCGTCGGGCGCCACCCACATCTGCACGAAGTGCACCTGCTCCGTGTGCTCGGGGTCGCCGGTCAGCCGCCAGCTGTCGTTCTTCTCCGAGTGCAGGATGCCGGTGCCGGCGCTCATCCGCTGCGCGAGGCCGGGGTAGATCAGGCCGTTGTGGCCCTGCGAGTCCTGGTGCACCAGCTGCCCGCGCAGCACCCACGTGACGATCTCCATGTCGCGGTGGGGGTGTGTCTCGAACCCGGTCCCCGGTGCGACGACGTCGTCGTTGTTGACCAGGAGCAGGCCGAAGTGGGTGTTGTCGGGGTCGTAGTGCCGCCCGAACGAGAACGAGTGCTTGGAGTCCAGCCAGCCGAAGCGGCTCGCCGCGCGGTCCTCCGCGCGGCGCACGTCGACACCGGGAACCACCATCTGGGACATGCGCGGCACAACCACGCCGGGACGGCGGGGATTCCTCAGCCGTGCCGCCCCGCCCAGGCGAGCAGGTCGCCCACGCTGCGGGTGTTCACCACGCGGCCCGCCGGGACCTCGCACTCCTCGGCCCGCTCGCAGCCGTAGGGCTGCCAGTCGAGCTGGCCGGGTGCGTGCGCGTCGGTGTCGACGGCGAACACGCAGCCGGTCTCCACCGCGAGCCGCAGCAGCCGCCGCGGCGGGTCCAGCCGCTCCGGCCGTGAGTTGATCTCGACGGCCACCCCGAACCGCTCGCAGGCGGCGAACACCAGCTCGGCGTCGAACTGCGACTCGCCGCGCGTGCCGCGACCGCCCGTGACCAGGCGCCCGGTGCAGTGCCCGAGGACGTCGGTGTGCGGGTTGGCGACCGCCGTCACCATCCGCTTGGTCATCGCCTCGCTGTCCATCTTCAGCTTGGAGTGCACCGACGCGACCACCACGTCCAGCCGGGCCAGCAGCGCCTCGTCCTGGTCCAGCGAGCCGTCGTCGAGGATGTCGACCTCGATCCCGGTCAGCAGGCGGAACGGCGCGAGCCGCTCGTTGACCTCGGCCACGACGTCGAGCTGGCGGCGCAGCCGGTCCGCGGAGAGGCCGTTGGCCACGGTCAGCCGCGGCGAGTGGTCGGTCAGCACCAGGTAGTCGTGACCGAGGTCCCGCGCGGTGCGCGCCATCTCCTCGATGGGGCTGCCGCCGTCGGACCAGTCGGAGTGCGAGTGCAGGTCGCCGCGCAGGGCGGCACGCAGCGACGCGCCGCCGGCCGCGACGGGACCGTCGGCGGCCGCCTCGAGCGCAGCCAGGTAGTCGGGCAGCTGCCCCGCGTACGCCTGCTGGGCGACGGCCGCCGTCTTGGCCCCCACGCCCTTGAGCTCGGTCAGGGTGCCGGCCCGCAGCCGCTCCTCCAGCTCGCCCTCGGGCAGCGCGGCCAGCGTGTCCGCGGCGCCGCGGTAGGCCCGGACCCGGTAGGTCTCCTCGCGGGAGCGCTCCAGCAGGAAACCGATGCGGCGCAGGGCGTCGACGGGGTGCACGGGCAGCTCCACCCCGGTGACGGTAGACGACGCGCCGGCCGGTGATCAGCCGGAAGGATCTGTTGTAGCGCTGCCACAACTACCCTGACGCCATGCCCCGGAGATCACCGGCGACCGTGCGCCGCCTGGAGGCGGCGATGGGGGCGCTCGCGACCGCGGCGACGGCGCGGATGGACGAGGTGCTGCCGTGGTACCGCGCGATGCCGGCGGAGAACCGGTCGTGGGTGAACCTGGTCGCCCAGGCGGGTGTGGCCGCGTTCGTCGAGTGGTTCCGGCAACCCGAGACGCCGCAGGCGATCAGCGCGGACGTGTTCGGCACCGCCCCGCGCGAGCTGACCAGGTCGGTGACGCTGCAGCAGACCGTCGAGCTGGTCCGGGTCGTGATCGCCGTCGTCGAGGAGCAGATCGAGCAGATCGCCCCGGGCGACGAGGCCGAGGTCCGGGAGGCAGTCCTGCGCTACTCGCGGGAGATCGCCTTCGCCGCCGCCCAGGTCTACGCCGAGGCGGCCGAGGCACGGGGCGCCTGGGACGCGCGGCTGGAGTCGCTGGTGGTGGACGCGCTGCTGCGCGGCGAGGCCGACGACTCGCTGCGCTCGCGGGCGGCGGCGCTGGGGTGGGGCTCGCACGACTCCGCCGTCGTCGTGGTCGGGAACGCCCCGGACGCCGAGCCCGAGGCGGTGGTGGACGACATCCGGCGCGCGGCGCGGGCGCACCACCTGGACGTCCTGACCGGTGTGCAGGGCGACCGGCTGGTGGCGATCCTGGGCGGGTCCACGGAGCCGGTCCGGGCGACCCGCAACCTGGTGGCGCAGTTCGGCCCCGGACCCGTGGTCGTCGGCCCGACGGTGCCCGACCTGCTGGCGGCCGGCCAGAGCGCGGCAGCGGCGGTCGCCGGGCTGATGGCGGCCCCGGCCTGGCCGGATGCGCCGCGGCCGGTCCCGGCGGACGACCTGCTGCCCGAGCGCGCGCTCGCCGGCGACGACCTGGCCCGCCAGCAGCTGGTGCTCGAGGTGTACCGCCCGCTGCAGTCCACCGGCACCGCGCTGGTCGAGACGCTGTCCGCCTTCCTCGAGCAGACCTCCAGCCTGGAGGCGACCGCGCGGGTGCTCTTCGTGCACCCGAACACCGTGCGCTACCGGCTGCGCCGGGTCACCGAGATCACCGGGTACGCGCCGGCCGACCCCCGCCACGCGCTGACCCTCCGGCTGGCGCTGGCGCTGGGTCGGCTCGCCGACGCGCGGCCCGACACCGTTTTGTAGACTTCTGACAACTCGTCCGGGCGAGTTTCGTCCGAGTCCGCACCCCCCGCGGACGGGCGGGTCCGAAAGGGTGGGCACGTGCTGGTCATCGTCGCTCCCGGTCAAGGCGCCCAGGCGCCCGGTTTCCTCGCGCCCTGGCTCGAGCTGCCGCACTTCGAGGACCGGCTGCGCTGGCTCTCGGCCTGCGCGGGCCTGGACCTCGTGCACTACGGCACCGAGGCCGACGCGGACACGATCCGGGACACCGCGATCGCCCAGCCGCTGCTGGTCGCCGCGGGCCTGGTGTCGGCGCTGGAGATCTTCCCGCACCCCTCCGACGCCTTCCACTCCGTCGGCGCCACCGCCGGCCACAGCGTCGGCGAGATCACCGCTGCCGCCGGCACCGGCGTCATCTCCGCCGAGCAGGCCATGGTGCTGGTCCGTGAGCGCGGCCGGGCGATGGCCGACGCGGCGGCACTCAAGCCGACCGGCATGACCGCGGTCCTCGGTGGCGACCCCGAGGAGGTGGCCGCCGCGCTGGAGCGGCACGGCCTGACCGCGGCCAACGCGAACGGCGCCGGCCAAGTGGTCGCGGCCGGGACCATGGAGCAGCTCGCCGCCCTCGCCGACGACGCGCCGGCCAAGGCCCGGCTGATCCCGCTGTCGGTGGCCGGGGCGTTCCACACCGAGCACATGGCCCCCGCCGTCGACACCCTCGCCCGCTACGCCCGGGCGGTCAGCGTCCACGACCCGCGGACCCGGCTGATCTCCAACCGCGACGGCGCGGTGGTCGCCGACGGCCGCGACGTGCTCGCGCGCATCGTCAGCCAGGTGAGCAACCCGGTGCGCTGGGACCTGTGCATGCGCACGATGGGCGAGCTCGGGGTCACCGGCGTGATCGAGGTGCCGCCGGCGGGCACGCTCACGAACCTGGTCAAGCGGTCGCTGCCCGGTGTCGAGACCGTCGCGCTCAAGACGCCCGACGACCTCGACAAGGCGCGCGACCTGGTGGCCCGGCACGGTGTCGAGGCCCCGCAGGACGACTCCCCGACGTGGCGGATGCTGGTCTCCCCCGCCAAGGGCACCATCCGGATCGTGGACCTCCCGGTCGGGACCCTGGTCGACCCCGGGACCGCCGTCGGCACGCTGGTGAGCCTGCGGGACGAGTTCCCGGTCGTGGCGCCCTACGGCGGCACGGTCGTCGAGTGGCTGGTCGAGGACGGCGACCCGGTTTCGCCCGGGCAGCCGCTGGTACGTCTTCACCCGGAGGCGGTGCACTGATGAGCACGACGAGCAAGGGCCTGAACCCCGCGGTCGGCGCTGCGCACGCCCGCATCCTCGGCGTCGGCGGCTACCGGCCGGCGCGAGTCGTGACCAACGAGGAGATCTGCGAGCGCATCGACTCCTCCGACGAGTGGATCCGGGAGCGCTCGGGCATCGAGACCCGCCGGTGGGCCGCTCCGGACGAGAGCGTCGTCGACATGTGCGTGGCCGCCGCGGGCAAGGCGATCGCCCAGGCCGGCATCCGGCCCGAGCAGGTCGGCGCGGTGATCGTCGCGACCGTCACCCACCCGTTGCAGACCCCGTCCGCGGCCGCCGACGTCACGCACCGGCTCGGGGCCCTCGACGCAGCGGCCTTCGACATCTCGGCCGCCTGTGCGGGCTTCTGCTACGGCGTCACCATGGCCAACGACATGGTCCGCGGCGGCAGCGCCGAGCACGTCCTGGTCATCGGGTGCGAGAAGCTCTCCGACTTCACCGACTCCTACGACCGCTCGACGGCCTTCATCTTCGGCGACGGCGCCGGGGCGGTTGTTATCGGTCCGTCGGACGTGCCGGGCATCGGGCCCACGATCTGGGGCTCGGACGGTTCGCAGTACGACGCGATCACCCAGCGCGCGTCCTGGATCGACGTGCGCGACCACAACGTCGAGTTCCCGCACCTGACCATGCAGGGCCAGAAGGTCTTCCGCTGGGCCGTGTGGCAGATGGCCCCGGTGGCGCAGAAGGCGCTCGACGCGGCCGGCGTCACCGCCGAGGACCTCGGGGCGTTCATCCCGCACCAGGCCAACATGCGCATCATCGACGCGATGATCAAGACGCTCAAGCTGCCCTCGCACGTGCCGGTGGCCCGCGACGTGGCGGAGACCGGGAACACCTCGGCCGCCTCGATCCCCCTGGCGATGGAGCGGATGCTCGAGACGGGGCAGGCCAAGAGCGGCGACACCGCACTGCTGATCGGCTTCGGCGCCGGCCTGGTCTACGCCGCCCAGGTCGTCGTCCTCCCATAGCTGCCGCGCACCCTGGTGCGCGGACCCCCACACCCCAACAGATGAGGAGCTGGAACCAGATGGCCGCAAGCGAGCAGGAGATCCTCGAGGGTCTCGCAGAGATCGTCAACGAGGAGACCGGCATCCCCACGAGCGACGTGCAGCCGGACAAGTCCTTCACCGACGACCTCGACATCGACTCGCTGTCGATGATGACCATCGTGGTCAACGCCGAGGAGAAGTTCGGAGTCCGCATCCCCGACGACGACGTCAAGGGCCTCTCCACCGTCGGCGACGCCGTCGCCTACATCCAGAAGGGCAGCGCCTGATCGCATGAGTGACTCTCGACTGACCGACTCCCAGCGCGTGGTGGTCACCGGTCTCGGCGCGACGACGCCGGTCGGCGGGGACGTCGCCTCGACCTGGTCGGCCATGCTGGCCGGGCGGTCGGGCGTGAAGGTGCTCACCGAGGACTGGGTCGACATGCTGCCGGTGCGCATCGCCGCGCCGGTGGCTGTCGAGCCGTCCGAGATCCTGCCGGTCCCGCAGACCAAGCGCATCGACCGGTCGGGGCAGTTCGCCCTGATCGCGGCGCGCGAGGCCTGGGCCGACGCCGGCTCGCCGGAGGTCGACCCCGAGCGGATGGGCGTGGTCATCGCCTCGGGCATCGGCGGTGTGACCACGCTGCTCTCGGCGTACGACACCCTCAAGGAGCGCGGCGCCCGCCGGGTCCTGCCGATGACCGTGCCGATGCTGATGCCGAACGGCCCGGCCGCTGTCGTGGGCCTCGAGCTGTCGGCACGTGCGGGGGTGCACACCCCGGTGAGCGCGTGCGCGAGCGGCGCGGAGGCGATCGCGTACGCGGTGGACATGATCCGGTCCGGTCGGGCCGACGTGGTCACCGCCGGCGGGACCGAGGCGGCGATCCATGCGCTGCCGCTCGCGGGCTTCGCGGCCATGCAGGCCCTCTCGACGCGAAACGACGAGCCCGAGCGCGCGTCGCGGCCCTACGACAAGGGCCGGGACGGTTTCGTGCTCGGCGAGGGCGCAGGCGTGGTGGTGCTCGAGACGCTCGAGCACGCTCGCGCTCGTGGCGCCACCATCTACGGCGAGGTCGCCGGCGCCGGCATCAGCGCCGACGCCCACCACATCGCGCAGCCTGACCCGGTCGGTGCCGGCGCGGCACGGGCCATGGCGCAGGCGGTGAAGGCCGCCGGGGCGACGCCGGCCGACGTCGTGCACATCAACGCGCACGCCACCTCGACCCCGGTCGGTGACGTGGCGGAGGTCGCCGCGATCCGGCGCGCGCTCGGCGACGCGACCGACGGCATCTGCGTGTCCAGCACCAAGTCGGTCACCGGCCACCTGCTCGGTGCCGCCGGCGCGGTCGAGGCCATCGCGACGATCCTCGCCCTGCACGACCGCAAGGCCCCCCCGACGGCGAACCTCGACGACCTCGACGACGACGTCACCCTTGACGTGGTCCGCAAGGAGCCACGAGAGCTGCCCGACGGCGAGCTGCTCGGGCTCAACAACTCCTTCGGCTTCGGCGGGCACAACGTCGCCCTGGCGTTCCGGACGGTGGATCAGTGACGACGACTGCGGCCCCGAGCGGCGGCAAGGTCAAGGTCGACAAGGCCGACGACCCCCGCAACCCGCTGACGCGACTCGGCCTGCTCTTCGACGGGGACAGCATCGAGCTGCTCACCGCCGAGGACGACTCGGGCATGCTCGCCGCCATCGGCCGTGTCGACGGCGCCACCACGGTTGCCTTCTGCTCCGACGCCACGATCCAGGGCGGAGCGATGGGTGAGGCCGGCTGCCAGGTCATCCTCGCCGCGTACGAGCGCGCGCTGCAGGAGGGCTGCCCGGTCGTCGGGCTGTGGCACTCCGGCGGCGCCCGCCTGCGGGAAGGCGTCGTCTCGCTGCACGCGGTCGGCGAGGTGTTCGCGATCATGACCCGTGCCTCGGGCAAGGTGCCCCAGATCTCGGTCGTCCTCGGCCCGGCCGCCGGCGGCGCCGCGTACGGTCCCGCCCTCACCGACGTCGTCATCCTCGGCCCGGAGGGTCGGGTCTTCGTGACCGGCCCGGACGTGGTCCGCTCGGTGACCGGCGAGGACGTGGACGCGCTGCGCCTGGGCGGCCCGGAGCCGCACGGCCGGCGCTCCGGCGTGGTGCACGTGGTCGCCGAGAGCCAGGAGGCCGCCTACGGAGAGGCGCGCCGGCTGGCTGCCCTGCTCGGCGACCAGCGCGAGCTCGGCGAGGTCGAGGACCGCGACCTGTCGGAGTACCTGCCCGACTCGCCGAAACGGGCCTACGACGTGCACCCGATCGTTGAGCACCTGCTCGACGAGGGCTCCTCGCTCGAGCTGCACCCCAAGTGGGCCCCGAACGTCACGACGACGCTGGGCCGGCTCGGCGGGCGCACCGTCGGGGTCATCGCCAACAACCCGCTGCGGCTCGGGGGCTGCCTGGACTCCGCGTCCGCGGAGAAGGCCGCACGCTTCGTGCGGATGTGCGACGCGTTCGGCGTGCCGATGGTCGTCGTCGTGGACGTGCCGGGCTACCTGCCGGGCGTCGGCCAGGAGTGGGACGGCGTCGTGCGCCGCGGCGCCAAGCTGCTGCACGCGTTCGCCGAGTCCACGGTCCCGCGCGTCACGCTGGTGACCCGCAAGGCCTACGGCGGCGCGTACATCGCCATGAACTCCCGCTCGCTCGGCGCCACCCGCGTGTTCGCCTGGCCCGGTGCCGAGGTCGCGGTCATGGGCGCGGTCGCGGCGGTGCGGATCCTGCACCGCCGCCGGCTGGCCGAGGTGCCGGCGGACGTGCGGGGAGAGGTCGAGCAGGAGCTCGCCGTCGAGCACGAGAAGCTGGCCGGCGGGCTCGCGCGCGCACAGGAGATCGGCGTCGTGGACGAGATCGTGGAGCCGACACGAACCCGTTCCGCGCTGGCCGCGGCGATCGCCGCCGCCCCCGCGACCCGCGGGGACCACGGCAACATCCCGCTGTAGCGGGAGCGGTCAGACCACCTGGTGCAGCCAGCGGACGGGGGCACCGTCGCCGGCGTGCCGGAACGTCTCGAGCTCGTCGTCCCAGGCCTTGCCGAGCAGCGCCTGCATCTCGGCGACGACGTCGGTCGCCGGGTCGGCCGCCGCACGGGCCAGCGCCGCGCGCAGCCGGTCCTCACGGACCACGATGTCGCCGTGCACCCCGGTGGTGGCGTGGAAGAGCCCGAGGGACGGCGTGGAGGACCACCGCTCTCCCTCGGCGCCCGCGCTGGGCTCCTCGGTCACCTCGAAGCGCAGGTGGGTCCAGTCGCGCAGCGCGGAGGCGAGCCGGGCGCCGGTGCCCGCCTCGGCCTGCCAGGACAGCTCCGCGCGCACGGCGCCGGGTGCGGCCGGCTGCGGCGTCCAGTCCAGGGTCACGCGCACGGCGAGGACCCCGCCGACCGCCCACTCGACGTGCGGGCACAGCGCGGGCGGAGCGGAATGGACGTACACAACGCCACGGGTCGCCACCGGTTCCTCCTTGCATCGACGTGAGGTGCGCCTTCCCCAGCGGCCTCACCGTGCACCGGAACCGTGACCCGGAGGTGTTCGGGGACGATGATGACACATCCGTCACTTCAGCACCAGAACATCTCATGGTGAAGTCCGGCTGCCCCGGCGCCGATAGGACAACGGGCGGGCGACGTGGACCCGCCGCCGACGGAAGGCCAGGCGTGCACAACCCCGAGCTCCTGATGGCCGAGGCGTACGACGAAGGCGTCGTCTCCGAGGTGATCCGGCCGGCGGCGATCATCCCGGAGGAGTCCGCCCGGGCTGTTCTCGTCGAGCTGGCGCTGCGCGACGTGCAGAACGGCGGCGTCTGGCAGTCCGAGCCGTCGCTGTGGAGCCGCTACGACCGCCCCTGGGAGGGCTACGGCGCCCCCGGCGGGGCCGAGCTGATCGGGACGATCCAGGTCGCCTACGGCACCCCGACCCGGTACGAGATCACCATCTACCGGGTCACGGTGACCCGGTTCGGCACCACCCAGGGCTGGACCGTCGAGTCGCTGTGCAACGAGGCGCTCGGATTCGGCAACCTGGACCTGGCCGGCTGCCCGCGGGCAACCCTGAACGCACCCCCCAAGCCGTTCCGCTTCTGACCCGACCCCTCGCTCTGACCTGCGCCGACGTCATCGCACTACGCCCAGAGGCGGTTGTGAGCCGCGGTGCCGCCACGTAGCCTCGAGAGCACGACGACCTGCCAGCCGACGGGGCGCACCATGGACCCACTCCTGCGTCTGCACACCGCGGTGCTCGAGGACGTCGTGGTCGTGCGCTGTCACGGCGAGCTCGACCTGTCCTCCGGCACCGGGCTGCTCGACGGCCTCGCGCCGGCCGTCGCGCTCGCCGACCACGCCGTCGTGCTCGACCTCAGCGACCTGGTCTTCATCGACTGCGCCGGCGCGTCCAGCCTGGTGGCCGCGCGCACGGAGATCGCCCGGTGCGGGATCGAGGTGGTCCTGGCGGCCCCGAGCCGGCCGGCGGCACGGTTGCTGAGCCTCACCGGCACCGGCGAGCTCATCCCGATCTTCCCCACCGTCCGGCAGGCGGTGAACAAGTTCCACCGGGTGAGCAGCGCGACGGGCAGCCCCGACCCGACGAGCCGGACCCCTCGCGTACGGCCGCGGGTCCCGCCGCCGCGCGGCCCCCGGCCGGCTAGTTCGCGGCGCCGACCTCGACGGTGAGAGACCTGCTGACCTGCTCCTCGGCGGGGGTGCCCGCCTCGCAGGTGTAGGTCGCGAGGCCCATCACGACCTTGTACCTGCCGGGCTCGCTCCAGGTGTGGGTGACGTCGTAGGTGCCGCCGGACGAGTCGGCGGTCGGCGTCCCGGCGTCGCAGCGCGCCATGCCGAGCGAGCTCGTCCCGACTCCGTCGCCCCACTCCTCGGTGGTCCCGCTGAAGGTCCCCGACCCGTCCGTCCACCGGACGGTCAAGGTCGTCTCCTCGCCGGCGACGACACGGGCCGGCACGGCCACGGTCATCCCGAGTGGGGCCGGGCCGGCCGGTCTCGCGGCCGGTCCCACCGGCGGCGTCGCCACGACGTCCTCCTCACCACTGGACCAGACCAGGAGCCCCACGACCGTGACGACCGCGACCGCAGCGGCCAGCAGGCCGGCAAGCAGCACGGGCCGTCGCACGGACCGGCGGCGGGTGGGGTGCGCCGCGGCGCTGTCCGGGACGACGTCCGGTCCGGACCGGGTCACGTCGAGCTGGGGCTCGTGGCGCACCTCGATGCCGTGGCCGTGGCGTGCGTCCATGCGTCCCTCCCCTGCCGTCCGCCCCCGCAGGCAGGCTAGGCCGTCGTGGTCACGCAGCGTGTCGGAACGCCGAAATCGGGAGGTTCCCGGCCGGAGCCGGTCACAGTGCGCACGTGCGCACAGGGGCGACCGGCGGTCAGTGCGAGGCGAGCCGGTGCTCGGCCTGCCGCGACGGAGGCATCGGGCAGCAGTCCTCGACCGCGGCGACACTGCTGGTCACGTGCAGCTTGCGCCGCAGCTGCATGAGGTCCAGCACCCGCAGCACGGACGGCTGGTCGGCCACGAAGTGCACCTCGCCGCCGAGCAGGCCCTGCCGGTGGTGGACGCGGAGCAGGCTGCCGATGCCGGTGGAGTCGATGAAGGTCACCCCGCGCAGGTCGACGACCAGGCTCTCCACACCCCGGTTGAGCTGGGCGAGGAGGGTGTCGCGCAGGACGGGCGCGCTGGCGACGTCGATCTCACCGGTGACTCCCACCACGGTGTGACGTCCGACCTGGTGCGGGTCGAGCAAGCTGATCATCGACGCCCCCTGGTTCCCGTGTCGCCGCCGGACCTGGGCTCGAGCCGGGCGACGTCCGAGCAGGGTAACCCGCGCGAACGGCGGTGGGAAGAGACCGAGGTGATGGATTTCGTACGCGGGAGAATCGCTGCTCGGGCAACGAGTTTGATGATCCTCTCCAGTCAGGTCCGGGACGTGAGACGACGAAATCCGAAGGTGCCCTCCGACCGGCTCGCAGCCGGTCACCGCACCACCATCACCGGGCAGTGGGAGTGGTGGACCAGCGCCTGGCTCGTGGAGCCCAGCAGCAAGCCGGCGAAGCCGCCGGACCCGCGGGCACCGACGACGACGATGCCTGCGGTCTCCGAGTGGAGGAGCAGCTCCTTCGCCGGCGGGTGGTCCCCCAGCACGACCTCGACCTCGACGTCGGGGTAGTCCACCCGGGCCGCGGCCAGCTCCTTCTCCACCAGGGCCCGCGCGTCCTCCTCTGCCGCGACGAGGTGGTCGCGATAGCTGCTGGCGCCCTCCTGCCGCAGCGGAACGGTGAACGAGTGGACCGCCCTCACCGGCGCGCCGAGCCGCTGGGCCAAGGCGAACGCCTCGGACACCGCGTGGTGTGACCGGTCGTGCCCGTCGATTCCCAGGACCACGGGGCCGGACCGACCGGCCTCGCCGCGGACGACGACGACCGGACAGGCGGCATGCATCGCGCATGCCACCCCCACCGACCCGAGCAGCAGCCCGGCGAAGCCTCCCAGCCCTCGGCTGCCCACCACGAGCAGCTGCGCGTTCTTCGAGCCCTCGACCAGTCGGGCAGCGGTGTCCCCGGTCACCAGGCGCGAGTCGACGTCCAGCTCGGGCGCGACCCGCCGCGCAGCGTCCACGGCATCGGCGAGGACCCGCTCCGCCTGAGCCTGCAGCCCTGCACCGGCCGGGGCGCCGGGAGCGGGGCCGAGGCTGACGCGGTAGAGCGGCCAGACCCACGCGTACTCGACCAGCAGCGGTGCGCCCCGACGCACCGCCTCGCCCGCCGCCCACCGGACCGCCTGCAGAGCGCTCTCGGACCCGTCCACACCGACCAGCACAGATCTCTCCACGTACCGCAGGCTAGGTGAGCACGCGGGCCGCGGCGCAGGGCCGATCACCGGGCCGGCCGAGGACTTTGGTCATCCCGAGGCCCGCCCTGCGGCACTGCTGAGGGCGGCCGTCCCCCTGTGTGCTGGACCACGGGAAGCCTGCAGACGAGGAGAACCCGTGGCCGCCGAGACCAGCCCAACCGTCGTCGTCGGTATGGACGGATCGGACGCCGCGCAGGCCGCGGTGGAGTACGCCGCTGACCTCGCGGCCCGGCGCCGCCTTCCGTTGCGCGTGCTGCACGCGTTCGAGGCCTCCCAGCACGAGCTGATGCCGGCCCGCGGGTGGCACCGCGACCGGCAGGAGGTTCTGCGACGCGCGGCCCAGCAGATGCTGGACCAGACCCGCGAAGTGCTCTCGATGGCCTGCCCGGACCTCGAGGTGCAGACCCAGCTCCAGCCCGGTTCGCCGGTCCAGGTGCTCGTGGAGGAGTCACGGCATGCGGACAGCATCGTGGTCGGTCGGCGGGGAGCGGGCGGGTTCACCCCGCTGCTGCTCGGGTCCACACCGTTCCACCTGTGCGCCCAGGCCAGCTGCCCCGTCGTCGCCGTGCCGGCACCGGAGGTCGTCGACCAGGAGCGGCGGGAGGTCGTGGTCGGGGTCGACGGCTCGGCCGGCGCCGAGCGCGCCCTCGAGTACGCCTTCCAGGCCGCGGCCGAGACAGGTCAGCCGCTGGTGGCGGTGCGGGTGTGGTCCGAACCCGGCCAGGTGGTGACCGGTCTGCGCATCTCCCTGGTGTCCGACCGGGACGAGGTCGAGCGCCACGAGGAGGAGCAGCTCTCCTCCGACCTGGCCTCCTGGGCCGGCAAGTTCCCGGAGGTACGGGTCGAACCGCTGGTCGTCGCCGGCCACCCCGCCGAGGTCCTGCTCTGGCGCGCCCGGACGGCGAGGCTGCTGGTCGTCGGGAGCCGAGGACGCAGCAGCCTGCGCAACGCCATGTTCGGCTCGGTCAGCCATGCCGTGGTCCACCACGCCAACGGGCCGGTCGCGGTCGTGCCGGCAGCGATCTGAGACAAGGAGCAAGACATGGACGTGCCAACCCCCACCGGAGCGATCGTCGTCGGCGTCGACGCGTCCGAGGACAGCGACAGAGCAGTGATATGGGCATTGGGAATGGCCGAGCCGAGCGGCACACCGGTGCACTTCGTGCACGTGCAGACCTCCGCGCCGTCGTACCTCCTGGACGAGACCGGCCGGCAGAAATGGGAGCGCGCCGGTCAAGCGATCCTCGACGCGGCCATCGAGCAGGCTGAACAGGTCCCGACCGTGCCGGTCAGCCGACAGACGATCTTCGAGCCTGGCGTGGCGACTGCCGACGGGCTGGTGTCGGCGAGCAAGGACGCGTCGATGGTCGTCGTCGGCACCCGCGGCCACGGAGGCTTCGCCGGGCTGCTGGTGGGGTCGGTGAGCCAGCACGTCGCCCGGCACGCCGACTGCCCGGTGGCCGCGGTGCGTGCACAGGCCGACCCGCACGCGAACCGCGTCGTCGTCGGTGTCGACGACTCCGAGGGCGCCCAGGAGGCGCTGGCGCTCGCGTTCGAGATCGCCGCGCAGCACGGGGTCGGCCTGACGGCGGTCCACGCCTTTCACGCGCCGTCGCTGTACGGCCGTGGCGTGGTGCTGCCGATGCCCGGAGACGTCGGCGAGCACCTCGCCTCGGAGCAGCAGGAGCTGGCGCGCGTGCTCGCGCCGTGGGAGCAGAAGTACCCGGGCGTCCCGGTGACGCCGGAGGTCATCCCCGGCCACCCGGCCGAGGTGCTCACGCACGCGTCCGGGCGCGCCGCCCTCGTCGTCGTCGGATCGCGCGGTCGCGGGGCGTTCACCGGCCTGCTGCTCGGCTCGGTCGGTCAGCAGCTGCTGCACCTGGCTCAGTGCCCGGTACTGATCGCCCGCTGATCGAATCCCGCCTCGTCGAGCCCTGACCTGGGCCATGCTGTCGGCCACCGGACCACGGAGGTGGTCGGCACCACGGGCGGAGGTCGGTCGGTGGAGTGGCGGATCCTGCGCGACCTGCGCGAGGAGGACCGGGAGCGCGTGCTCACGGCAGCCACGCGCCGCCGGTTCGCCCGGGACGAGACTGTCGTGCACCAGGGTGAGCCGGGGGCTGCGTTCCACCTGCTCGCCAGCGGCCGGGTGGCCGTCCGCGTGACGACCCCGGACGGCGAGACCGTGATCCTCTCCGTCCTCTCCCCCGGCGACTTCTTCGGTGAACAGGCCCTGCTCGGACCGCGCCACCAGCGCACGGCCTCGGTGGTGGCGCTGGAGCCGGTGGAGACGCTCGCCCTCGACGCAGCACGCTTCGAGTCCCTACGGCGGGAGCAGCCCTCCGTGGAGCGGTTCCTCGTCGAGGTGCTGGCGGCACAGGTCCGACGCCTCACGGCGCACCTGGTCGAGGCGTTGCACGTCCCGGCCGAGCAGCGCACCCTGCGCCGGCTGCTCGCTCTCGCCCACCAGTACCGGACGCCGAACGGCGGCGGCCCGGTGGTCGTACCGGTCACCCAGCAGGACCTCGCCACCATGGCGGGCACGACCCGGCCGACCGCCAACCGCGTGCTCCGCGCGATGGAGGACGCCGGCGCCCTGCGGCTCGCCCGAGGCCGGATCGAGGTGCTCGACGTGCAGGCGCTGCGCACCGAGGCCGGGGCGCACGCCGGGACGAGAAAGACCTGAGAAAGTCGGTTGTGTCGCGCAGCGCACAGACGAAGTCGCCTGGCCCCTGCAGTATTTCGCCCAAGCCCGGACCTACCAGGAGGACACCATGAGCGAGAACGACACCACCAAGGACCAGCTCGACGACGTCGAGGGTCACGTGCTCAAGCGGCCCAGCGCTGCCGAGGTCGACGACGTCTCGGGTCACGCGCTCAAGCGGCCGTCCGCCCAGGACGAGGACGACGTCGAGGGCCACGCCCTCAAGCGGCCGTCCGCCCAGGACGAGGACGACGTCGAGGGCCACGCCCTCAAGCGTCCGTAACAACCCTCCTCGGGAGGGCTGAGACCGTGCTCACGCCGTGGCGTTGTCTGCCACGGCGTGCAGCACGGTCTTCACGTGGAAGGGGGTCAGCCCGGGGTGCTTGGACAGCAGCCGGGCGATCAGACCGGCGACATGAGGGGCCGCGAAGCTGTTCCCGGTGGTCACGATGGTCCCGCCGCCCTTCCAGGCGACCGTGACGTCGATGCCGGGGGCCCCGAACTCCACCGGCGGCCGGGGGTTGTAGTCGATGCCGAACGGGTCGTGCCGGTCGTGGGCCGCGACCGAGAACACCGACGCGTACTGCGACGGGTAGCTCGGCGCCGGCACGTTGTTCACCGCGCACACCAGCATCACGTTGGCGAAGTAGGCGCGGTCGGCGAGCTCGTGAAAGAGCGCGAAGTAGTCCTCCTTGCCGGTGCTCAGTGACAGGTTGACGACCCGGAAGCCGTGGTCGATCGCCCACTCGAGGCCGGCCGCGAAGACCAGGCCCTTGCCGGTGAGGCGCTCCCCGAGGACCCGGATGCTGTGCAGACGGCACTGCGGCGCGACGGCCCGGACGATGCCGGCGCACGCGGTGCCGTGCCCGAAGAGGTCCTGGTGCGGTCCCTCGACCCGCCGGACGCCGTCCTCCTCGTCTGGGTCGTACGACATGGCCACGGCCGACGTGACGGCACCGACCAACGGGTGGTCGGCGTCCACGCCGCTGTCGATGACCGCCACGTCGACGCCGGAACCGTCCGCGCCGCCCCAGGCCCACTCCCGGGTGATGCCCTGGGGGAAGGGCCGGACAGACGTCAGGGTGGCCGGGTCGAAGAGCTCCGACCAGGCCGGTCTCAGCTCAGACGTCGTCCCCGCCCCCTGACGGCGGACTGCCTCACGTACGTCAGCAGCGACTCGACGACACCTCTCGCGAGCGCGCGCTCGGCCGACCCCATGCGGTCGAGGTGCCCGAGCAGGGCGGCCAGGGCCAGCAGGTCCTTGTCCGGTTCGCCCGCTCGGTCCGCGGCCGCTGCCAGCGCCTCGGCCAGCGGCGTCTCGGGCGCGGCAGCTGCGACGGCCTCCAGGACCGACCTGCCGAGCTCGGAGAACGCCCGAGAGTTCTCGATCGCCAACGCCGCCTGGTCGGCGAACAGGGAGAGCAGTCGCATGTCCTGCTCGGCACCGGGCCGGGAGGCGTCGCGGTCGAGCACCTCGATGACGCCCAGGACCCGGCGCGGGCTGGTGACCGGTACCGCGAGGATGGCCGTCGGCACGTAGCCGGTGGACTCGGCGACGTCCGTAGCGAAGCGGGCGTCCTGCTGGAGGTCGGCGATCGAGATGGGCTGCTCCGACATCACGACCCATCCGGCGATGCCCTGCCCGGCCGGGATGCGGAGATCGACGACGTCGTCGGCGCCCGTGCCGGCGGCGGTGGTGAAGACCAGCTCGGACTGGTCGTCGGTCAGCAGCGCCAACGAGCACGCCTGGGCGCCGAACAGCTCCCGCGCGGCCTCGGTGATGCTGTGCAGCAGCTCGCTCGTCCCGACCGGTGCCAGGGCGGGCCCGACCGCCGTCAGGACCCGGCTGAGGTCCTCGAGGAGCTCCCCGTCCTCGCTCACCGGGTCAGCGCGTCCTGGCCTCCGCAGCGCGCAGATGCCGGCAGAGGCCGAGCAGAAGGGCGTGAGCCATCTTCGGGTGCGCCTCGAGGAGCGGCGCGAAGTTCCAGGCCGGCAGTGACAGCGTCCGCACCGTGCCGTCCGGGACGATCGTGGCTGACCGCGGCTTGCCGTCGAGCAGTGAGATCTCCCCGAAGTAGTCGCCGGGCCCGAGCGTGCCCTTCACTTCGCCGTGCTGCTTCACCGTGACCGTCCCGTCGAGGATCAGGTGGAAGCCGACCCCGCTCTTGCCTTCTTCGGCGAGCTCGCCACCGGCGTCATGGGTCACCTCACGGGACCGGCTCAGGACGTCACGAAGCTCCTTGTCCGACAGGCCCTGGAACAGGGGGACGGAACGAAGCCGCTCGAGCATCTCCGTGTCAGCCATCAGCCACCCATCTCGACGTGTCCGGTGCCACCAGCCATCGCGGCACAGCGAACGCTGCCACCGCGGACCACCGCGCGCAACCACTTCTGATCTCTGCGCGAGCCCTGGTCCCGGAGATCAACCAGACCGCAGACGCCCAACCGTCATCGGCCGCATCATGTGGGGCGTGCGCACCGACCTGCCGACCGGGACGGTGACGTTCCTGTTCACCGACATCGAGGGCTCGACCCGGCTGCTGCACGAGCTGGGGAGCGAGGCGTACGCCGCGGCGCTGCTCGAGCACCGGCGGCTGGTGCGTGCCGCCTGCGCTGCGTACGACGGCGTCGAGGTCGACACCCAGGGCGACGCGTTCTTCGTCGCCTTCCCGACTGCCCCAGGCGCGGTGCTGGCTGCCGCGCGCATCGTCGAGGACCTACGCCCGGGTCCGATCCGGCTCCGGATGGGGCTGCACACCGGGACGCCGTACGTCACCGCCGAGGGTTACGTCGGTGAGGACGTGCACCGTGCTGCGCGGATCGCGGCGTGCGGACACGGCGGACAGGTGCTTGTGTCATCGGCCACCGCCGCCCTGCTGCGACCCGGCACGCTGCCCGACGGGCTGGACCTGCGCGACCTAGGTGACCACCGGCTCAAGGACCTCTCCGCCGCCGAACGCATCCACCAGCTGGGCGACGACGACTTCGCGCCGCTGAAGAGCCTGCACCGCACGAACCTCCCGGTGCCGGCGACGCCGTTTCTCGGCCGTACCCGGGAGCTGGCGGAGGTGACGGATCTGCTGTCTCGCGTGGATGTCCGGCTGCTGACTCTGACCGGCCCCGGCGGGACGGGGAAGAGCCGACTGGCCCTGCAGGCCGCGGCCGAGGTGTCGGACCGCTTTCCCGGCGGGGTGTTCTGGGTGCCACTGGCACCGCTGCGTGACCCCGGCCTCGTGCTCGCGACGGCCGCTGCCGCGGTGGGAACCGGGGAGGACCTGCGGGACCACATCGGGGACAAGTCGATGCTCCTGCTGCTCGACAACTTCGAGCACCTCATGGGAGCGACCGCTGACCTCCACAGCCTCATGGCCACCTGCCCGAAGGTCGTCCTGCTCGTGACCAGCCGCGAGACCCTGCGCCTGCCGGGCGAGCAGGCCTACCCGGTGCCGCCGCTCCGCGGCGACGAGGCCGTCGAGCTCTTTGCCGCCCGGGCACGCGCGGCCGACCCGCACTTCGTCCCCGGCCCCACGCTCGTGCTGCTCACCGAGCGGCTCGACCGGCTCCCGCTGGCCATCGAGCTTGCCGCGGCGCGCGTCCGGGTCCTCACGATGGATCAGCTCGTCGACCGCCTGGACCGCCGGCTCGACCTGCTCAAGGCCGGACGTGGCGCCGACCCCCGCCAGCAGACACTTCGCGCGACGATCGAGTGGAGCCACGATCTGCTCGACGACGAGGAGAGACGGCTGTTCGCCCGGCTCGGCGTGTTCTCCGGAGGCTGCACGCTGGAGTCCGCGGAGAGGGTCTGCGATGCCGACCTCGACGTGCTGGAGTCGCTCGTCGACAAGAGTCTGGTACGTGTTCGCGACGGTGACCGCTTCTGGATGCTCGAGACGATCCGTGAGTACGCCGTCGAACGTCTCCGGGACAGTGCGGAGCTGGCCGAGCTTCGGCGCCGCCACGCCGAACACTTCCTCGCCCTGGGCGAGGAGGCGGCGCCGCACCTGCGAGGCTCGGCGGCCGCGCGGTGGCTCGACCGGCTCGACGACGAGCACGACAACGTGCGGGCCGCGCTGGAGTGGTTCGCCCGCGAGCAGCGGGTGGACGAGCATCTGCGCCTGGCCGCATCGCTCGTCGAGTTCTGGCTGAGCCGCGGGTTCCTGAGCGAGGGCCGTCGCATCCTGGCCGACGCTCTTGCAGCAGGCGACGGTGAGCCGGGGTCGCGGGCCCGCGCGCTCGACGGGGCCGCGGTCCTCGCCGTGTCCGCAGGCGACACGGGCGCGGCACGGTCGCCCGCGGCCGAGGCACTGGCGATCCACCAACGGCTCGGCGACGAGGCGGCCCGTGCCGAGTCCCTGTGGACCCTCGGGTACGTGGCCGTCGAGGACAAGGACTGGTCGGCGGCGCAGAAGGCAGTGGAGGAGAGCACGAGCATCTTCAGGAGGGTGGGCGACGTCCCGAGCCTTCTCGGCGCGAGCCGCACGCTGGCGTGGATCCACCACATGCGCGGCGATCTCGACACGGCACGCCGGCTGCACGAGCAGAACCTCGCGCTGGCGAGAGGCGCGGGCCATCAGGCGGTCCAGGCGGCGATCCTCGGCTCGCTGGGGAACATCGCAACGGAGCAGGGCCGCCTGGCCGATGCCGCGACGATGCTCCGTGAGAACCAGCGGCTGGTCGAGGCCCTCGGGGACCGCACGGCCATCGTCGTGAACCTGGCCCGAATCGCTCGGCTGCTCGCCCTCCTCGGCGAGCGGGAGACGGCGGCCGCTCTGCTGGCCTGCTCGGAGGAAGCGAGCCGGACCATGGGCGGGTGGGAAGCCTGGGCGGGCGTCCTGAACGACGGGACGCGGGCGATGCTGGAGGGTCTCCCCCAGGACCTCTGGGAGAGAGCCGCCCGACGCGGGGTCCGGCTCGCGCCGGAAGACGCAGCTCGCGAGGCGCTCTCGGTGGCGGCGCAAGCTCTCGAGCCCGAGCATCGGGCCCACGGTTCCAGCGGGGAGCAGTGCTGACGGGGTCGAACGAGCGGTGAGGCAGCCCTTTTGCGCCTCTCCCGACCCGTCTCGGTCCGAGCATGTGACATCCTCTGCGCCAGCATGGTGAGACGGGGGGGTGGCGTGGCCGGGACGACGCTTGCACTGGCGCGGCTCGTGCTGGTGGCCGGGCTGACGGTCTCGACGACGCTGGTGGCGTCACCGGTCGGCGCCGAACCGACCGTCGGCCGAACCGCGATCTTCATGCAGCCGTATCCGACGACCGTCGGTGACGCCGGCAGCTCACCCTTCCCGTCCCGGGTCGACGTCTCGGGAGTCACCGGCGATGTCCTCGACGTCGACGTGACGCTGTCCGGCGTCGAGCACCAGTGGCCGGACGACCTCGACGTGGTGCTGGTGGCACCCGACGGCACGGCAGCGACGGTCATGAGCGACGTCGGCGGCGACGACCAGACGCCTGCGACCGGCACGGCGTTGACCTTCGACGACGACGCCTCGGGCTCCGTTCCCCCCGGACTCCTCAGCGGCCGGTACCGTCCGCATGACGACGACTCGGATCCCGGCGACCCGGACCTCGAGGGTGCGGACGCCACCTTCGCCCAGCTGGCCGCCGCCCCGGTGAACGGCACCTGGGAGCTGTACGTCAACGACGACACCTATGACTTCGACGGTCGCATCGCCTCCTGGTCGCTCAGCTTCCAGGTGACGGATCGGCCGATGATCACGGGCCCGGCGTCCGGGTCGGTCCTCCCCGGCAGCACGATCCCGGTTCGCGGGACCGGCTCACCAGGCGCCACGGTCTACGTCGGAGCCGCTCAGCAGCCGGCCCGGACCGTCACGGTGGCCGCCGACGGCACCTGGGCGGTCGATCTCACCGGTCTCGCAGACGGGACCCACCTCGTGACCGCCTCGAGCGGACCGGGCCGGACGGGGTCTTCCACCACCGTGCGCCTCGACAGCACTGCACCGACCGGGACGCTGGTCCTGCGCACGGTACGAGGCGGTCCGGAGGTGACCTCCAGCCGCAGGGTCTACCTGGAGGTCGCGGCCGGCGAGCCGCTGCGGGGGATCCGGGTCAGCAACGACGGCGCCGCGTACGGGCCGCTGGTGCCGGTGGTTCCCGGCGGGGTCGCATGGCTCCTGTCCGAGCAGGACGGCACCCGACGCGTCTTCGTCCAGCTCGAGGACCTGGTGGGCAACGTCTCCAACGGCTACCTCAGCGACACCGTGACGTTGGACCGGGTGGCCCCGCGCATCCTCCGGAGCTCACCGCGAGCCGGAGCTGTCGGCGTTCGCCGCGACAAGGTCATCACGGCCCGTTTCGACGACTTCGTCACGCCGAACAGCGGCGTCAGCCCGTCCTACCTCATCCGTGTGTTCCGGGCAGGTTCAGACCGGCCGCTCCGTGCCACCGTCCGCTACGACCCGGCGACGGCGACCGTCCGGGCTCTGCCGCACCGGCCGCTGCGTCCGCGGACGCGGTTCAAGGTCGTGGTCAGCGGGTTCGAGGACGCGGCGGGCAACTGGCTCGACCAGGACCCGGCCAAGGCGGGAACGCAGCCGGGAGTGTGGCGATTCCGGACCCGGTGACCCGTCGAGGCTCCTGTTCGGGAGCCTTGACCTCGATGAGTCTGCTCACCGTCACTGGTCTGACCGGACAGCAGCCGACGTCGAGGGAGGGCACGTGACCGATCAACCGAGCACCGCGGAACGACCGAGCCCGCCGAGCGCGTCGGGGTACGCACCCGTCAACGGCGTGCAGATGTACTACGAGGTCCACGGCTCCGGCGGGACACCGGTGCTGCTGCTGCACGGCGGGCTGTTCAACATCGACCTGCAGTTCGGTGAGGTGCTACCCGGGCTGGCGTGGACGCGGCAGGTCATCGCCGTGGACTTCCAGGGCCACGGGCGGACCGGCGACATCGACCGGCCCCTGACCAGCGCCGGACTCGCGTCGGACGTGGTGGGACTCCTCGAGCACCTGGGGGTCCCACGGGTCGACGTGTTCGGCTTCAGCGTGGGAGGCGGCGTCGCCCTGTACCTGGCGGTCAAGCATCCGGCACTGGTCCGCAGGCTGGTCGTGTCGTCCGCGTCGTTCCACCCGGACGGCGACCGCCCCGAGAACGCCGAGGCCGTCGGGGCGATGACGGTCGACATGATCGCGGGCACGCCGATGGAGCAGGACTACCTGGCCAAGTCCCCGAACCCGGACAAGCTGCAGGACCTGCTGGACAAGCTGGGGACGTTCGACCAGGGCTTCGCCGGCTGGTCCGACGACGAGATCGTCGGGATCGAGGCGCCGACGCTGATCACGGTAGGCGACTGCGACATGGTCACCCTCGACCACGCGGTGCGTTTCCTGCGGTTGCGCGGTGGCGACGTCAACGGAGACTTCGCGGGTGTCCCGTCGTCGCAGCTGGCGGTGTTCCCCGGCACGAGCCACTTCTTCGGGTTGAGCCGTACGGCGCTGGTGCTTGACGTCGTGACGGCCTTCCTCGACGCGCCGACCTCGGCAGGCTGAGGTGGGGCGGCTGGGACTCGAACCCAGGACCCAGGGATTATGAGTCCCCTGCTCTAACCGGCTGAGCTACCGCCCCGCGCCGGGGCCCCGGCGAGGCCGCCCCGATGAGCGCTCCCGCACCTGGACTCGAACCAGGAACCTACCGGTTAACAGCCGGTTGCTCTGCCAATTGAGCTATGCGGGAATGGCCGGGACGGAGCCCGGCCGACGCCGCACAGGTTATCGCAAGGTGTCGGGTGCGGATGTCGGGGTAGTGGCCCTGGCGCGCGGGGCCTGCCGCGCGGATGATCGAGGGACGAGCACCAGTCCGGCGTACGGCGAGGAGACCACATGCGCACCAAGGCCACCTTCATCGCAGGCTTCGTCACGGGCTACGTCCTCGGTGCACGCGCCGGCCGCGGGCGGTACGAGCAGATCCGCCAGGCCGCCAAGGCGTTCGCCCGGAACCCCGCCGTGCAGAGCACCGCCACCTCCCTGCAGCACCAGGCGGAGGACGCCCTGCACTCCGCCAAGGACAAGGCCGCCAGCACGCTGGGATCCACGCTGCACGAGCGGCGCCCCGGCTGGCTCGGCCGGCACGAGGAGTCCGGCTCGGCGGCCGGCACCAACGGTCACCGCGCCTGAGCGCCTGAGGACAGGGGGGACGGGTCGACGTGGCACGCCTGCGACGGGTGGACTGCGCCGGCCCGGGGATCCGCCGGGTGCGCCGCGGCAAGGGGTTCTCCTACCTGTGGTCGGACGGCAGCAAGGTGGAGGATCCCGACACCCTGGCGCGCATCGCCGGGCTGGTCATCCCGCCCGCGTGGACGGACGTGTGGATCTGCCCGCACCCGCGCGGCCACATCCAGGCCCTCGGCACCGACGCGGCGGGACGCCGGCAGTACCGCTACCACGACGAGTGGCGGGCGCAGCGGGACGCCGAGAAGCACCAGCGGGTCCTGGACTTCGCGAAGCGGCTACCGACCGCGCGCAAGGTCGTCGCGGAGCACCTCGGGCAGCGTGGTCTGACCCGCGACCGCGTCCTGGCGGCGGCCTTCCGGCTGCTGGACCTCGGGTTCTTCCGCGTCGGTGGCGAGTCCTACGCCGAGGCCAACGGGACGTACGGGCTGGCGACGATGCGCCGCGAGCACGTCACGGTCACGGGTGACCTCGTCGTCTTCGACTACGTCGCGAAGAGCGGCAAGCAGCGGGTGCAGGCGGTGGTCGACGAGAGCGTCCGCAAGGTCGTCGTGGCCCTGCTGAAGCGGGACGACCCGAGCAAGGAGCTGCTCGCGTACCGGGACCGCAACGGCTGGCACGACATCACCAGTGCCGACATCAACGCCTACCTGCGCGAGGTCGTCGGCGAGGAGGTGAGCGCCAAGGACTTCCGGACCTGGCACGCCACGGTGCTGACCGCGGTGGGCCTCGCCGTCTCCACCCGGGCCCCGACGTCGGTGAGCGGCCGCAAGCGGGCCGTCAACCGTGTCGTCAAGGAGGTGGCGGAGTACCTCGGCAACACCCCGGCGGTGTGCCGCTCGTCCTACATCGACCCGCGGATCCTCGACCTCTACGACGACGGCAGCACCATCGCGTCCTCACTCGAGCGGCTCGGCGCCGACGCGGACTTCGGCCAGCCGGCGACGCACGGCAAGGTCGAGGCAGCAGTCCTGCGGCTGCTGCGCACCCCGGCCAGGGCCGGCAACCGCCGCCGGGCCGCGAACGGGCGGGCCGCCAGGAAGGCCGCGTAGCTCAGCGACCGATCTCACCACGGAGCTGGGTCACCATCGCGTCCGTCACCCGGCGCACCTCGGGGTCGGCCGGGTCGACACCGGCCTCCGGGAGCACCTGCCAGACCATCCCGCCGCTGCCGTCGTCGCGCCCGACGACGCGGACGGACGTCCCGGGACCTACGGGCACGCGCCGGGAGACGACGATGCTGGCCATCACCCGCTCGTGCACGGCCTCCGGGAGCCGCCCCGGCTCCGGCAGCGCGACCCGCAGCCGGTCGAACGTGCCGGGAACCGGGTCCACCAGCAGCACCGACTCGTCGGCCAGCCACTGCGCGTGTGAGACGTCGGCCCACGGCACCCGTCGGCCGGCCGACACCAGGGCCTGCTCGGTGGCAGCGAACCACTGGCCGTGTGCGTCCTGCGCGGCGGCCAGGACGCGCTCCCCCGGCCGGAGTCCGAGCCCGTCGCGGGCCAGGTCTGGAATGCGCACACCGCGTCGCCACCGCACGGTCATGGAGCGTACGTCGCCGGGGGCGGGAGCCGGCCGGTGGCTCAGGTGCCGAGGTAGTCGCGCAGCTGTGCCGACAGATGGGGGTGGCGCAGCTTGGCCAGGCTCTTGGCCTCGATCTGCCGCACCCGCTCGCGGGTCACGCCGAAGGCGCGGCCGACCTCCTCGAGGGTGCGCGGTTCACCGTCCATCAGGCCGTAGCGCATCCGGACGACCTCGCGCTCGCGCTCGCCGAGGTGACCGAGCACCGCCTCGACATGGCTCTGCAGCAGCCCGCTCGCGACGAGCTCCGGGGGTGGGATGGACTCGCTGTCCTCGATCAGGTCGCCCAGCTCCGAGCCCTCCTCCTCACCGACCGGCGAGTGCAGCGACACCGGCTCCATCGCGAGCCGTTTGATCTCGGTGACGCGCTCGGCCGGCAGGTCGACCCGCTCGGCGATCTCGGCCGCGGTGGGGTCCCGACCCAGTGTCTGTACGAGCATCCGCTGGGCCCGCAGGATGCGGTTGACGGTCTCGACCATGTGCACCGGTATGCGGATCGTGCGCGCCTGGTCGGCGACGGCCCGCGAGACCGCCTGGCGGATCCACCACGACGCGTACGTCGAGAACTTGAAGCCGCGCGTGTAGTCGAACTTCTCCACCGCGCGGATGAGCCCGAGGTTGCCTTCCTGGATCAGGTCGAGGAACGGGAGCCCGCGGCCCGCATAGCGCTTGGCGATCGACACCACGAGCCGCAGGTTCGCCTCGATGAGCCGCTGCTTGGCCCGATGACCGTCCTGCATGATCGCCAGCAGGTCTCGCCGCATGTCCGGCGCGAGGTCGACGTTCTCGTCGAGCTTCTCGGCTGCGAACACTCCGGCCTCGACGCGCTTGGCGAGGTCGACCTCGTCGGCGGCGGTGAGCAGGGAGACCCGCCCGATCTCGCGCAGGTACACGCGGACGAGGTCGGCGGACGCGGCCGGACCGGCGTCGTCGAGCGACGGGGGCTCCTCCTCCGCCTCGGCGAGGGCGAGCTCCTCCGGGGTCGGCTCGTCGGCCACCACCTCGACGCCTGCCTCGGCGAGACCGGCGACGATGTCGTCGATGCTGTCCGGGTTGAGACCGGAAGCCGTGGCCTCGGCTGCGACGGCCTGGGCAGGTATGAGTCCGGCGCCGCCGCCCTTGGAGCGGAGCCTGTCGACCGCCTCCCCGACCGTTCCGGGTAGGACGAGAACGTCCCCCACGGTGGTCAGTCTGCCCCCCGAGGCCGAAGATCGCAGCCTTTTACAGAGTGGATCTACGCCTGTCGTCCGGCGGTGTCACTGGGCGTGTCCTGGTTCCGACGGGGCGCGACGACCGGAGCCTCAGACTCCTGTGCTCGCCGCAGGGAGCCCTTGTCGGCCTCGAGGCGCGGTGCTAAGCCGGTGGTCGGCACCGAGTCCTGCCAGGTCGACCACGTCGGCGTCGCGGTGTCGGGTCGCATCACCGTAATGCACGACGACGGCACCAAGGCGTCGGTGTCGGCCGGGGTCGCCTACCGCATCCGGCCCGGGCACGACGCCTGGGTCGAGGGCGACGACGACTTCGTCGGGTACGAGTTCAAGAGCGCAGCCGAGTACGCCAAGGCCTGACGACCCAGCGGCGGCCGGTCACGCAGTGCGTCACACGCGGGTCAGAGCGTGCCGATCGCGCGCTCGCGCAGGGCCCGTCGGTGCGCCTCGAGGGCGACCAGCTCGCCGAAGAGACGGTTGTACTCCGCCACCTGCTCGACCGGGTTCAGCCGCTGGAGCCGGGACTTCACCTCGGCGATCCGTCGTGTCGCGGCCAGCTCCTCCAGCCGGGCGAGCACCTCTGTCGCGTACCGGGTGAGGCCCTGCTCCTCCGACGGCAGCGCCTCCACCGCGAGCTCGCGCACCATCGCGCGCACGGCGTCGTCGGCGGCCTCGTCGCCCACACGCGACACCCAGGCGGCGCCCCCCGTGCCGGCTGCGGCAACACCTCCGGCGGCGCGGACCGCGTCGCGGACCGAGGAGTACGCGGGGGCGGTGAACACCGAGTCGTCGAGCTCGTCGAAGGTGGCCGCCGCCAGCGCCGGCGCCTGCAGGACGACCTTGAGGCTGTCCCGCTCCACCCGCAGCGCGGGGTCGTGGGGGTCGGGCGCGGCGGCTCGGGCCGACCGCTCGCCGTTCGCCGGCGCCGCGGCGCCCGGGGCAGGCGTACGTCGCGCGGTGCCGCCCGCCTGCGCAACCGCCCGGGCCACCGGCTCGACCTCCATGCCCAGCCAGCCGGCCAGCGTGCGCGCGTACTCCGGACGCAGCGACTGGTCGCGGATGGAGGCGACCACGGGCGCCGCGGCCTGCAGCGCGGAGACGCGGCCCTCGGGGGTGTCGAGGTCGAACCGGCCGATGGTCGAGCGCAGGGCGAACTCGAAGAGCGGCACCCGGCGGGCGATCAGGTCGCGGACCGCCGTGTCGCCCTTGTGCTGGCGCAGCTCGCAGGGGTCCATGCCGCTGGGCTCGACCGCGACGAAGGTCTGCGTGACGAACTTCTGGTCGTCCTGGAACGCCTTGAGCGCGGCGTTCTGGCCCGCCGAGTCGCCGTCGAAGGTGAAGACCACCTCGCCGCGGAACTCGTTCTGGTCCATCAGCAGCCGGCGCAACACCTTGATGTGCTCGTCGCCGAACGCCGTGCCGCAGGTCGCGATCGCCGTCTCGACGCCGGCGAGGTGACAGGCCATCACATCGGTGTAGCCCTCGACGACAACGGCCTGCATACGGCGCGCGATCTCGCGCTTGGCGAGGTCGACGCCGTAGAGCACGGTCGACTTCTTGTAGATCGGAGTCTCGGGGGTGTTGAGGTACTTCGGCCCCTGGTCGTCGTCGAAGAGCCTGCGGGCGCCGAACCCGATGACCTCGTCGGACATGTTGCGGATCGGCCAGATCAGCCGGCCCCGGAACCGGTCGTACACGCCGCCACCCTGGCGCTGGCTGACCAGCCCGCCGGCCAGGAGCTCCTGGTCGGTGAACCGGCGGCCGCGCAGGTGGGTGGTCAGCGCGTCCCAGCCCTGTGGCGCGAACCCGACGCCAAACTTCTCCGCCGCGGCCTGGTCGAAGCCGCGCTCGGCGAGGAACTGGCGGCCCACCTTGGCGCCCGGGCCGGCGAGCTGTTCGACGAAGAACTCCGCGGCCGCCGTGTGCGCCTCGATCAACCGGGACCGCTGTCCCTGCTGCCGTCCGGGGGTGACGCCGCCCTCCTCGTAGCGCAGGGTCACGCCGGTGCGGCCGGCGAGGCGCTCGATGGTCTCGGCGAAGGACAGGTGGTCGATCTTCATGACGAAGGAGATGACGTCGCCGCCTTCCCCGCAGCCGAAGCAGTTCCCCGTGAGGATGTTGTCTTCCAGCACGAAGGCGTGTCCGTGCTCGACCTCGGCGCAGAAGACTTCCTCGACCCGGTCGCTCGGCTCCACCGACTGCACGACCCACCCGCGACGGGCGAAGGCCTTGTGCTGCGAGGCGAACCGGAACCGGTGCTGCTCGAGCAGGAAGAAGTCCTCCGGAAGGCTGTCGTTGACCAGGTGCAGGCGGTGAACCGCGGACGGTTCGCGGCCGGGGAAGCCCTCGCGGATCTGCGTCGTGATCCCGTACGTGGAAATGCCCAGCCGCGTGCACATGTTGCGGACGAACTCGAGATCGCCTCGATCAGCCGAGTTGAGGATCACGGTCCCGTCCTCAGCAACGCAGCCATCTGCCGCGAAGTAGCCGGCGAGCCACCCGAGCAGGTACGCGGCCGACTCGTCGAGGCTCGGCAGGTCCTTGAAGTACGCCGGGAGCCCGAACGCGAGCGTCCGGTCCGGGTCGGTGTACTGGGCTGTCGGGCTCAGCGGGAACCATTTGAGAAGTGCGTCGTCCTTGCCGGGTGCGAACATCGCGACGCTGCCTTGTCCGAGCCGCGTGCCGTCCCCATAGGTGAAGCCATGCGCCACCCCGAAGGCCGACAGCGTCGTACGCGCGATCCGCGACCGCGGGTACACGTACGCGAGCCGGTCTCCCGTCTTGAGGTGCTTGCTCAGTACCTCGCGTGTCCCCTGCCGGGCCGCGCCGGACCTGACGAACCACCGATGCTCATCGGTGGCGTAGATCTCCTTCTTCTGCCGGTTCCGGGTCAGCGTGATCCGCATGAGAGGCATGACGCCATAGGACCGGAACGGGGCTGTGACCCAGTCGCCGCGGCGGTTGAGCACGCGGTGCTCCGAGCCCGCGAGCTCGGAGATCGGCCGCGGCCCGTCCCAGGTCAGGACGCGGGTCTCGCCCGCCAGGCAGTGGAAGGACCCGACCGAGGGGCGTACCGAGAAGGACGGGCTCTTCTCGTCGTGGAACGGGCAGAGTCCCTTGAGGTTGCCGCCTCCGGCGGGGCGGAGCGTCACCACGTCGCCGATCACGTCGGCGATGTCCGCGCGCTCCTTGACGAGGGCGACGTCCTCGTCCCGGATCCGGCCTGCCACGGTCGCGCAGTCTACGTGCGCCGGGCGAAGCGCCCGCCCGCCTCACCCACAGCCGGGCCGCCTGGTCCGGGCTGTGGTGGGGCTAGGGGGTCGGGAGCGGGGTGCCGGGGTCGGCGAGGGCGGCGGGGTCCACCTCGGCGCGTACGCGGGCGAGCGCCTTGATCGCGTCGGCGGCGTCCCAGTCGTTGACGTTCATGCCGGCCAGCACCCGGCCCTCGCGCAGCCAGAACGCGCACCACTGCTCCCCCGAGGGGTCGCCGCGCAGCACGACCTGGTCGGCCCCGTCCCGGTCGACGTAGCCGTGGTACTCCATCGAGATGTCGTACTGGTCGGTGAAGAAGTACGGCAGCTTCGCGTACGGCTCGCCCTTGCCGGCCATCGACAGCCCGGCCGCCTTGCCCTGGTTGGAGGCGTTCGCCCAGTGCTCGACCCGCAGTCGCGTGCCGAGCAGTGCGTTCGCCGCGTTCGCGACGTCGCCGGCGGCGAACACGTCGGGGTCCGACGTGCGCAGCATCTCGTCGACCACGATCCCGTTCTCCACCTCCAGCCCGGCGGTCTCCGCGAGCTGGGTGTTGGGCTTGATGCCGACCCCGACGAGCACCAGGTCGGCGGGGTGGACCGTGCCGTCGGAGGTACGGACGCCCGTGACCCTCCCGCCGTCACCCTCGAAGCGGTCGACCCCGAGCCCGGTCCGCAGGTCGACGCCGTGGTCGCGGTGGCGGGCGGCGAAGATCTCGCCGACCTCGCGGCCGAGCACCGCGTAGAGCGGGGTCGGCTGCGGCTCGACCAGCAGCACGTCGACACCGTGGTGGCGCGCCGCCGCGGCCACCTCGAGCCCGATCCAGCCGCCCCCGACCACCACGAGGGAGCCGCCGCCCGACGCGAGCCGGTCGCGCAGCGCCTCCGCCTGTCCGAGCCGACGCAGGTAGCTGATGCCCTCCAGGTCTCCCCCGGCGACGTCCAGCCGGCGCGGCGAGGACCCGGTCGTGAGCAGCAGCCGGTCGTAGCCGAGCCGTTCGCCACCCGCCAGCTCGACGAGCCGCTTCTCCCGGTGCAGCGCGGTCGCGGCCGCGCCCAGGCGCAGCTCGACCTCGTGGTCCGCGTACCACCCCTCGTCGTGGACGTAGGCCTTCTCGCGACCCTTCTCACCCTTGAGCAGCTCCTTGGACAGCGGCGGCCGCTCGTAGGGCCGCTCCCGCTCGTCCCCCACGAGCACCACGCGACCGTCGAAGCCGGCGTCGCGCAGAGCCTCCGCGGCCTTGGCACCCGCCAGGCTCGCGCCGACGATCACGTACGCGGTCTCCGCTGCCATCTCGCCTCAGTCCTCTCGTCCGTACGGCTCAGTCAAGCCGACCGCAACCTGGCGTGCAGGGCGATGGCCGACGTGTCGGTCAGCGACGCGACCTGGTCGAGCACGACCCGCCGACGTGCCGCGTCCGACGTCGCCGCGGCGAACGCCTCACGCAGCAACGGGTCCAAAGACTCCGGCGCCCGCGCGGTGAGCAGGTCGACCAGCTCCAGCACCAGCTCGGTCTGCGTGGCGTAGCGGCGGGTCGCCTCCGGCCCGGACATGACGTAACGGTCTGCGACCGCCTTGAGCACCTCGCACTCGAGGCGCACGTCGGAGGGCACCACGAGGTCGGCGTCGTAGCCGGAGAGCGGCCCCGCGCCGAAGGCCTCCCTGGTCGCCGACTCGGCCGCGCGGGCGAAGCGCCCGATCAGCTGGCTGGTCAGGTTCTTCAGCGCCGCCAGCGCTCGGTGCGAGCCGTCGTAGGACGCCGGCCAGAACGGCAGCCTGACCAGCCGGCCCAGCGCCGCACCGACCTCGTCCGGGGTCGCCGACGGGTAGCGCAGCGCGACCAGCGACGTCAGCTCGGCCCGCTCGTCGCCGTCGGCCAGCTGCTCCAGCCGGACGTGCCCGGCGTGCACCGCGTCCTCCAGGTCGTGCACGGAGTATGCGATGTCGTCGGCCCAGTCCATGACCTGCGCCTCGAGGCAACGCGCGCGGTCCGGAGCCCCGGCGCGGAACCAGTCGAACACTTCCCGGTCGTCGTCGTAGACGCCGAACTTGTGCTCGTCCTGCTCGCGTCCCCACGGGTACTTGCAGGACGCGTCGAGGGCGGCCCGGGTGAGGTTCAGCCCGACGCTGCGGCCCGCCGGCGAGAACGTCTTCGCCTCGAGCCTGGTGAGGATCCGCAGGCTTTGCGCGTTCCCCTCGAACCCGCCGCAGCCCGCCGCGACGGAGGCCAGCGCCGCCTCACCGGTGTGCCCGAACGGCGGGTGGCCGAGGTCGTGCGCCAGGCACGCCGTCTCGACGAGGTCCGGGTCGGCGCCGAGGACCTGACCGATGCCGCGGCCGATCTGGGCGCACTCCAGGGAGTGCGTCAGCCGGGTCCGGGGGAAGTCGCTCTCCCCGGGCACCACGACCTGTGTCTTGCCGGCGAGCCGGCGCAGCGCCGACGAGTGCAGGACGCGGGCGCGGTCGCGCTCGTA
>DASTVO010000153.1:0-2870 GCA_035759075.1 Actinomycetes bacterium
CGAGGTCCTCGGCGACCAGAAGACCTCCGGCGTCCGGCTGCGCGACACCCGTACCGGTCATGAGCGCGAGCTGGCCGTGAGTGGCCTGTTCGTCGCCATCGGCCACGACCCGCGCAGTGAGCTGTTCGTCGGCCAGCTGCGCCGCGACGACGAGGGGTACATCCTCGTGGACGCGCCCTCGACCAAGACCGACCTCGCCGGCGTCTTCGCCTGCGGCGACGTCGTCGACCACGTCTACCGCCAGGCGGTGACCGCGGCGGGGACGGGGTGCGCGGCGGCACTGGACGCCGAGCGCTACCTCGCCGCGCTCGAGGACGCCGACGCGACCGACCACTCCGCGGTGGTGGCCCAGGCCGCCGTCGCCACCTGACCCGTACGACAACCTGACACCCTGACACCGCAGAGAGGACATCCCGTGGGAGAGACCACCAAGGCCGTCACCGACGACAGCTTCGCCACCGACGTGCTCGAGCACGACAAGCCCGTCCTGGTCGACTTCTGGGCCGAGTGGTGCGGGCCGTGCCGTCAGGTCTCCCCGATCCTCGAGGAGATCGCCGGCGAGCACGCGGACAAGATCACCGTCGTGAAGCTCAACGTCGACGAGAACCCGCGTACGGCCGCGAGCTACGGCGTGACGTCGATCCCCACCATGAACGTCTACAAGGGCGGCGAGGTCGTGAAGACCATCGTCGGAGCGAAGCCGAAGGCCATGCTGCTCAAGGACCTCGAGGCGTTCATCTAGACCTCGGGCAGCACGCCCAGCGGCCCCCGGTCGGTCACCGTCAGGTTGCCGGAGCCGGGGGCCGACGTGCGCCTAGAGGGCTGGCGTCAGCACCCAGCGTGACGGGTAGGCTCGACGTTGCATGCGTGATCTGCCGCTCGCCTCGACCGTCCCAGAACCGCCAGCGCCGTCGACCTCCGGAGGAGCGCCCGTGACGTCTTCCGTGCGCACCTACCGCCGTGGCGACACCGGCCCGGCCGTCGCGGAGATCCGGGCGAAGCTGGCGCTGCTCGGCCTCCTCGAGGACGGCGGGCTGGACGTCGCCGCGGCCACGACCGGCACCTTCGACGACCTGACCGACCGGGCGGTGCGGACCTTCCAGCAGGAGCGGGGCATCTCGGTCGACGGCATCGTCGGCCCCACCACATACCAGGCGCTGGACGAGGCGCGCTGGCGGCTGGGCGACCGGATCCTCTTCTACGTCCCCGCCCGGCTCATGGCCGGCGACGACGTCGCCGCCCTGCAGCAGCGGCTGCTCGACATGGGCTTCGACTGCGGCCGGGTCGACGGGCTGTTCGGCGCGGAGACCGAGCAGGCGCTGCGCGAGTTCCAGCGCAACATCGGGCTGGTCGCCGACGGCACCTGCGGACCGGCGACGCTCAAGGCCCTCAACCAGCTCTCCCGCACCGTCGTCGGCGGGTTGCCGCACGCGATGCGCGAGTCCGAGGCCATCAACCGGGCCGGGCCCACCCTGTCGGGCAAGCTCGTCATCGTCGACCCGGGCCACGGCGGCGCCGACCACGGCGTGCTGGCCAACCGCCTCGACGAGGGCGACCTCGTCTACGACCTCGCGTCGCGGGTCGAGGGCCGGCTCACCGCGACCGGGTGCTCCGCGTTCCTGACCCGGGGTCCGGACGGACGGGACGGCGAGGGCCCGAGCGAGGTCGACCGCGCCGGCTTCGCGAACGCCGCCGGAGCCGACCTGGTCATCTCCCTGCACGTGGAGGCGCACCCGAACCCGCTCGCCTCCGGTGTCGCGACCTACTACTACGGCAACGACCGCTACGGGCACTACTCCTCGATGGGCGCCCGGTTCGCGGGACTGGTGCAGCGGGAGATCTGCGCGCGCACCGACCTGCTCGACTGCCGCACCCACCCGATGAACTGGGACCTGCTGCGCCGCACCCGGATGCCGGCCGTGCGCATCGAGGCCGGCTACCTCACCAACCCCGGCGACGCGGCCCGGCTGGCCGACCCCGCGTTCCGCGACGTCCTCGGCGAGGCGATCGTCGCGGCCGTGCAGCGGCTGTACCTGCCGCCGGACCAGGACGCCGAGACCGGCTTCCTGCGGATCCCCGCGCTGCGGGTCTGAGCGGGTCAGACCGGCCGGAAGGCCGGCTCCGGGCTCATCGAGCCCAGCAGCCGCTCCAGCGCCACCTCGACGTCGGCCCGCCAGGACACCGCCGTGCGCAGGTCGAGGCGCAGCCGGGGGAACCGGTGGTGCGGCCGGACGGTCTTGAAGCCGACGGCGAGCAGGAAGTCCGCCGGCACCACGCAGGTCGGCGCCTTGGGCCCCTCCTCCACCCGACCGGCCCGCCCGAAGGCCTCGATGGCGCGGACCCCACGGCGGGTGAGGTCCTTGGCGGCGGTCTGGATGAGCATCCGGGCCAGCCCGCCCTCCCGGAACTCCGGCTGCACCCGGGCGGTCATCAGCAGCACGGCGTCGCCGGACACCGGTGAGGTGGGGAAGGCCAGGCCACGGGGGACGTGGGCCGGCGGGGCGTACGTGACGTAGCCGGCCGGCAGCGAGTCGACGTAGACGATCTTGCCGCAGGACCCCCACTCGAGCAGGGTCGCCGACAGCCAGGCCTCCTTCTCCAGCTCGAGGTCGCCCGCCTCGGCCGCCGTCTCACCGGCGACCGGGTCCAGCTCCCAGAACACGCACCGACGGCAGCTGGTGGGCAGGTCGGTGAGGTTGTCCAGCGTCAGGTTGGCGACCCGTCGCGACACCGGCCCCTCCGACCACACGAGCCCTCTGGCGCCCGGCGAGGCGTCGGGCCCGAGGGCAGGGTAGCGGCACGGCCCCGCCCCCGACCAGACCTGCGCAGCCCTCCTTCCGGCCCGTCCCCACCTCCATGATCTCCGTCCC
>DASTVO010000154.1:0-30154 GCA_035759075.1 Actinomycetes bacterium
CATGAAGTCCTGGCAGGACTTCGAGTACGTCACCCTCGTCACCATGCCGATGTTCCTGTTCTCGGCCACGTTCTACCCGCTGTCGACCTACCCCGAGGCGCTGCAGTGGGTGGTCCGGTTCTCGCCGCTGTACCACGCGGCCGCGCTGCTGCGGGAGCTCACGACCGGAGCCGTGAACGCGACATCCCTCGTGCACGTCACCGTGCTGCTGGTCCTCGGCGTGGTCGGCGTGCTCGTCACCGGCCGCCGGCTGGAGAAGCTGCTGCTGACCTAGGACCCGCGTCCTCACCGGCCGCGTGGTCCCACCACGCGAGCACTCGCGACGCGTGGAACGTGAGCCACTTCGACGGCTGGCCGGTGGGCGCGTCGACGTCGAACCAGACCCGGCCTTCGTGCGGCTCTCCCTGCAGCCAGGTGCCATCCGGCTGCCGGGCAGCCCGGACCATCTCGACCGCCTCGCTCAGTCGCGGGTCCGGGGGGACGCCGTCGTGGAGGGCGGCCGCGCGGAAGTGGTCGAGCGCGGACAGCACGTTGTAGACCCAGCGGTACGGGTAGGTGAAGTGTGCGACGCACTCGTCGATCTGCCGGCCGTCCCGTCGACGTCGCCACAGGTGGCGTTCCAGCAGGTACTCCTCGCCCCCGCGGCGTGCCGCCCGGGTGGCCTCCGTGCCGCCGGTCGCGATCTCGTGGGCGAGCAGCGCCTCGATCGCGTGCAGGGTGGAGTGGATCGAGGACGCCGTCGCGCCTTCCACCCACTCGCAGTTCCATCCTCCGTCGGCGAGCTGGTGCTCGACGAACCACGCCGCCAGCGGTGCGACGTCGGCGCCCAGCCAGACGCCGTTCGCGAGGGTGTAGCCGTTGATGCACACGTCGACCTCCCCTCCCCAGAAGGGCAGGTCGTCGTAGTCCCACCTGGTGCGAGCCAGCTTCTCGACCGTGTCTCGTGTCCGGAGCACCGCCGCGTCGAGACCCCACTCCCGGAGTGCGTTGAGGGACCAGGTCGTGGCGGTCCACGGCTGCCCGGGTTCCTCGCGGGTGGCGTCGGACGGGAAGTAGGTCCCACCTGCCCACTGACCGTCGTCGTCCTGGAGGGCCAGGAGGCGCGCACCGAACCCCTCGGTTGCCACGCGACGACGCGTCTCCTCCCACACCTGCGGTGGGGCTCCGACGAGGTCGCGCTCCGCCTGCCAGCGCAGCGACGTGTCCGAGTCGAGCAGCCAGGCCTGGACGTCAGTGACGGACATGGCGGCATCCTTCCGCCGGCGCCCCGTACCTGTCGATCGTCGCCCAAGATCGCAACCAGGCCACACGCCGGGCGGCGCGTCGCGAGAGGTCAGGTCTCACCTGACGAGCGCGCCGTGGGCCTCGGCGACCAGGCAGGCCTGCGCGGCGTCGATGACGGTGTCCTTGAGCTGGACCGTCGACAGGTCGACCCCGTCGAGGGACGCGCCGGTGAGGACCGCCCGGTCCAGCCGGGCGCCGCGCAGCACCGAGCGGGAGAGGTCGGCGCCGGAGAGGTCGGCCTTCCGCAGGTCCGCCTCGGCCAGGTCGGCCTCCGCGAGGTGCACGCCGGACAGGTCGAGCCCGGAGAGGTTCGCCCCGCGCAGGGCCACGAAGGACCAGCTGCCGCCCTCGACGGTCATCGGGCGCAGGGTGGCGCCGGAGAACCGGGCGCCGACCAGCTTGCACCCGCGCAGCGTGGCTCCGAAGAACGACGTCCGGCTGAACGAGCAGCCCGCGAAGCTGGTCGCGTCGTGGGTCGACGCGTTCAGCTGGCCGCCGCGGAAGTCGCACCCCTCGAACCGGGCACCGCGGGTGGTGACCTCGGTCAGGTCGCAGTCGGTGAACGTGCAGTCGAGGAAGACGCTGTCGGCGAGGTCCTCCGCGTACCAGTCGACGCCGGTGAACCGCTCGCCCTCGTGCCGTCGCCCCGCTGCCGTCACTCAGCAGACCCTGCCATACCCCTTGACGCTGCCTTTGGTTCGTGGCAACTTACGGTTAGTACAAACTAACCAAAGGAGCGCGACATGGCAGCCACCTCGCTCGAGTCGCTGACCAAGTCCGTCCGCGTGGACGGCGACGTGGCGCGGACCTTCCGGCTGTTCACCGCGGAGATCGGGCAGTGGTGGCCGCTGGCCACCCACTCCGTCGGCGAGGACCCCGCCGGATCCATCGACCTGGGCTGCCGGCTCGGCGGGGAGCTCGTGGAGACCCTCCCCGACGGGACGACGAGCGTGTGGGGGACCGTGACCGCGTGGGAGCCGCCGGCGCGGGTCGCGTTCACCTGGCATCCGGGACGGAGCCCCGACGAGGCGACCCTGGTCGAGGTGTCGTTCACCGAGGACGACGGGGGCACCCGCGTCACGCTCGTGCACTCCGGGTGGTCCAGCCGCGCCGACGGCGTCGGGGCCCGGCGGGCGTACGAGTCCGGATGGGTCGTCGTCCTGGACCACCTGCGGGCAGCGTCCGCGCGGCAGGTGGGGTGAGCCGTGCTGGTCGACGAGCTGCTCCTGCGCGCGATCGTCGCCGAGCACGCGCGGCGGGGTGAGCGGACGCGCCGTGCGCGCGCGGCCCAGCGGGCCGGGCGCGAGGCCCCGACGGTCCGGCGGGCCGCGCGCCCCTGGGAGATTTCCTCGTGGCACGCGGCCCTCACGGCGTTCGCCCGGCACGCGCCCCGGACGTGACGACGTACGAGCAGGTCTGCCAGGCGCTGGGGGACCCGACGCGCCGGCGCATCCTCGAGGAGCTGCGTGCCGGACCGCGGTCGGTGGCGGCGCTGGCGGAGGTGCTGCCGGTCAGCCGGCCCGCCGTGTCCCAGCACCTGAGGGTGCTCGGTGACGCCGGGCTCGTCGGGCACACCGCGTCCGGGACGCGGAACATCTACCACGCCGAGGCCGCCGGGCTGGCGCCGTTGCGCGACTGGCTGGACGGCTTCTGGCAGGACGCCCTGGACAGCTTCGCCGAGCACGTCCGGGCGAGCCGCGACGAGCCGGCACCCACCGCGGACCGTTGATACTGGTCGGATGCGGCTGACGGACTTCTGGGAGAGGATGCGCGCCGAGTTCGGCCCGCACGCCGAGTCGCTGGCGGAGATGCACGTGTTCTCCACCCTCGGCGGCCGGACGGTGCAGCAGGCCATCGCCGACGGCGAGCCGACCCTGCGGGTGTGGCGCGCTGTCTGCGAGGGCATGGAGGTCCCAGCCGCCCGTCGCTGAGGAGCCGCCCCGCGTGCCGTCCACCTTCCGGTCCGACGCCGATGACGACGAGCGCACGACGCTCATCGTCGACACGCTGACAGAGGCCTTCGCCGACCTGATGGAGGCCGACGAGAGCGCGTTCCGGGTGAAGTTCCGCAAGATGGCCGCGGACCCGTGGGCGTTCTACCGCGGCAGCGCCTGTGTCTTCTACCGCGACCTCGCCGGCTTCCGCGACGACTGGACGGACGAGCGCACCGAGCGGGTGTGGATCCAGGGCGACCTGCACGCCGAGAACTTCGGCACGTACATGGACGGCTCCGGCGTGCTGGTCTTCGACGTCAACGACTTCGACGAGGCCTACCTCGCGCCCTTCACCTGGGACCTGCGGCGCTTCGTGGCCAGCATCGCGCTGATGTGCTGGCAGAAGGCGCTGCCCGACGCCGTGATCGACGACCTGTGCGAGCGCTTCGTCCGCGCGTACGTCGAGCAGGTGCACCACTTCGTCGACAGCGACCGCGACCACGAGTGGGCGCTGCGACTGGACACCGCGTCCGACGCGGTCCTCGGGGCGCTGGTGCAGGCGCAGCTGTCCACCCGGGTCGACCTGCTCGGCGGCTTGACGATGGTCGAGAACCACCAGCGGCGCTTCCAGCACGGCCCCCGGACGCGCGAGCTCGACGACGACGAGCGGGCCACCGTCGAGAAGGCCTACGAGGCCTATCTCGAGACGATCCCCGAGTCCAAGCAGATGGGCAGCATCAGCTACCAGCTCAAGGACGTCGTCGGCACGTTCGGCTTCGGGATCGGCAGCGCCGGGCTGCCCTCGTACAACCTGCTGGTCGAGGGACACACCCAGGCGCTCGAGAACGACATCGTGCTCACCATGAAGCAGGGCAACGTCGCCGCCCCGAGCCGGGTCGTCGACCACGAGCACGCCCGCGAGTTCTTCCACCACCACGGGCACCGCACCGCCGTGTCGCAGTCGGCACTGCAGGCCCACGCCGACCCGTGGCTGGGATGGACCGACGTCAACGGCACCGGGTACGTGGTGAAGGAGCTCTCGCCCTACGAGGCCGACCTCGACTGGTCGGAGCTCTCCGAGCCCGAGGACCTCGCGCCGGTCGTCGAGCAGCTCGGCAGCGCCACCGCGAAGGTGCACTGCGTCAGCGACGTCGACTCCGGCGAGACGCCCCTGGTCGAGTTCCAGACCGAGGACGCGGTGGCCGAGGCCGTGGGAGACCGGGTGGACGACCTGGTCGCCGACCTCACCCGGTTCGCCCATGACTACGCGGCCCGGGTCCGGGAGGACCACCGGCTCTTCGTCTCGGCGTTCCGCTCGGACGGGATCCCCGGCGTGTCGGCGACGGCTCCCCGGTAACTCACCTGCCCGGAGCCGGGACGGTCCGTACGCTTCGGACGGTGACCCCTCCGGTGACCGACCTCGTCGCTCTGCAGCGCCGGACCGTGCGGGTGCTCTCGACGGCGCAGGTGCTCGGCGGCATCGGCGTCGGCTCGGCGATCTCGGTCGGCGGGCTCATCGCCGAGGACGTCTCGGGGTCCACCGCGCTCTCCGGGCTCTCACAGACCTCCTCGGTGCTCGGCGCCGCGGTGCTCGCCCTGCCGATGGCGCGACTCATGTCGGTGCGCGGTCGCCGCCCGGGGCTCGCCGGCGGCTACCTCGTGGCGCTCACCGGGTCGGCCCTGGTGGTGCTCGGCGCGGTGCTCGGCCGCTTCTCGCTGGTGCTGGTCGGGGCCGCCCTGATGGGCGCGGGGACCGCGACGAACCTGCAGTCCCGGTACGCCGCAGCCGACCTCGCCGAGCCCGCCCACCGGGCGCGTGCGCTGGCCACGGTCGTGTGGGCGACCACGCTGGGCGTGGTGCTCGGACCCAACCTGACCGGTCCCGGCGCGACCGTCGCCGGCTGGTTCGGGGTGCCCGTCCTCACCGGTCCGGTCCTGTTCTCGGTGGCCGCGTTCGTTGCGGCGGCCGCGGTGGTCCACACCGGCCTGCGGCCGGACCCGCTGCTCACCGCCCGGGCCGCGGGGGAGGAGGAGCACCTCCCGGCGGTGCCGCTGCGGGAGTCGCTCCGCTCCGTTGCCGCCTCTCGGCCGGCGCTCCTGGCGATCGCGGCAGTCGCGACTGCGCACACGGTGATGGTCGCGGTGATGGTCATGACGCCGGTGCACATGCGCCACCACGACGCGTCGCTGGAGGTGGTCGGGCTGGTCATCAGCCTGCACGTGGCCGGCATGTACGCCTTCTCGCCCCTGGTGGGCTGGCTGACCGACCGCCTGGGCCGGGTGCCGGTGCTGGTGACCGGCCAGCTCGTGCTCGTCGTCGCGGTGGCGGTGTCGGGCAGCGTCACCTCGTCGGGCGCGCTCGGAGCCGGGCTGCTGCTGCTGGGGCTCGGTTGGTCCTGCGCCCTGATCGCCGGCTCGACGCTGCTGTCCGAGTCGGTCGCCGCCGCGGTCCGGCCCGGCGTGCAGGGCGCGTCCGACTTCGTCATGGGGGTGTGCGGGGCGGCGGGCGGGGCGCTGGCCGGGCTCGTCGTGGGGCTGGCCGGCTACGGCACCCTCAACGCGCTGGCCGGGTTGCTGGTGGTGCCGGTCCTGGTGCTGGCGGGGCTGCGGCGGTCGCGGCGGACGCCGGTGCCGGCGGCGTCCTGACAGTCCGGCGTGTCGACGCGGGATCGAACACGTGTTCGGGTAATGTCCACAGCGTCGACCCATCCACAGAGCAGACCGGACGAGACCGTTGTGTCCGAGGCCGGTCGTAGGTTTCCAGACGTGACGAAGAAGACGACCCGTTCCTCATCCCCCGGGGTGGCATCCATGGCTCCAGCAGCAGACCGTGACAAGGCGCTCGACACGGCCCTCGCGCAGATCGACCGCCAGTTCGGCAAGGGCTCGGTGATGCGGCTCGGGGACGACATCCGGGCGCCCATCGAGACGATCCCGACCGGCTCCATCGCCCTCGACATCGCGCTGGGCATCGGCGGCCTGCCGCGCGGTCGGGTGGTCGAGATCTACGGCCCGGAGAGCTCCGGCAAGACGACCGTGGCGCTGCACGCGATCGCCAACGCGCAGCGGGCCGGCGGCATCGCGGCGTTCATCGACGCCGAGCACGCCCTCGACCCGGACTACGCGCAGAAGCTCGGCGTCGACACCGACGCGCTGCTGGTGTCCCAGCCCGACACCGGCGAGCAGGCGCTCGAGATCGCCGACATGCTCATCCGGTCCGGCGCGCTGGACATCATCGTGATCGACTCGGTGGCGGCCCTCGTGCCGCGGGCCGAGATCGAGGGCGAGATGGGCGACAGCCACGTCGGCCTGCAGGCCCGGCTGATGAGCCAGGCACTGCGCAAGCTGACCGGCGCGCTCAACTCCTCCAAGACGACCGCGATCTTCATCAACCAGCTCCGCGAGAAGATCGGTGTGATGTTCGGGTGCTTCTCGTACAACACCCGGGTCACCCTCGCGGACGGGACGCAGGAGAAGATCGGCAAGATCGTCAACCAGAAGATGCCGGTCGAGGTCCTGTCCTACGACACGGACGCCGGGAAGATCGTTGCCCGCAAGGTCACCAACTGGTTCGACAACGGCCCCACCGAGCAGTTCCTGCAGTTCACCGTCGAGAGGTCCGGCGGCAACGGCCGGGCCCAGTTCGCGGCCACGGCAAACCACCTGATCCAGACCCCCGGCGGCTGGCGGGAAGCCGGTGAGATCCTCCCCGGAGACCGGGTGGTGCAGGCGGAGAAGGCGCTCCTCAGCGAGCAGCAGTGGCAGGTCGTCCTCGGTGGGCTGATGGGGGACGCCAACCTCTCTCCCAATGCCCGGGGCCGTAGCGGAGTGCGGTTTCGGATGGGCCATGGCGCCAAGCAGGCCGACTACCTCGACTGGAAGGTGTCGCTGCTCGGGAACATCCCGTGCTCACGTCGCACCAACGCCAAGGGTGCGTCGTTTGCCGATCTCACACCCCTGCCCGAGCTGGGGGAGCTGCAGCAGGTCGTCTACCTCGGTGACGGCAAGAAGCACCTCACCTGGGAGTACCTCAAGGCCCTGACCCCGCTCGCTCTGGCGATCTGGTACATGGACGACGCGAGCTTCATCGTTCGCTCCGAGGGACGCCAGGCGCGCACCCAGGGCGGCAGCGGACGAGCGGAGGTCTGCGTCGAGGCGATGAGCCGGGGTTCTCGTGACCGGCTCGTCGAGCACCTGCGAGGCACGTACGGTCTCGACTGCACGGTGTCGCCACGCGGAACCCGCCAGCAGGCGGTCCTGCGGTTCTCGACGGCCGCGACGGCCCGGCTGCAGGAGCTGATCGCCCCCTACGTCCACCCGTCGATGGACTACAAGCTGCCCTCACGGTTCCGGGGCCAGTTCTCGGTGGAGCCGCAGTTCGTCGAGCCCGAGGTGCGGCCGGTTCCTGCGCGCGTCCTGGATGTTCACGTCAAGCCGAGAACCCGCTCGATGCACCGCTTCGACATCGAGGTCGACGGCACCCACAACTACTTCGTGGACGGGGTGATGGTGCACAACAGCCCCGAGACCACCGCGGGCGGCAAGGCGCTGAAGTTCTACGCCTCGATCCGACTCGACGTGCGGCGCATCGAGACACTCAAGGACGGCCAGGAGGCGGTCGGCAACCGGGTCCGCGTCAAGGTCGTCAAGAACAAGATGTCGCCGCCGTTCCGGCAGGCCGAGATGGATCTCATGTTCGGTATCGGGATCAGCCGCGAGGGCGGCCTGATCGACGTCGGGGTCGAGCAGGGCTTCGTGCGCAAGTCCGGCGCCTGGTACACCTACGAGGGCGACCAGCTCGGGCAGGGCAAAGAGAACGCGCGGGCCTTCCTGCGCGACAATCCCGACCTCGCTGACGAGCTCGAGAAGAAGATCAAGGAGAAGCTCGGGATCGGCGCGCGGGTGGACGCCCCGGCCGACCCGGTGGCGCCCGTCCCGGCGGTGGACCCGAGCGACATCTAGCCGGTGCCGGTCGCCCGACGCAGGCGGCGCACGGGTGGCTCGGCCCGGGGCGGGCCGGACGGGCCCACCCCGGGCAGCGCCGCGGACGCCACGCCCGACGCCGACCCGGAGTCGGTGGCCCGCGGGATCGTGCTGCGCAAGCTCACGGCCGCCCCGCGGTCGCGGGCGCAGCTGGAGTCCGACCTCGCCGGGCGCGACGTCCCGGCGGAGGTGGCCGAGCGCGTCCTCGACCGGTTCACCGAGGTCGGGCTCGTCGACGACGCCGCCTTCGCCGAGGCCTGGGTGCGGTCCCGGCACGGGTCGCGTGGGCTCTCGCGGCGCGCGCTGAGCCACGAGCTGCGCCAGAAGGGCGTCGACGACGAGACGGCCCGGGCTGCTCTCGACACGATCGGGGCCGACGACGAGGCGGCGGCCGCGGCCGCTCTGGTCGCCAAGCGGCTGCCCGCCACGCGGGGGCTCGACCGCGCGGTCCGGCTCCGACGGCTGGCCGGGATGCTGGCCCGCAAGGGCTACCCGAGCGGGCTGGCGATGCAGGTCGTCCGCGACGCGCTCGAGGCCGATGATGTCGACCACTCCGATGATGCCGACCACGCCGACCACGCCGACCACGCCGACTGCGCGGACCGTTGACCCGCCTGTGACCTGCCCGTAGCCTCGCGAGCAACGACAGAAGAACCCCGCCGGTACCGCCGGCGGGTGCTGATAGCACCGAACGAGACGAACTCTGACTCCGGCTCCTGCCGGTTGTGTGGACTCACCGCGCACGGCCCGCGGCCGTGACGGGGACGGCGACCCTCGCATGTGGAGGAGTACGCCTCCTTCGGCACCCCAGGGAGGCGCGTGCGCATGGACGCCACGGTGGTTGTCACAGCGGTGCTGGTCCTGGTCGTGCTGCTCCTGGGCGTCGTGGTCGCCGCCGCGGTCTGGCTGGTGCGGTCCCAGCGCACCCGATCCTCCGGTGCCGTGGCGCTGGGCGCCGCCGGCGTCGACGCGGCGCAGGCGGCGCAGGCCGCGCAGGCCGCGCAGGCCGCGCACGCCGAGGCTCAGGCGGCCCACGCCGAGGCCCAGGCGGCCCACGCCGAGGCCCAGGCCGAGGTCCGCGCCCACCGGGAGGACATCCGGGTCCAGCGGGCGGACCTGGAGCGGCGCGAGCAGCGGGTGACCGAGCGGGAGGAGCGGCTGGACGCCGAGTTCCGCCACCTCGAGGAGCGTGCGCACGCCCTGGCCGCCCAGGAGAGCGAGCTGGCGGCCCGCCGGGAGGAGCTCGCCGACCTGGAGACGCAGCGGCGAGCGATGCTCGAGCAGGTTGCCGGGCTGACCGCTGAGGACGCCCGGGCCGAGCTGCTCGCCGCGGTGGAGAGCCAGGCCAAGCGGGACGCGGCGCTGCTGGTGCGAGACATCGAGCGGCAGGCCCAGGAGGAGGGGGACGCCCGGGCCCGGCGGATCATCACCGGCGCCATCCAGCGGCTGGCCACCGAGCAGACCACCGAGTCGGTCGTGTCGGTGCTGCACCTGCCCGGGGACGACATGAAGGGCCGGATCATCGGCCGCGAGGGGCGCAACATCCGCACCTTCGAGTCGGTGACCGGCGTGAACCTGATCATCGACGACACCCCCGAGGCCGTGCTGCTCTCCTGCTTCGACCCGGTCCGCCGCGAGGTCGGCCGGATCACGCTCGAGGCGCTGGTGCTCGACGGCCGCATCCACCCGCAGCGCATCGAGGACGCGTACGAGAAGGCGCGGGTCGAGGTCGACGAGCTCTGCCAGCGTGCGGGCGAGGACGCCCTGGTCGACGTCGGGATCACCGAGATGAACCCCGAGCTGGTCACCCTGCTGGGCCGGCTGCGGTACCGCACCTCCTACGGCCAGAACGTCCTCAAGCACCTGCTCGAGTCGGCCCACATCGCCGGGATGATGGCCGCCGAGCTCGGCCTGGACGTCGCGCTGATGAAGCGGTGCGCGCTGCTGCACGACGTCGGGAAGGCGCTGACGCATGAGGTCGAGGGCTCGCACGCCCTCATCGGGGCCGACGTGGCCCGCCGCTGCGGCGAGCACCCCGACGTGGTCCACGCGATCGAGGCCCACCACAACGAGGTCGAGCCGCACACCCTGGAGGCCGTCCTGACCCAGGCCGCCGACGCGATCAGCGGCGGGCGGCCGGGCGCGCGGCGGGAGTCGCTCGAGGCGTACGTGGCGAGGCTGGAGCGCCTGGAGGAGATCGCCACCTCCTACGCCGGCGTCGAGAAGGTGTTCGCGATGCAGGCCGGCCGCGAGGTGCGGGTGATGGTGCTGCCGGACGCCGTCGACGACATCCAGGCGCAGGTGCTGGCCCGCGAGATCGCCAAGCAGGTCGAGCACGAGCTGACCTACCCCGGCCAGATCCGGGTCACGGTGGTGCGCGAGTCCCGGGCGACGGAGGTCGCGCGCTAGCCGGGTTCCGTCACGAGCCTCGTCTAGGGTCGGGCCGTGCCGAGCACCTGGTCCCGTGTCGCCCGCTCGCTGGCCCGCGTCGCCGTGCGTGAGGGGCCGCGGATCCTGGCGGAGGTGCAGCGCCGGCGCGGCGCGCAGCGGCTGCCGGCGCCTCCGCGGCGCCCCGGCCCGGCGGGGGCTCGCCCGCGGCCCGGCCCACCGCCGGCCGGCGCGCAGCGGCTGCTGGAGTACTCCCCGGACCTCGACGGCCGCGCCGACCCGGGGGAGATCGTCTGGACGTGGGTCGCCTACGAGGAGGACCCGACGAAGGGCAAGGACCGGCCGATCCTCGTCGTCGGACGACTGGGTGACGGCCTGCTGGGGCTCATGCTCTCCAGCCAGGCCGACCACGACGGGGAGCCCGGCTGGCTGGCGCTGGGCTCTGGCAGCTGGGACGCCGAGCGGCGGCCGAGCTGGGTCCGGCTGGACCGGGTGCTCGACGTCGTGGAGGACGACATCCGGCGCGAGGGCGCCGTGCTCGACCGGGGCAGGTTCGACCGGGTGGCGGCTGTCCTGCGCGCCGAGCACGGCTGGCGCTGAGCCCGCGGGCTAGGCCCCGCCGGTGTCCGCCCCGGCCGCGCCCTGCATGGTCGACACGCCACCCGCTGCCTTGGCCGTGCCGCGGCGCTCGAGGTAGACCGCGACCCGCGACAGCGCGAAGTTCACGCCGATGTAGATGACGGCGGTGACGAGGAACAGCGAGAAGATGTACCGGCTGCCGAAGAAGTCCCGCAGCTCGCGGTTGACCCGCAGCAGCTCGACGTAGCCCACGATGAAGCCGAGCGAGGTGTCCTTGAGGAGCACCACGACCTGGCTGACCAGCGACGGCAGCATCCGGCGGATCGCCTGCGGCAGCAGGATGAGCCGCAGCGCCTGCCCGGTCGTCAGCCCGATCGCCAGCGCCGCCTCCCGCTGACCACCGGGCAGCGACAGCAGCCCGGCGCGCAGGATCTCGGCGAAGACCGCGGTGTTGTACAGCACCAGGCCGCCGACCACGGCGTTGAAGATCGAGAAGTCGAAGCCGAGCGCCAGGAAGAACATCAGCAGCACGACGGGCAGACCGCGGAAGGCCTCGATCCACACCGCCGCGGTGCTGCGCACCCAGCGGCTCTCGGACATCCGGGCGATGGCGAGGAGGGCGCCGGCCGGCATGGCGATCACGGTCGCCAGCGCCGCCGCGCGCAGCGTCGCCAGGAGGCCGCGGCGGAACAGCGCCTCCCAGGTGGCCGTGTCCTCGGTGAAGATGTCCCAGCGGTCGGCGTCGAAGATGCCCCGCTGGTTGAGCCGGACCGCGGCGAGCACCAGCAGGGCCGCGATGACGACCCCCGCGACGGCCGACCAGATGGTCACCCGGCGGCGGGCCCGTGGGCCCGGAGCGTCGAACAGGACGAGGCTCATCGGGCGAACGCCACCTTGCGCTCCAGCCGGTGCGCCAGGATGCCGGCCGGCACCGTGATGATCAGGTAGAAGAAGGCCACCCCGAGCAGGACGGGGATCACGTCGGCCGGGTTGCGGTTCGCCAGCCGGATGCCGACGGCCATCAGCTCGGTCACGAAGAAGCCCACGGCCACCGACGTGTTCTTGGTCAGCGCGATGAAGATGCTGATGAGCGGGGGGACGACGCTCCGGAACGCCTGGGGGAGCACCACCTGGGTCATCGTCTGGTTGAACGTCAGCCCGATGGCCCGGGCCGCCTCGGCCTGGCCGATGCCGACGCTGTTGACTCCGGAGCGCACCGCCTCGCACACGAACGCCGCCGTGTAGAGCGAGAGCGCGACCAGCGCGGAGGTGAAGAACGGCAGCTTGATGTCGACCTGCGGGGCGACGAACACGAAGAAGAAGAAGACGAGGGTCAGCGGGGTGTTGCGCACCAGCTCCACGTAGGTGGTCCCGAACCCTCGCAGAGTCGGCACCGGTGACACCCGGAACGCGCCGAGCACGGTCCCCAGGACGAGGGCGAACACTGCCGAGGTCAGCGTCAGCCGCAGCGTCGCCCAGAAGCCCTCGAGGTACAGGTCCAGGTTGTCGATGATCGCGTCCACGTGCTCACCTCCTCGTCGTCCGGCTCGGTGGTACCGGGCGGTGACGACGGGGTGGGCCGCTCGCGGCGGCCCACCCCGTCAACCTGTCAGTAGCGGTCGACCGCGGGCGGCTCGGGGGTCTCGAGCACCTTGCCGGCCGTCTTCTCCCACGCCTCCACCCAGGAGCCGTCCTCGTAGGACTCCTCCAGCGTGTCGTTGATGAAGTCGCGGAACGCCTTGTCGCCCTTCTTCAGGCCGATGCCGTAGGGCTCCTCCGTGAACGGCTCGCCGGCGAGCTTGAACTCGCCCTCGTTCTGGTCGACGAAGCCGGCCAGGATCACGTTGTCGGTCGTGATCGCGTCGACCTGGTCGTTGCGCAGGGGCTCGAGGCAGTTGCTGTAGGCGTCGGTCAGCTCGAGCTTGACCTCGGGGTAGTTCTCCTCGATGTTCGCGGCCGGGGTCGAGCCCTCCACTGTGCAGACCTTCTTGCCGGCCAGGTCGTCGGGCCCGTTGATGTCGGTGTTGCCCTCCTTGACGAGGATGGTCTGCCCCGCGGTGAAGTAGGGCCCGGCGAAGTCCACGACCTGCGTGCGCTCGTCGTTGATCGTGTAGGTCGCGACGACGATGTCGACCTTGCCGTCCTGGATGAACGGCTCGCGGTTGGCGGACACGGTCTCGGTCCACTTGATCTTGTCCGGCGAGATGCCCAGCTTGGCCGCGATGATCTTCCCGATCTCGACGTCGAAGCCCTCCGGCTCGCCGCTCGGGCCACGCAGGCCGAACAGCGGCTGGTCGAACTTGGTGCCGATGGTGATCGAGCCCTTGTCCGCGAGCTTGGCCATCGTGGTGCCGGCCTTGAACTGCGGCTTGTCCTCGACCGGTGTCGTCGTGGCCTCGTCGTCACCACCGCAGGCACTGAGGGCCAGGGCGAGGACGGCGGCCGTGGCGAGCCCCCGGTATCGACGTACGGACATGCTGTGGTCCTTTCGCTGGTGTCAGTGACTGAGAATCTTCGACAGGAAGTCCCTGCCGCGCTCGCTCTGCGGTGCGCTGAAGAACGACTCGGGGTCGGACTCCTCCACGATCCGTCCGTCGTCCATGAAGACGACCCGGTGCGCGGCGCGCCGCGCGAAGCCCATCTCGTGGGTGACGACGACCATGGTCATGCCGTCCTGGGCGAGCTGGATCATGGCCTCGAGGACCTCGCTGATCATCTCCGGGTCCAGAGCTGAGGTCGGCTCGTCGAAAAGGATGACCTTGGGGTCCATGGCGAGCGCGCGGGCGATGGCGACGCGCTGCTGCTGGCCGCCGGAGAGCTGCGCGGGCATCTTGTCGGCCTGCTCGGCGATGTTGACCCGGGCCAGCTGCTCGCGGCCGCGCTTCTCCGCCGCCGCCTTGTCCATGCCGCGGACCTTGATCGGGCCGAGCGTGACGTTCTGCAGCACGGTCTTGTGCGCGAAGAGGTTGAAGGCCTGGAAGACCATGCCGACCTCGGAGCGCAGGCGGGCGAGCTGCTTGCCCTCGGCCGGCAGGGGTTCGCCGTCGAGGGTGATGGTGCCGGAGTCGATCGGCTCGAGCCGGTTGATCGCCCGGCACAGCGTCGACTTCCCGGAGCCGGACGGTCCCAGGATGACCACGACCTCGCCGCGGTGGATCGTCAGGTTGATGTCCTTGAGGACGTGCAGGTCACCGAAGTGCTTCTGCACGTCGGAGAGGACGACCAGGGGCTCGCCGGTGGGCCGGCTGCGCCCGGCACTTTCCGGGCTCGGGGTCGAGCCGTCACCCGGTGCTGCATCCGTGCTCATGGGACCGGAACCTAGCGGGACACACCCCCCGGAATCCACCGAGGGTACCTCGTCGGCATCCAAACGTGACGAACGTCGGCCGGTTCGACCTGCAGCCTTACCCTTGTCCCGTCATGCGCAGCTACGAGGTGCGCACCTACGGGTGCCAGATGAACGTCCACGACTCCGAGCGGCTCGCCGGGCTGCTGGAGGAGGCCGGCTACGTGCCGGCCGGCGACGGTGAGCAGGCCGACGTCGTGGTGTTCAACACGTGCGCGGTCCGCGAGAACGCCGACAACCGGCTGTACGGCAACCTCGGGCACCTCGCGCCGGTCAAGAAGCAGCGGCCCGGGATGCAGATCGCCGTCGGTGGCTGCCTCGCGCAGAAGGACCGCGGCGAGATCACCCGCCGCGCGCCCTGGGTCGACGTCGTCTTCGGTACGCACAACATCGGCTCACTGCCGGCGCTGCTCGAGCGGGCACGGCACAACGACGAGGCGCAGGTCGAGATCCTCGAGTCGCTGGACGTGTTCCCGTCCACGCTGCCGACCCGCCGGGAGTCCCCGTACGCGGCGTGGGTCTCGATCAGCGTCGGCTGCAACAACACCTGCACGTTCTGCATCGTCCCGTCGCTGCGCGGTACCGAGAAGGACCGCCGCCCCGGGGACGTGCTCGCCGAGGTCGAGGCGCTCGTCGCCGAGGGCGTCCTCGAAGTGACCCTCCTCGGGCAGAACGTCAACTCCTACGGTGTCGAGTTCGGCGACCGGCTCGCGTTCGGCAAGCTGCTGCGCGCCTGCGGCGACATCGAGGGGCTGGAGCGGGTGCGGTTCACCTCGCCGCACCCCAAGGACTTCACCGACGACGTCATCGCCGCGATGGCCGAGACGCCGAACGTCATGCCCTCGCTGCACATGCCGCTGCAGTCCGGGTCGGACACCGTGCTCAAGGCGATGCGTCGCTCGTACCGGCGGGAGCGCTACCTCGGCATCATCGAGCGCGTGCGCGCCGCGATGCCTGACGCGGCCATCACCACCGACGTCATCGTCGGGTTCCCGGGGGAGACCGACGAGGACTTCGAGGCGACCCTCGACGTCGTGCGCCAGGCGCGGTTCTCCGGCGCCTTCACCTTCCAGTACTCCAAGCGCCCGGGCACACCGGCCGCGGCCCTCGACGCGCAGGTGCCCAAGGCCGTCGTGCAGGAGCGGTACGAGCGGCTGGTCGCCCTCCAGGACGACATCTCCTGGTCGGAGAACAAGAAGCAGGTCGGCCGTCGGCTCGAGGTGCTGGTCGCGGAGGGGGAGGGCCGCAAGGACGGCGCCACCCGTCGGCTCTCCGGGCGTGCGCCGGACAACCGGCTGGTCCACTTCGCGCTCCCGGACGGTGTGGACGCGCCGCGCCCGGGCGACGTCGCGACCGTCGAGGTGACCTACGCGGCGCCGCACCACCTGGTGGCCGACGGCGCCTTCGGCGGGGTCCGCCGGACCCGCGCCGGCGAGGCGTGGGCGGCCCGGCAGGGGCCGACTGTGCCGCCGGGCAGGGTCCTGCTCGGTATGCCGGCCCTCGGGGCGCCGCCCCAGCCCGCCGCGTCCGTCCCGGTCTGCGGCTGACGTGCCCCGCCGGACTGCTCACAAGCTCGCACTGCGCACGTTCTCCCGGTTGCCCGGCTGGGCCCGCCGCCGGGTCGTGCGGGCGGTCTCGCCGCACTACGTGCTCGGCGCCTCCTGCGTGCTCCGGCACGGGGACGAGGTGCTGATGCTCCGGCAGCGCCACGACGCGCCGGGGGAGTGGGCGCTGCCCGGCGGGCTGCTCGAGCGCGGCGAGCTGCCCCGCGACGGGCTGGCCCGCGAGATCGAGGAGGAGCTCGGTCTCACCCTGGCGCTGCCCGCCGAGCCGACCCACGTGCACGTGTCACCGCCGCTGCGGCGGGTCGACCTCGCGTTCGTGGTCGACGTGGACGACAAGCCGGTCCCGGAGCCGGACGGCGTCGAGGTCCTCGAGGTCCGCTGGGTACCGCTCACCGAGGTGTCCGAGGACACCCCGGCCGGGCAGGTGCTGGCCCGGGTACGCACCGCCGGCGCCTGACGCCCGACCCCTCACCAGCCGCCAGACCCCTCACCAGCCGCCCGGTTCGGCGACGTTGCGCACCGACACGCCGTACGACACGCCGGTCCCGGTGTGCGCAACGTCGCCCGGCGCGAAGGGGTCGCGCCGGGCGAGGTCACGTCATGCGGGCAGGTCAGTCGTCGTCGGGCTCGTCCGCGTCGTCGTCGGGCTCGTCGGTGTCCGCGTCGTCGTCCGGCTCGTCCGCGTCGTCGTCCTCGTCGGAGTCGTCGTCCTCGTCGTCGTCCGGCTCGTCCGCGTCCTCCGCCTCGTCCGCGTCGTCGTCGGGCTCGTCCGCGTCCTCTGCCTCGTCCGCGTCGTCATCGTCGTTCTGGGCGGGCGGGTCCTGCTGGGTGACCGTGCCCGGGGCCACCACCGGTGCGGGCTGGGCCGGGGTGTCGTCGGCGTCGTCGGCCTCCTCGGGCTCCTCGGGCTCCTCGACGTCGTCGGGCTCGTCCACGTCGTCGGCGTGCGCGAGCCCGTCGAAGTCGTGCAGGACCGTGTCCGCGGCGTCGACCGTGTCGACGGTCCCGGAGCCGTCGGACGCGACGACCACCACGTCCTCCGACGACCCGGTCAGGGCGCTGCTGGCGGCCATGGCGCCGGCGCCGGTGAGGGCGACCGTCGCGCCGAGCGCCACCTTCGCGATGAGGCTGGAGCGCAGGGCTCGGTGCAGCGAGGCAAGAGTGCTGGAACGCATGGGGCGTCTCCTCGGAGTCGGCCGGCCCAGCACGACGACGAGGTCGTCGCCCTGCTCGGTCACCGGCTGTTCGGTGAGACGCGCAGCCACCGGGTCGGTGCCGACCAGGAACGAGGCCAGGGCGTCGTTCGCCCGCGGTCCCGTCGCCTGCGGTCCGGCCACCGGCGACAACCCACCCAGCAGGTCGGCGAGGCGCCGGTCCGCCGGGTCGTCGCTGCGTCGCAGCGCACCCATCAGGTCGTCGTCGGAAGTGCTCATCTCGACCCCGCAATCGTCGTGGAGCCGCCCGGGGATACGGCCTCGCGCGAGATCTCGCGACGCAGCCGGGCCAGCGCCCGGTGCTGAAGCGCCTTCACGGCGCCGACCGGGCGGCCTACGACGCGGGCGGTCTCCTCCAGGCTCAGGTCGCCGACGACCCGCAGCAGCAGCACCGAGCGCTGGTCCGGGGTCAGCGTGTCCAGCAGCCGCAGCACCGCCTGGTCGCCGAGCCGGGACAGCGCGTCGTCCTCGGCGCTGGCGGCGAGCGGCCCGACGTCGAGTGCCTCGCCGGTGGGTACCTCGCGGGGGCGGGCTCCCCGGCGTACGGCGTCGACGGCCTTGTGGTGGGCGATCGTGAACAGCCAGGACCGGAAGTCGCGGCCGTCGCCCTGGAACCGGTCGATCCGCGTGAAGGCCGCGAGGAACACCTCGCTGGTCGTGTCGTCCGGGTCGGTGGCGCCGCGGCCCCGGACGTACGCGTGCACCACCGGCGAGAGCTGCTCCCACAGCCGGCCGAAGGCCCATCCGCCGCCGGCGCGCGCGGCATCGACCAGCAGGTCGAGGTCGTGCACGGTCATGGCGGCTGCCTTCCCTGAGGTGCAGCAGGTGTGTCGACCCTAGGCGGCAGGGCCTTGAGCAGGCTGGCAGCCACTCGGTTCGCCCCGGGTAAAGACTTGTCCTAGGTTGCGCAGGTGCTCGTCGCCGCCGCGGTCTGCCCGCACCCGCCGCTGCTCGTGCCCGGCGTGGGTGCCGGTGCGTCCGACGAGCTCGACGGCCTGCGCGCAGCCTGTGACGCCGCGGTGGCGGGACTGCTGGCTTCGCGGCCCGACCTCGTGGTGGTCGTGGGGGAGGCGCCGGCCGTCGGGCCCTACCCGGCGGACGCGTGGGGGAGCCTGCGGGCGTTCGGGACGGCGGTCGAGGTCGGCACCGGCCCCGGTGCGCCGAGCCTGCCGCTCGCGCTCACGATCGGGCGCTGGCTGCTCGACCGCTCAGGTACGGAAGCCCCGGTCGTCCTCTTCGGCGTGAGCGCGGACGCCGACCCCCGGCGCTGCCACGACCTCGGGGCCGCGCTCGCGGGGCGCGCCGACCGGGTCGCGCTGCTCGCGATGGGCGACGGCTCGGCCCGGCGCAGCCCCAAGGGGCCGGGGTACCTCGACCCGCGCGCCGAGGCCTTCGACGCGTCGGTCGCCGCGGCGCTGGCGGCCGGTGACCCGGCGGCGCTGGCGTCGCTGGACCCCGGGCTGGCGGCGGACCTGCTGGTGGCCGGCCGAGCGGCCTGGCAGGTGCTGGCCGCTGCGGCGGAGCCGGGTCGCTGGCAGGGCGAGGTCTCCTACGACGCGGCGCCGTACGGCGTGACCTATCTCGTCGCCGGCTGGGAGCCGGCGGACGGCTCCTAGCTCAGCGGGGCCGGCGCTCGTCGGGGATGTCGTCGTCGCGGCCGTCGAGCTTGTCCAGCGCGTCCTTCGCCGACGACGCACCCTTGGCGATCTTGTCGTCGTGCTTGCCGCCCGTCCTCTTGCCGGCGGCGTCGGCGGCCTTGTCGATGCCCTGGCCGATCTTCTCGCCGTGCTCGTCGACGGCCTTGGCCGCCTTCTTCTTGAGGTTGTCGAACATGCCCATCGGCCCACCCTAGGCGACCGGCCCGCGGCCTGCGTACGCGAGACTGCGCCACCGTGAGCGAGCAGCGGCTGGGGCCGACGCGACCGGTGGTCGCGGTCGTCGGCGCGACCGCCACCGGCAAGAGCGACCTCGGCGTGGCGCTCGCGCTCCGGCTGGGCGGCGAGGTCGTCAACGCGGACTCGATGCAGATCTACCGCGGCATGGACGTCGGGACCGCGAAGCTGACCGGGCCGGAGCGTCGCGGGGTGCCGCACCACCTGCTCGACGTGTGGGACGTGCGGGTCGCTGCCAACGTCGCCGACTACCAGCGGATGGCGCGCGAGACCTTCGCGTCGCTCGTGGCGCAGGGCCGTACGCCGGTGCTGGTCGGCGGGTCCGGACTCTACGTCCGGGCCGCTGTCGACGACCTCGCGTTCCCCGGCACCGACGAGGCGGTCCGCGCCCGCCTCGAGGGGGAGCTGGCCGAGGTGGGGCCGGCGGCGCTGCACGCCCGGCTGGCTGCGCTCGACCCGGCCGCCGCGGCCTCGATCCTGCCCAGCAACGGGCGCCGGGTCGTGCGGGCGCTGGAGGTGGTCGAGCTCACCGGGTCGTTCGCCGCGGCGCTGCCGGACCCCGCGTACGCGGTGCCGACGGTCCAGGTCGGCCTGGCGATCGACCGGGCGCTGCTCGACGAGCGGATCGAGCGCCGGGTCGAGCAGATGTGGGAGCGCGGGCTGGTCGAGGAGGTCCGCTCGCTGGCCGCGCAGGGGCTGCGCGAGGGCCGCACCGCCTCGCGGGCGCTGGGCTACGCGCAGGTGCTGCGCCACCTCGACGGCGAGTGGACCGAGGACCGGGCGCGCGAGGAGACGGTGAAGGCGACCCGGCGGTTCGCCCGTCGGCAGGAGTCGTGGTTCCGCCGCGACCCGCGGGTCGGCTGGGTCGACGTGACCGGGCAGGAGGACCCGGACGAGCTGGCGGGACGCGTGCTCGACCGTCTGGGCGAATCGCGCCGTTCCTGATAGGTATGTCCGGTACGGCCGTCAGTGCCGTCCCCGTCGAGCCAGAGGTGGTCGCCCATGCCTGTCCCGTCCCGTTCCCGGTCCCTGCTGGCGGCCTCGAGCGCCGTGGTCGTCGCCGCGGGGGTGCTGACCGCAGCGCCCGCCGAGGCGGCGACCCGCGCCACCGAGAAGCAGCCCACGGCGGTCGGCCGGGGCGGCGCGGTCTCCACGGTCGACCCGGAGGCGACCCGGGCCGGGCTGCGGGTGCTGAAGCGGGGTGGGAACGCCGTCGACGCGGCGGTCGCCGCCGCCGCGACGCTCGGCGTCACCGAGCCGTACTCCGCCGGCATCGGCGGCGGCGGATTCCTCGTCTACTACGACGCGGCGTCGCGCAAGGTCCGCACGATCGACGGCCGCGAGACCGCGCCGATGGCGACCAGCGCCGACACCTACCGCGGCATCCCGTTCGCCGAGGCGGTCACCAGCGGGCTGTCGGTGGGCGTGCCGGGAACGCCGCGGACGTGGACGAAGGCGCTGCGCCGCTGGGGCACGCTCTCTCTCGGCCAGGCGCTGCGCCCGGCGGCGAAGGTCGCCCGCCGCGGTTTCGTCGTCGACGAGACGTTCCGCGAGCAGACCGCCGCGAACGAGGCCCGCTTCCGCGACATCGTCCCGACCCGCGAGCTGTTCCTGCCCGGCGGCGCGCTGCCGGAGGTGGGCTCGGTCTTCCGCAACCCGGACCTCGCCCGGACCTACGACAAGCTCGGCCGCAAGGGGGTGCGCTGGCTCTACCGCGGCGGGCTCGGCCGCCAGGTCGTGCGCACCGTGCAGGACCCGCCGGTCGACCCGGCCGCGACCCGGACGGTGCGGCCGGGCCTGATGGAGCGCACCGACCTCGCGCGCTACACCGCGCCGTTCCGCAAGGCGACGTCCGTGCGGTACCGCGGGCTGACCGTCAAGGGCATGGCGCCGCCGTCGAGCGGCGGCTCCACGGTCGGGGAGGCCCTGAACATCCTCGAGAACGTCGACCTCGAGTCGACCCACGAGACCAGCCCGCCGCAGGCGCTGCACCACTACCTGGAGGCGAGCGCACTGGCGTTCGCCGACCGCGGCCGGTACCTCGGAGCGCCGGATGCGATGGAGCCCGGCGTACTGCGCCAGCTGCTCTCGCAGGCGTTCGCGGACGAGCGCTTCTGCAAGCTCAACCCGTTGCGGGCCGCGCCGAAGCCGGTCGAGGCGGGCACGGCCGACGGGAGCTACGACACGAACTGCGACAGCACCGACGACACCACCGTCGCGGCGGCGAAGGACCGGGAGGGCATGTCGACCACCCACCTCACGACGGCGGACCGGTGGGGCAACGTGGTGTCGTACACGCTGACCATCGAGCAGACCGGTGGCAGCGGGATCACCGTGCCGGACCGTGGGTTCCTGCTCAACAACGAGCTGACCGACTTCACCCTCGAGCCGGCGGCTGGTGACCCGAACGCGCCGGGCGGCGGCAAGCGGCCCCGCTCCTCGATGGCGCCCACGATCGTGCTGGACGGCAAGCGTCCGGTCCTCGCGCTCGGCTCGCCCGGCGGCTCGACGATCATCACGACCGTCCTGCAGGTGCTGCTCAACCGGCTCGACTTCGGCATGTCGCTGCCGGAGGCCGTGGCCGCGCCGCGCGCCACGCAGCGGAACACGTCGAGCGTGCAGGCCGAGCCGGGCTTCGACCGGACCGTGCTGTCGACCGTCTTCGGGCACACGTTCTCCGACGTTGCCGAGCTCGGGGCGCTCACCGGGATCGGGATCCGTCGCAAGGGCGGACTGGTCGCGGTGGCCGAGCCGATCCGCCGCGGCGGCGGCAGCGCAGCCGTGGTGCGTCCCCGCGGCTGACGCTGCAAGGTCGGGACCGATCTGCCCCGCGTACCCTCGTGGGGTGATCCGCTTCGTCAAGGGCCACGGCACGGAGAACGACTTCGTGCTGCTGCCCGACCCCGACGGCGAGCTCGACCTGACCGCCGAGCTGGTGCGGCGGGTCTGCGACCGGCGAGCAGGCATCGGCGCCGACGGCGTGCTGCGGGTCGTGCGGTCCGCAGCCGCCCCCGACGCGGCGGCGATGGCCACCGAGGCGGAGTGGTTCATGGACTACCGCAACGCCGACGGGTCGGCGGTCGAGATGTGCGGCAACGGGATCCGGGTGTTCGCCCGCTTCCTCGTGGACGAGGGCCTGGCCCGGCCCGGCGAGCTGCCGGTCGCGACCCGCGACGGCGTCAAGACGGTGCGCCTGGGCGCCGAGGGCGACGTGACCGTCGAGATGGGGCTCGCGCGGCTGCCGGGCACCGAGCGCAAGGTGACCGTCGGGGCCCGGGTGTGGCCCGCCGTCGAGGTCGACATGGGCAACCCGCACGCCGTCGTCTTCGTCGACGACCTGGCCGAGGCCGGGCCGTTGCTGACCCCTCCGGTCACCGACCCGGCGTTCCCGGACGGGGTCAACGTGGAGTTCGTCGTCGACCGCGGCCCGCGGCAGGTGGCGATGCGGGTGCACGAGCGGGGCGTGGGCGAGACCAGGTCGTGCGGCACCGGCGCCTGCGCAGCGATGGTCGCGGCCGCACGCCGGGACGCCGGTGACGGCGCGACCGTCGGTTCCACGTACGCGGTGGAGGTGCCCGGCGGCCGGCTCTCGGTCACGGAGCGCTCCGACGGCCACGTGGAGCTCACCGGCCCGGCCGTCCTGGTGGCCCGCGGCGAGCTCTCCGACGCCTGGCTGGGGCGAAATGGGGACGCACCACCCGCGCCGGCGTGACACCCTGGGACACGATGACTGCAGACGAGGCACCGATCTACGAGACCGACCCGCGCGACCACGACGGGGAGCAGTACGACCTGGCCGACCGGCAGGCGCTGCGCCGCGTCGCCGGGCTCTCCACCGAGCTCCAGGACGTCACCGAGGTCGAGTACCGCCAGCTCCGCCTGGAGCGGGTCGTGCTCGTGGGGGTGTGGACCGAGGGGTCGGTGCGGGAGGCCGAGAACTCGCTGACCGAGCTGGCGGCGCTGGCCGAGACGGCCGGCTCCCAGGTGCTCGAGGGCCTCATCCAGCGCCGCGACAAGCCGGACGCCGCGACGTTCATCGGCTCCGGCAAGGCCCGCGAGCTGCGCGACATCGTGGTGGCCGAGGGCGCCGACACCGTCATCTGCGACGGCGAGCTGACGCCGGGCCAGCTCAGCCAGCTCGAGGCCGTGGTGAAGGTGAAGGTCATCGACCGGACGGCGCTGATCCTGGACATCTTCGCCCAGCACGCGAAGAGCCGGGAGGGCAAGGCGCAGGTCTCGCTGGCGCAGATGGAGTACATGCTGCCGAGGCTGCGCGGCTGGGGCGAGTCGATGTCCCGGCAGGCCGGCGGCGCGGGCGGCTCGGCGTCCGGCGGTGTCGGCACCCGCGGCCCCGGTGAGACGAAGATCGAGACCGACCGGCGGCGGATCCGCACCAAGATGGCCAAGCTGCGCCGCGAGATCGCCGGGATGAAGACGGCCCGGGACACGAAGCGGGCGCAACGACGCGGCGCGCCGACCGGTGTGCTGCCGTCGGTGGCGATCGCCGGCTACACCAACGCCGGCAAGTCCTCGTTGCTGAACCGGCTGACCGGCGCGGGCGTCCTGGTCGAGAATGCGCTGTTCGCCACCCTCGACCCGACGGTCCGCCGGGCGCAGACCCCGGACGGGCGGGACTTCACGCTGACGGACACGGTCGGCTTCGTCCGGCACCTGCCGCACCAGCTGGTCGAGGCGTTCCGGTCCACGCTGGAGGAGGTCGCCGGGGCCGACCTGATCCTGCACGTGGTGGACGGGTCCGACCCCGACCCGGAGGCTCAGCTGGCCGCTGTCCGGAAGGTCTTCGCCGACGTCGACGCGCACCACGTGCCCGAGCTCGTCGTCATCAACAAGGCCGACGCCGCCGACCCGCTGGCGCTCGACCGGCTGCGCCGGCGCGAGCCGCACTCCGTCGTCGTGTCGGCGCGCACCGGGCAGGGGCTGGAGGAGCTGCGCACCGTCATCGCCCGCGAGCTCCCCCGGCCCGCGATCGCCGTCGACGTGCTGCTGCCCTACGACCGCGGGGACCTGGTCTCGCGCGTCCACGACGAGGGCGACCTGGTGCGCCAGGAGCACGACGAGGACGGCACCCGGGTGCAGGCGCGGGTCACGCCGGCGCTCGCGGCCGAGCTCGAGCCGTACGCCGTCGCGCCGGCCGCCAGCGGAGCCTGACCCGGGCTCGGCCGTTCGGCCGGACGTGTCGCCGTTCGGGCGATTTCCGCAGGTCAGCGCCGTGCCGGCTGGTCGGTAGGGGCATGATCGTCCGACATGGGCACCTCGTCCCCCCAGCGCCGCCCGACGGGCGAGCGACGGGTTGGGCCGAACAGGTGACGGCACGCGGTGGTTCGCGCGTCGATTTGCGCGTCGATTTGCGCACCCCCGCGCTTCATCTCTGGCCGCGACAGGACGATCACCACAGCATGGGGAGCCCCTTCGGGGGGCAGCGAGACCTGGGTCGCCCGGTTCTGGTTGCCCTGACGACCACGACCGTGGTCGCGGCGCTGGGGGTGGCCCTGGCATTCGCGGGTCTGGAGGGGCCCGCCGTGCTGGCCGCCGAGACAGCCCTCGTGCTGGGCGCGCTGCTCGCCGTGGTCCTGCTCGTGCGTCGCTCGCTGGCGGGCCCCTGGCGGGCCCGAGCGCCGTGGCTGCTGCTCGTCACCGCGGTCCTGGTGCTGGTCGGCCTGCAGGCGCCGGCCCTCGACGGCGCCACCGCCACCGGGCTCCTGCTGCCGTCGGCCGGCCGGTACGTCGTGGAGGCCCTCGCCGTCGCGGCCCTGCTGCTGCTCCCGCACCCGGTCGAGAGCCGCCGGACGAGGTCCCGGACGGTTCTCGACGCCGCCGTGGCCGGGTTCGCGCTCGCGGTCCCCGCGTTCGAGGTCCTGGTCCCCTCCGGAGCGCCGCTCCCGGACCTCGCCACGGTGGCCCGTCCCCTCGCGGACGTGCTGGTGGCGACCGTGGCCGTGGCGGTCCTCGCCCGCGCCCGCCGGCCGGGCGGCCTGCCGATCCTGCCGCTGGCCGCTCTCGCGGTCGGCACCGTCGTGGTCGCGACGTCGGACGAGCTGGTCCCGGGCGGCCGAGGGCTGCCGGTGTCCCTCGGCCTGTACACGCTGGGCCTGCTGACCTGGGCGCTCGCGGCGCTGCTGCCCAGCAGCGACCTGGAGTCCGACCGTGCCATCCGGTGGCGCGAGCGCATCGCCGTGCTCGTGCCGGTCGCGCCGCTCACCGCGGCGGCCGTGGTGCTGCTCGGCTCGGCGGTGCGGGAGAAGCCGCTGGGCACCGTCACCCTCGCCTGCGCGGCGCTGCTCGCGGTGACCCTGGTCGTGACCGGCGTGCTCGCCCGGCTGGACGGTCTGGTCACCGAGCGGTCCATGGAGGAGCTGGTCCTCAAGCGGACCATGTCCCTGGGCAGCCGGGAGAAGTGGTTCCGGTCCCTGGTCCAGAACGCCTCCGACGTCATCACCGTCGTCGACGTCCGGGGCGTCGTCCGGTTCCAGACCCCGTCCGTGACCAGGATCCTCGGGCACGACCCCCAGCAGGTGGTGGGCACGCAGGTGACCGACCTGCTCCGGCCGGCGGACGCCCGCCGGCTGCGGACCGCACTCGCCACGTCCGCACGGACCCCCGGCCGCCCGGTGTCGCTGGACTTCCCGGTCTGGGCGAAGGACGGCTCCTGGCGCGACACCGAGACGACCATCACCTCCCTGCTGCACGACCCCGACATCCGCGGCCTGGTGCTCACGACCCGGGACGTCTCGGAGCGGCGCCGGCTCGAGGAGGCGCTCACCCAGCAGGCGTTCTCGGACGAGCTGACCGGGCTGGCCAACCGGAGCCTGTTCCGCTCGAAGGTCGAGGTGGCCCTCAAGGTCGCGCTGGCGCCCGGCGAGGTCGCGGTGCTCTTCCTCGACCTCGACGGCTTCAAGGCCGTCAACGACGCGCAGGGGCACCTGGTCGGCGACGAGCTGCTCCGGGTGGTGGCGAGGCGCCTCACCGGGTCGGTGCGACCCGGCGACGTGGTGGCCCGCCTCGGCGGTGACGAGTTCGCGATCCTGGTCACCGGGCAGGGCGCCGAGAGCGGCTCGGTGTGGGTGGCGGACCGCGTCCGTCGCGCGCTGGCAGCCCCGTTCGTCCTGGACGGCAAGGAGGTCTCGCTCGGCGCGTCGACGGGCATCGCCGTCAGCGACACCGGGGACGAGACCGCCGACCAGCTGCTGCGCAACGCGGACCTGGCGATGTACCGGGCGAAGAGCCAGCGCGAGGGCTCGTTCGTGCGCTTCGAGGCCGAGATGCACGACGAGCTGCTGGAGCGGGTGCAGGCCGAGAACGACCTGCGGCAGGCCGTCGTACGCGGGGACCTGGTGCTGCACTACCAACCGGTCGTCGAGCTGGCCAGCCGGCGGATCGTCGGGGTGGAGGCGCTGGTGCGCTGGGCGCACCCGGAGGTCGGGCTCATCTCGCCGCACCGCTTCATCGAGCTGGCCGAGGAGACCGGGCTGGTCAGCGACATCGGCCGGTGGGCGCTGCACGAGGCCGCCCGGCAGGGGGCGGACTGGCAGCGGTACGCGACGGCCGAGCGACCCTTCAAGGTGGCGGTCAACGTGTCGACCCGCCAGCTCGTCAGCGGCCTGCCGCGGCAGGTGCGGGACGTGCTCGCCTCCACCGGGCTGCCCGGGCCGGCGCTGACCCTGGAGATGACCGAGAGCGTGCTGATGGAGCGCACCGACGAGGCGGTCGAGCTGCTGCGGCGGATGAAGACGCTCGGCGTGAAGGTCGCGGTCGACGACTTCGGCACCGGCTACTCGTCCCTGTCCTACCTGTCCCGGTTCCCGGTCGACATCCTCAAGATCGACCAGTCGTTCGTGCAGCACCTCGGGACGGTGGGCGGGCAGGACGAGCTGGTCCGCACCATCGTGCGGCTCGGCGAGTCGCTGCACCTGGACACCGTCGCCGAGGGCATCGAGACCCCCGAGCAGCGGGCCGCGCTCGAGGCGATGGGGTGCACGTACGGCCAGGGCTTCCTGTTCGCGCGCCCGCTGCCGGCGCAGGAGCTCACCGAGCTGCTCGAGGAGCAGGCGGTGGGCGACATCGCCGACCTCGACCCAGACGCGGACGACGTGGCTCGCGTGGGCTGACCCTCCACAGCCGGACCCGGCTGCGGACGGTCAGCCCGGCCCCGGGAACTAGCCTCGTCCGGTGACCGCCGAGACCGAACAGCCCACCGAGACCGCCCCGGGCGTCCGCGAGCTGCTCGCGGCTGCGGTCGCGGCCGTGGGCGGCAGCGAGCGGCCCGGACAGGTGCGGATGGCCGAGGCGGTCGCCGACGCGATGCGGGAGGGGACGCACCTGCTCGTGCAGGCGGGCACCGGCACCGGGAAGTCGCTGGCCTACCTCGTGCCGGCGCTGCTGCACGCGGAGACCGTGGTCGTCGCCACGGCCACGATCGCGTTGCAGAACCAGGTGGTCGACCGCGACCTGCCGGCGCTCGTCGACGCGGTGGAGCCGCTGATCGGGCGCCGTCCCGCGTACGCGATCCTGAAGGGGCGGTCGAACTACCTCTGCCTGAACCGGGTCCACGGCGGGATGCCCGACGACTCGGAGGACGCGCTGTTCGACCCGTCGCCGACGACCCAGCTCGGCAGGGACGTCGTGCGGCTGCGGGAGTGGGAGGAGGGGACGACGACCGGGGACCGCGACGAGGTCGACCCCGGGGTCTCGGACCGTGCCTGGCGACAGGTCAGCGTCACCGCGCGGGAATGCCTGGGGGCCGCGAAGTGCCCGTACGGCGCGCAGTGCTGGGCCGAGCTGGCCCGGGCCCGGGCCGGCGAGGCCGAGGTCGTCGTCACCAACCATGCCTTGCTGGCGATCGATGCCCTGGAGAGCTTCCCGGTGCTCCCCGAGCACGACGCGGTCGTCGTCGACGAGGCGCACGAGCTGGTCGACCGCGTGACCGGCGTCGCGACCGACGAGCTGACACCGGCGGCGGTGGAACGGGCCGCCGCGCGGGCCCGGCGGCTGGTCGACGACAGCGACCCGCTGGCCGACGCGGGGGAGGCCCTCGGGGCGGCGCTGGAGGGGCTGCCGGAGGGCCGGCTCGTCGACCAGCCCGAGGTGCTCGCGACGGCCCTGGCGCTGGTGCGCGACGCGGCCCGCGACCTGATGTCGGCGCTGGTCCGGGCGAAGGACGGCGACGACGGCGCCCGGAAGGTGGCGCAGGCGGCGGTCGGGGCGGTGCACGAGACCGCGGAGCGGCTGGCCGCACACTCCCCGTACGACGTGGCCTGGGTCAGCCACGAGCAGCGCCGCGGTCCGGTGCTGCGGGTGGCCCCGCTGGCCGTGAACGGGCTGCTGCGGGAGGCGCTGTTCGGGGAGCGGTCGGTCGTGCTGACCTCGGCGACGCTGGAGCTCGGCGGGTCCTTCGAGGCCGTGGCGCGGCAGGTCGGGCTGACCGGCGAGGACGCCCCGGAGTGGACCGGGCTCGACGTCGGCTCGCCGTTCGACTACCCCCGGCAGGGGATCCTCTACATCGCCCGGCGGCTGCCGCCGCCCGGTCGCGACGGCGCCTCGCCGGCCGTGATGGACGAGTTGGCGGCGCTGGTCGAGGCCGCCGGCGGCCGCACGCTGGGGCTGTTCTCGTCGATGCGGGCGGCGGAGGCGGCGGCCGAGGAGATGCGGGCCCGGCTGGACGTCCCGGTCCTCTGCCAGGGGGAGGACCGCACGGCCGCCCTGGTGCGTGCCTTCGCCGCCGACCCGGGCACCTGCCTGTTCGGGACCCTGTCCCTCTGGCAGGGCGTGGACGTGCCCGGCGAGGCCTGCCAGCTGGTCGTGATCGACCGGATCCCGTTCCCCCGACCGGACGACCCGCTCATGTCGGCGCGTGCCCAGGCCGTCTCCGACGCCGGCGGCAACGGCTTCATGACCGTGGCGGCTGCGCACGCCGCGCTGCGACTCGCCCAGGGTGCCGGCCGGTTGATCCGCCGGTCCGAGGACCGGGGGATGGTAGCGGTGCTGGACTCCCGGCTGGCCACCGCCCGGTACGCCGGGTTCCTGCGCGCCTCGCTGCCCCCGTTCTGGACCACGACCGACCACGAGGTCGCGGTCGCCGCGCTGCGACGGCTCACCGGCACACCGGCGTAGCAGGATGCGCTGCCGCTGCCGCCGCCGCAGCCGCCGCCGCCGCAGTCGCCGCCGCGTTGGGCGACGTTGCGCCCCGACACGCCGCGCGACACGCCGGTCCCAGCGGGCGGAACGTCGCCGAACCGTGGGGGGAGCTCAGTACACCGAGACGTGTACGTGGTCGTAGTGGTTGGCGGTCGACGAGCCGCGGTCCTCCATGTACCGCCAGCCCTCGCCGGCCCGCTGGACGGTCCAGATCCGCTGCGCCCAGATGACCTCGCTGACCCCGAGCTCGGAGGCGTTCGCGCGGACGTAGTCCGCGATCGCGTCGCCGGTCGAGCCGGTCACCATGATGTCCACCGCCAGCCCGGCGCTGTGGTTCCCGCCGGAGCCGGTGCGGCCGCCCCACGAGCTGACCGAGGGGAACGCTGCGCACACCGCCCGGTAGACCTTGACCGCGTTGCTGGTCAGCCCGCTCTCGACCGCTGAGCCGTCCGGGCACGGTGCGAACCGGACGGGCGCGTTGCTGCCTGTGGGCTCCGGCTTGGAGCGCAGCAGGTACTCCTTGTGCACCCACGCGAGCCGGTCGTCACGGACGACCTCGGCCCAGGAGCCACGGTCCACCCCGGTGACCTGGACCTTGCTGCCCGGCTCGAGCACGGTCAGCAACCGGCTGTCCTCACGCGGTGCGGTCCGCACGTTCAGCGCCACCGACACCCAGCGGGCGGACAGCTCGGCAGGCGGGGGCGGCGTCGGCTCCTCGACGGCCGCCTCCGAGATGCCCCCGACGTCGGCCAGGCTCGGCGCCGGAGGCTCCGGGCGGTCCAGGCCGCGGGACACGGCCCGGGTGTAGGCACGGATC
>DASTVO010000155.1:0-9884 GCA_035759075.1 Actinomycetes bacterium
CTCCGGCGAACTCCCGCAGGAACAGCGCCGCCGTGATGGACCCGCCGGAGATGCTCGGGTCGCGGGAGACGTTCGACAGGTCGGCCAGCTGGGAGTCCATCGCGGCGCGGTAGTCCTCCACCAGCGGCATCCGCCACAGCCGCTCGCCGCTGGTCTCACCGGCCTGCAGCAGGGCGTCGGCGAGGTCGTCGTCGGCGGAGTACAGCGCCCCGTGCCGTCGACCCAGTCCGAGCGAGGCGGCACCGGTGAGCGTCGCGATGTCCACCAGGACGTCCGGGTCCAGCACCTCGTCCGCGTACGCCAGCGCGTCGGCCAGCACCAGCCGCCCCTCGGCGTCGGTGTTGAAGACCTCGACGGTGCGCCCGCCGTACTGGCGCAGCACGTCGCCGGGGCGCAGCGCCGACGCGCCCGGCATGTTCTCGGCCGCCGCGACCAGGGCAGTGACCGGCACGCGGACGTCCGCGTCCCGCAGGGCGGCCATCGCGGCGATGACCGCTCCGCCGGCCGCCATGTCGGTCTTCATCGGGACCATCGCGTCACGCGGCTTGAGCGACAGCCCGCCGGAGTCGAAGGTGATGCCCTTGCCGACGAGCACGACGTGCGGCGTCCTCCGGCCGGCCCGGTCCGGGCGGTAGCGCATCTCGACCAGGCGCGGCGGGCGCGCCGAGCCGGCCCCGACGGCGACGATCCCTCCGAAGCCCTCGGCCGCCAGCTGCTTCTCGTCGCGGACCGTAACCTCCAGGCCGGCGCGCTTGCCCAGCTCACGGGCCCGGCGCGCGAGCCATGCCGGGTCCTTGGTCCCCGACGGGGTGTTCGCGAGGTCACGGGACACGTGCACCGCGGCCGCGGTGACCCGGGCCCGGTCGACGGCAGCGTGGACGGCAGCGGGCGTGCGGCCGGTGAGGTGCACGTCCACGGCGGCGACGGGCGCCTTGCCCTCGTCGGAGCGGGCGCCGTCAGCCCGGAAGCGGTACGCGGCGAGCAGCAGCCCCTCGAGATGGGCGCGCGCGGTGTCCGCGTCGAGCCCGAGAACCGTGTCGGTCGCCAGCCGGTCGACCCCGGCGAGCCGGCGGGCCAGGGCCGCTCCGGCCTTGCGCAGCTGCGCGGCGCTGCCGTCCCCCGTCCCGACCAGCAGCAGCCGGCGGACGTCCTGCCGGGGGTCCGTGACCGGCAGGTCCACGACCTCGCCCGCGTCCCCGGTCGCGGACGCGCGCTCCAGCGCCGTCGCGGCGTCGAGCCCGAGCCGGCCCGCCAGGGCGGCCGCGTCGTCGCTGACCCGCGGCGTGCCGTCGACAGCGCGGACGGCTGTCGCCAGCACCGGCGCGTCGGCGCCGGACAGCGGCCTGTCCTGGACGGTCAGCCGGGGTGGGCTCACGCGACGGTCCTCTCCGGGACGACGGCGACCCCGGCCCGCAGGGTGCGGGGCCGGGGCCGGCCATGCTGGTGATCGGTGACGCGCGTCAGCCGATCGCTGTCTTCAAGGCGTCTCCGAGCGCGCCGGCCTCGTCGGCCGACAGCTCGACGACGAGTCGCCCGCCACCCTCGAGCGGCACGCGCATCACGATGCCGCGCCCCTCCTTGGTGACCTCGAGCGGACCGTCGCCCGTTCGCGGCTTCATGGCCGCCATGCTGGCTCCCTTCGGTAAAGCACGCCAGCTGCGGCACGGACGAACGAGACAACCCCGATCAGCCCGCGACACGTCGACACGGCGTGTGTGTTCTTGGCATTATCCCGCACGCCACCCGCGCACGCGAAACGATGTCAGACACTGGGCCGGACTCCGGGCCGCTCACACAGGGAGAGTCGCCGCTGTGAACGCCCGTTCAGCCCTGTTCGACCTCTACGGCGACCACCTGCGCTCGCGCGGCGGCAGAGCCCCGGTCGCGGGGCTCGTGCGACTGCTCGCGCCGCTCGGCGTCGCCGCACCGGCGGTGCGGACCGCCGTGTCCCGCATGGTGCGCCAGGGCTGGCTGGAACCGGTACGGCTGGCAGGTGGTCCGGGCTACGCGTTGACGCCGCGGGCCGTACGCCGCCTCGACGACTCAGCCGCCCGGATCTACCGGACCCGACAGGACGACTGGGACGGGACCTGGTATTTGGCCGTGACGGCGCTGCCCGCCGAGCGCAGCCGGCGGGACCGGCTGCGCGCGGGGCTGAGCTTCCTCGGGTTCGCCCAGCTCGACGACGCCACCTGGATCGGCCCGCGCTGGTCGGAGGAGGTCGACGCGCTGCTCGAGGTCGAGGGGGTGCGCGCCGAACGGTTCCGCGCCCGCCACGACGGGGACTCCCTCGGGCTGGTCCGCCGGGCCTGGGACGTCGAGGGGCTCGGCCGCGCGTACAGCCGGTGGCTGGCAGACGCCGAGACGCTGGTGACCGAGGCCGGGCCGGAGCCCGACGACGAGCAGGCGTTCGCGACCCGGTCGCGGCTCGTGCACGAGTGGCGCAAGTTCCTCTTCCTCGACCCCGGGCTGCCCCGCACCCTGCTGCCGACGGACTGGCCGGGCGACAAGGCGGCCGAGTTCTTCGACGCCGAGAGCGAGAGACTGAGCCCCGGTGCACGACGGTTCGTGGAGCGCTGCCTCACCGCGAGCTCCTGACCCGCCGGTGCCCCAGACCGTCAGCCACCGCCAGCCGAGGAGCCCTGTGTCCGACGTCCTGCTCTACGACCTGTCCGACTCCGTTGCGACGGTCACCCTGAACCGGCCCGACGCGATGAACGCGCTGAACACGGAGCTGAAGGTCGCGCTGCGGGACGCCCTGCAGATGGCGGCGCAGGACCCTGCGGTCCGTGCCGTCGTGCTCACCGGCAGCGGCCGGGCCTTCTGCGTCGGCCAGGACCTCGCCGAGCACGCCCACAACCTCGAGGCGGACCGGGACGCCGTCTGGTCGACCGTGCCGGACCACTACACGCCGATCGCCACGACGCTGGCGACGATGCCCAAGCCGGTCGTCGCAGCGGTGAACGGTGCCGCCGCGGGCGCGGGCGCCGCCTTCTCCTTCGCCTGCGACTTCCGGATCGCAGCGGACACGGCGAAGTACACGATGGCCTTCTCCGCCGTGGGGCTGTCCGCCGACTCCGGCTCGTCCTGGTCGCTGCCCCGGCTGGTCGGGCTGGCCAAGGCCAAGGAGCTGCTCATGCTGCCCTCGACGCTGACGGCGGAGCAGGCGCTCGGGCTCGGGCTGGTCACCGAGGTCGTGCCGGGCGACCAGGTCGCCGAGACCGCGCGGGCGCTGGCGGTACGGCTCGCCGCGGGACCCACCGTCGCGTACGCCTCGATCCGCCAGTCACTCGCGTTCTCCGCCGGCCACGGGCTCGACGAGTCGCTCGAGGTGGAGCAGCAGATGATGAACCGCACCGGGACCACCGAGGACCACGTCGGCGCGGTGCGGTCGTTCCTCGCCAAGGAGCAGCCGACCTTCACCGGCCGCTGAGCGGACCGTCAGTCCGCCTGGTCGCGGTAGACGCAGCCGGCGAGGTGGTCGTTGACCATCCCGGTCGCCTGCATGAGGGCGTACGCGGTGGTGGGGCCCACGAAGCGGAACCCCTTGCGCCGCAACGCCTTCGCCATCGCGGTCGACTCCGGCGTGACCGCGGGCACCTCGTCGAGGGTCCGTGGGGCCGGCCGGTGACCGTCGGGCGCGAACGACCAGAGCAGGTCGGGCAGCGGCTCGTCCAGCTCGAGCACGGCCCGGGCGTTGGCGATCGTGGCAGCCACCTTGGCCCTGTTCCGCACGATGCCGGCGTCGGCCAGCAGCCGGGCCTCGTCGTCGGCGTCGAAGGCCGCGACCAGCTTGGGGTCGAAACCCGCGAACGCAGTCCGGAACGCCTCCCGCTTGCGCAGGATGGTCAGCCAGGACAGGCCCGACTGGAACGCCTCGAGCGAGATCCGCTCGAACAGCTCGACCTCGCCGCGTACCGGCCGTCCCCACTCGTCGTCGTGGTAGGCCACGTACTCCACTGACGACCCGGCGCCCCAGGGGCAGCGGAGCCGGCCGTCCGGACCCGGGACGACGCCGCTCACCCCGACCGGCCGCTCTCGACGAACCGCGCGAGCCTCCCCAACGAGAACTGCACGCCGGCGCGCAGGAAGAGGCGCGCCACCGGCCAGCCGATCCGCCCGACCACGCCGAAGGGCAGGTCCACCCACTCGGACCAGACCACGCGGCTGCGGCGGTCGCCGAGCTCCTCCACCTCGAAAGCACCCGAGCCGCGCACCACCTTGCCGGTGTGCCTGACCACCGCCCGGTGCGGCGGTTCCCAGACCGTGATGGTCATCGTGTCGAGGAAGCCGAGCCGGCCGATCCCGGTGAACGCGGAGATGGTCTCGCCCTCGGCGCGGCCGCCCTCGGCGTGGGTGAAGAGCATCCACTGGTCGTGCACGTCCCAGTCGGTGAGGACGTCCCAGACCTGCTTGGCGGGGGCGGCGACGACCTGGGTGACCACGAGCTCTGCCACGGTTCAGACTCCTTCGGCCGGTCGGTGCTCCAGCTCGGCGATACGCGCGTCGCGGGCCTCGAGCTCGGCGACCAGCCGGTCCAGGACGGCGTCGACCTCGTCCATCCGGTAGCCGCGCAGCCCGACGGAGAAGCGCAGCCCGTCCACCGCCGGCCGGTCCACGTCACCGGCGGGCAGCACCCCGCGCGGCGACCGGTCCGGCGGCGCGTCGGACATCGAGCCCGCGCGGCCTACCGCCACCACGGCCACGGCGGCGACGACCGCGAGCAGGACGAGGAGCATCAGGAGCGGCACGCACCGATCGTGCCACGCTGGTGCCATGGGTCTGCGGCTGGGCGCGAGGGAGTTCGGCGACGACGAGCTCGTCGTGATGGCGATCGTGAACCGGACGCCCGACTCGTTCTTCGACCAGGGCGCGTACCTCGACGACAGCGCGGCGATGGCGGCGGTCGACGACGCCGTCGAGAACGGTGCCGCGATCGTCGACGTCGGCGGCGTGAAGGCCGGGCCGGGCGAGCCGGTCCCGGCCGACGAGGAGATCGCCCGGACGGCGCCGTTCGTCGCCGCGGTCCGCCGCCGGCACCCCGAGCTGGTCATCAGCGTGGACACGTGGCGGGCGTCGGTGGGGCGGGCGGCGTGCGAGGCGGGCGCCGACGTGCTCAACGACGCGTGGCAGGGCGCCGACCCCGGTCTGGCGCATGTGGCGGCGGAGTACGGCGCCGGGCTGGTGTGCAGCCACGCCGGCGGGCTGCCGCCGCGCACCGACCCGCACCGGACCGGGTACGACGACGTGGTGGCCGACGTGGTCACGACGGTGACCGGGCTCGCGGAGAAGGCGGTCGCGGCCGGGGTGCGCCGGGACGGCGTGCTCGTCGACGCCGCCCACGACTTCGGCAAGAACACCTACCACTCGCTGGAGGTGACCCGGCGTCTGGACGAGCTGGTCGCCGCCGGGTGGCCGGTCCTGGTGGCGGTGTCGAACAAGAAGTTCCTCGGCGAGGTGCTCGACGTCGACAAGGACGGCCGGCTGGAGGCGACGCTGGCTGCCACCGCGATCTGCGCCTGGCACGGCGCGCGGGTGTTCCGGGCCCACCAGGTCCGCGCGACCCGGCGGGCGCTGGACACGGTGGCGTCGATCCGCGGCACCCGTCGCCCGGCCGTCTCCCGGCGCGGCCTCGCCTGACCGAGCCCCATGATCCCCTCCGCCGTGCTCGGGAACGCAGTCGACTCGCTTCCTGGGCACGGCCATAGGGATCTTGGGGGGTCCGGGCCCAGGTCCGGGTCCGGGTCCGGTGCCGGGTCTAGGGCTCGGCCTCGAGCAGCTCGTCGGCCGTGGTGGTGACCCGCGGCTCACCCAGGGCGCGCTCCAGAATGTCGAAGGCCGGCCCGACCTCCCGGACCCAGTGGACCGCGTCCCGGGCCACCGACCGGACGAACCCGCGGTCGGTGAGCAGCTCGACCTGGGCACGCAGCGGGTCGTAGAGGCCGTCGGGGTCGAGCACCACCACTGGCTTGCCGTGCAGGGAGAGGGTCCGCGCGACCCAGATCTCCAGCAGCTCCTCCAGCGTGCCCAGGCCGCCGGGCAGGGTCAGGAAGGCGTCCGCCGCGGCGTCCATCACTCCCTTGCGGCTGCGCATGTCCGGGGTGACCACGAGCTCGTCGGCGTCGTGGTCGGCGACCTCGAGGTCGACCAGGCGCTGCGGGATGACCCCGATCGTGCGGGCGCCCCCCGCCCGGGCGGCCCGCGCGACCGCGCCCATGCAGGAGACGCTGCCACCGCCGCTGACCAGGGTGTGCCCGCGACGGGCGAGCTCCGTGCCGACCCGCGCCGCCAGCTCCACGTACGACCCGTCGATCTGCCCGCTGGACGAGCAGAAGACGCAGACGGCGACCACTAGGAGCGGGTGCGCTGGTGCTCGGGCCCGCCCGACTCGACCGCCCGGGCGTGGTCGCGGGCGGCCGCGACGGCTGCCTCCCGCTCGCGGGCCTCCTGCTCGGCGGACTCGGCGTCCTGCACGATCCGGACCGCCTCGACCGGGTCGTCGGTGACCGTGAACAGCTCGAGGTCCTTCGCCGCGATCTTGCCCTCGGCCAGCGCGCTCGTGCGCAGCCAGTCGACCAGGCCGTCCCAGTAGGTGTGCCCGATCAGGACGACCGGGAACGAGGTGACCTTGCGGGTCTGGACCAGGGTGAGCGCCTCGAACAGCTCGTCGAGGGTGCCGAAGCCTCCGGGCAGGACGATGAAGCCCTGCGCGTACTTGACGAACATCGTCTTGCGGGCGAAGAAGTAGCGGAAGTCGACACCGATGTCGACCCAGTCGTTCATGCCCTGCTCGAAGGGCAGCTCGATCCCGAGCCCCACCGAGACGCCGCCCGCCTCGCAGGCGCCGCGGTTTGCGGCCTCCATCGAGCCGGGGCCGCCGCCGGTGATCACGGCGAAGCCGGCCTCGGCGAGCAGCCGGCCCACCTTGATGCCGAGGGAGTACTCGGCCGACTCGCGGTCGATGCGGGCCGAGCCGAAGACGCTGACGGCGCGGCCGAGCTCGGCCAGCGCGCCGAAGCCTTCGACGAACTCGGACTGGATCCGCAGCACCCGCCACGGGTCGGCGTGCACCCAGTCGGTCGGTCCGCGGGTGTCCAGGAGCCGCTGGTCGGTGGTGGTGACCTCGACCTGACGGCGCCGCAGGGTGACCGGCCCCTTGTGCTTCTCGCGCGGACGCGGAGCGTCGGGCTCGCTCTCCTCAGGCGGGTTGAACTCAGCCATGCGGCGAGGTTATCCCGGGCCCGTGCGGGACCCGGTCAGAAGGCGGGAGTCCGGCCGGACGGCTGAGCGCCGGCGCCGTCCGCGAGCGTGTGGAAGATGTCGTACATCGCCGTGACCTGTGCCGGGCTGAGCCGGTCGAACAACGCCTCCCGGACCGCTTCGACGTGGCCGGGTGCGGCCGCCACGAGCGCCGCGTACCCCTCGTCGGTCAGGACGGCGAGCGACCCGCGCCGGTCGGTCGGGTGCTTCTCCCGCCGGACCCAGCCCCGCTCCTCCAGCCGGGCGACGGCGTGCGAGAGCCGGCTCGGCGACGACGACGTGGTCGCGGCCAGGTCGCTCATGCGCATCGTGCGCTCCGGCGACTCGGAGAGCATCGCCAGGACCTGGTAGTAGGCGTGCGGCATCCCGGCGTCGCGTTGGAGCTGGCGGTCCAGCGCCTCCTCCAGGTGCGCGAGGAAGCCGAGGAAGGACCGCCAGGCGTGCTGCTCCTCGTCGGAGAGCCACCGGGGGGCGGCGCCGGCCGCCGTCCGCTCGCCGTCCCGCTGGTCCTGCGCCATGCGGGTCACTCTACCAGAAATATTTGAGCACTCAACTTTCTTGGTCTAGACTCATGCCGTCGACCGACCCCGGGAGCCCGCAGATGCCAGTCCGCCGCCTCAACCACGCCGTCCTGTTCGTCCGTGACGTGCAGCGCAGCGTCGCCTTCTACCGCGAGGTCCTCGGGTTCGCGCCGATCGAGGGCATGGACGCGCTCCAGGGCGCGGCCTTCCTGCGGGCGCCCAGCTCGACCAACGACCACGACCTGGGGCTGTTCCAGATCGGGGCCCAGGCGGGGCCGTCGGGCGCCGGTCGCTCCACCGTCGGCCTCTACCACCTGGCCTGGGAGGTCGAGACCCTCGCCGACCTGGCGGACGTCGCGGCGAAGCTGCAGAAGCGCGACGCCCTGGTCGGCGCCACCGACCACTCCACCACCAAGGCGCTCTACGCACGCGACCCTGACGGGCTCGAGCTGGAGGTGAGCTGGCTGGTGCCGGCCGACCGGCTCACCCCGGAGATCCTGGCGGAGCGCGACAAGCTGCGCCCGCTGGACCTGCCGGCCGAGATCGAGCGCTTCGGCGCCGACACCGTCGGCGGCCTCGGCGTCTCGGTGCCCGCGCCCGCCTGACCGCTCTCCCCCACCGCCCCCCTCCACCCCCGGTCGGGCGACGTTCCGTACGCGTGGACGGCGTGTCGTGCCGGCGTGTCGGTACGCAACGTCGCCGAACTCAACGGGGTGAACCCCGAGGAAGGGGCGGCGCGGCCTCAACCTTTCGGGGACTCGCGCGTCCTTCGGGTGTGACGGGCAACGGGACGGTGGTCGGACAGGATGGCTTCGTGGCCGACCGTGCGGAGCGCACCCAGGTGGCCGCGGCGGTCTACGAACGGCTCTTCCACAGCCACTTCGCGTCCATGACCCGGCTGGCCGCGATGCTCGGGGCCGACGATCCCGAGGACGTCGCGCAGGAGGCCTTCGTCCGCCTGCACCGGCGGACCCGGACGCTGCGCGACCCGCACGCCGCCGTGGGCTACTTGCGCACCACGGTCGTGAACCTCACCAGGTCCCGGCTGCGGCACCTCGCCGTCGTGCGCCGGAGCCCGATGGAGCCGCGGCCGGACGCCGCCTCCGCCGAGCAGGACGTCGTACGCCGGGAAGGCAACCGTGAGCTCGTCGACGCGATGCGCCGGCTGTCGGCCCGCCACCGCGAGGCACTCGTCCTGCGCTACTGGCTGGACCTGACCGAGGCAGAGATGGCTGATGCCTTGGGGGTCAGCCGCGGCACCGTGAAGTCCCACGTGTCGCGAGGGCTCGACGCCCTGGCGGCGCTGCTGGAGGAGACCCGATGAGCAACCATGACCAGCTCGAGCGACGGCTGCAGACGGCCAGGAGCACGTTCGACGAGGTGACCATCGCCCCGGACGCGTGGCAGGAGAACCAGCGCCGGCTCGCCGAGGACCGGTCGCGTCGCAACCGGTGGCTGCTCGGCGCCGTGGCGGCCGGGCTGGCCGCGGTGCTGGTCGGCGGGGCGGCGTTGCTCGCCACCCAGGCCGTGGACAGCGGCCCGCCCGCCTCGAGCGGGTCGGACGACCCCTGGGCGCCGGAGAACGTGCTCGGACCTCCCGTCGTGCTCGAGCGGATCGCCACCGACGGGCGGCGCGTCGACCTGCAGGGTGTCCTCAGCGACACGACCGGCGACGGACCCAACCTCTGCACGCAGGCCGTCGCCGAGGGCTACGGCTTCGGAAGCTGCATCGACCGTGAGCCGAGCGCCGACAAGCCGAGCGTCGCTGTCGACTGGCTCATGCCGGTCGAAGGAGACGGCGACCTGCGCGGAGTCGTGGCCGGTGTCGACGAGCGGGTCGCGTCGGTCGAGGTCTGGATGAGCGACGGAGCGCGGGTCGTGCCGGCGCTGCACCCGACGGGCTGGGAGCAGACGCGGATGTTCTCGCTCACCGTGGCCGCCGACGGCCCCCGGCCGCAACGTCTGGTCGCGATGGCAGGCGACGGGAACGTCCTGCAGGCGGTCGACCTCGCGAGTCGCTTCGGCAGCACCTGGCTGGTGAACACCAGGCGGTCCTGCGACGGGACCGTGACGGGTCGCTGGCCGGCGGCCGGCACGACCGCG
>DASTVO010000156.1:0-4330 GCA_035759075.1 Actinomycetes bacterium
CTCCAGCGCCTCGATCGCCGCCAGGTCGAGATGGTTGGTCGGCTCGTCGAGCACGAGCAGGTTGGCCTGACGCGCCAGCAGCAGCGCCAGGTCCGCCCGGGTGCGCTCACCCGGGGAGAGCGAGCCGACCGGCCGCAGAACGTCGTCGGCACCGAGTCCGAACTTCGCCAGCAGCGTCCGGGCCGCGGGCGCGTCCTGGCCGGTGACCGCCCGGAAGGCGTCGACCAGCGGCTCGGCCGGAGCGAAGGTCCGTCGGACCTGGTCGACGGAGCCCACCACCACGTTGCGGCCGAGCCACCGCCGGCCGGCAGCGAGCGGCACCCGGCCCAGCAGCGCGTCCAGCAGCGTCGACTTGCCCGACCCGTTGGGCCCCACGATCGCGACCCGGTCACCCCGGCGTACGTCGAGGTCGACCGGACCGAGGGTGAAGCCGCCCCGCTCGACCACCGCGGCGGCCAGCCCGGCCACCTCGTCGCCGCCTCGGGCGGCGGCACCGAGCGGCAGGCGCAGGTCCCAGGGGTCCCGGACGTCAGCGACCTCCGCCAGCCGGTCGAGCGCCCGCAGCGTGCGGGCAGCCGCCGCGCCGCGGGTCTGCGCACCCGCCACCTTGGCCGCCCGCGCGTTCTTGTCCGGCTCGTTGCGCCGCGCCCGCGCCGAGGTGGCCCGCGCGGTGCCCTGCCGGGCCCATTCCGTCTCCCGGCGGGCCCGCTCGACCAGCCCGGACCGCTGCGCGTCGTACGTCTCGAACGCCGCCTTCGAGGCCGCCCGGGCGCGCGCACGTTCCTGCGTGTACGCGGCGAAGCCGCCGCCGAAGACCGCACCCTGCCGGGTGAACTCGTCGATCTCGAGCACGCCGGTCGCCACCGTCTCGAGGAAGGTGCGGTCGTGCGAGACGACCACCAGAGCACCCTCGCGGCGGGCGAGGAAGTCCTCGAGCTCCGCGAGGCCGTCGGTGTCCAGGTCGTTGGTCGGCTCGTCGAGCAGCAGGACGTCGGCCTGCGACAGCAGCACCGCGGCCAGCCCGGCGCGGGCGAGCTGACCGCCGGAGAACGTGTCGGTCGCCCGGTCGAGCGCATGCGCTGCGAGCCCGAGCCGATCCAGCACCGCTGGCGCCCGCGTGCCGAGGTCTGCGCCGCCGAGGGAGAGGTAGCGCTCGAGCGCCAGCGCGTACGCGTCGTCCGCCCACGGTCCGCCGTCGGCCAGCCGGTGCGCCGCCAGGTCGAGCGCGGCCTCCGCCGCGGCGACGCCGGTGCGCCGCGCGAGGTAGTCCCGCAGCGTCTCCTGCGGTCGCCGGTCGCGCTCCTGCGGGAGCAGCACCACGGTCGCGGCCGGCGGTGACACGGTGATCGCACCGGTCGACGGAGTTGCGAGTCCCGCGAGCAGGGCGAGCAGCGTCGACTTGCCGACCCCGTTGGGACCGACCACAGCCAGCCTGGCGTCGGGGCCGATGCGGGCCGAGACGCGGCTCAGGACGGTGTGCGCACCATGGCGGAAGCCGACGTCGCGCAGCTCGAGGGTCGCGCTGGACACCCGGTCGAGGGTAGGGAGCAGAGGGCGGTCCCGGCGAGCGAGTTGTCGGCGAGCCAGGACCCCTGGACGTACGTGGTCACCGCGGTAAGGGCGCGGGGCGGGGCGTCAGTCGATGCGGACGGTGCCGAGCGCGGTCGTGAAGTGCACGGCGGTCAGCCCGGGTTCGTCGGAGTCGACCCAGTCGACCGGGAAGTCGATGCCAGAAACCGGTTCCCCGAGCCAGTCGGTGACCTTCTCCCGGTCGCCGCAGATCTCGACGTGCTCGATGCGCGGCCCGTCGCCGTTCGCGGCCGGGTGCAGGGCGGGAGCGACCTCCCACTGCACGAAGAACGGCAGCGCCGGGTCGTCGAGCAGGTCGAGGATCCCGATCTGGCGCCAGGTCAGGTCCACGCCGTCGGGGCGCCGACGGTGACCGGCCACGGCCGTCCGACCGAGCCGGTGCTCGACCTTCTCGATGTCGTCGACGGCCACCACCCACGCCAGCCACCCGCCGCCGGCGGCCGACCGCGCCTTGACCGCCTGCCCGAACGGCGCCTTGTCGGCGGCCGGGTGGTCCAGGGCTTCGACCACCTCGAGGTAGACATCGCCGGCGAGCGGCAGGACGAAGTTGCGGGTGCCGAATCGGGGGTGCAGACCACCGTCGACGAAGGCCGCACCGAGCGTCGCCCCGAGCCGCTGCACGCAGGCCCCGATGCCTTCAGGACCGGCCGCGTACGAGAGGTGGTCTAGACGCACGTCCCGACCTTCTCACCCGCGCCGACCGCGCTCGCACCCGGGTCCGCGACCCGGCAGGGTGGGGTGGGACTACTCGGCGACGAACCCCTTGGCCACCTGCAGGAAGCGGTCGTTGCCCTCGGTCTCGCCGATCGTGACGCGAGCCCCCTCGCCCGCGAACGGACGGACGACGACACCGGCTGCCTCGCAGGCCGCGGCGAACTCCTCGGTGCGCTCGCCCAGCCGCAGCCAGACGAAGTTCGCCTGCGAGGTCGGGACCGACCAGCCCTGCTCCCGCAGCGCGTCCTGCACCCGCATGCGTTCGGCGACCAGCGCCTCGACGCGCTCGAGCAGCTCGTCCTCGGCGGCCAGGGATGCGGTGGCCGCCACCTGCGCGAGCCCGCTGACGCCGAACGGCACCGCCGTCTTGCGCAGTGCCTCGGCCACCGGCTCGTGCGCGACCGCGAAGCCGACCCGTAGGCCGGCCAGGCCGTAGGCCTTGGAGAAGGTGCGCAGGACCGCGACGTTGGGCCGGTTGCGGTAGACCTCGAGGGCATCGGGCACCTCGGGGTCGCGGACGAACTCCCGGTACGCCTCGTCGATGACGACGAGCACGTCGGAGGGGACACGGTCGAGGAAGCGCTCGAGCCGGTCGCGACGCACCGCGGTGCCGGTCGGGTTGTTGGGCGAACAGACGAGCACCAACCGGGTCCGGTCGGTGATCGCGTCCGCCATCGCGTCGAGGTCATGGTGCTCGTCCGGAGTGAGCGGGACCCGGACCGAGGTGGCGCCGGAGATCTGCACCACGATGGGGTACGCCTCGAACGACCGCCACGCGTAGACGACCTCGTCACCCTCGGCCGCCGTGGACTGCACGACCTGCTGCAGCACACCCACCGACCCGGTGCCGGTGGCCACGTGCGTGACCGGGATGTCGAACTGGTCGGCGATGGCGGCGACCAGCCCGGTCGCGAACATGTCCGGGTAGCGGTTGAACGACGTGGCCGCCTCGTTGACCGTCGCGAGCACCGAGGGCAGCGGTGGGTACGGGTTCTCGTTGGAGGAGAGCTTGTACGCGCGACCGCCGTCGCGCGCGGCAGCCGGCCGCCCGGGCTTGTAGGTGGGGATCCCTTGCAGGGCGCTGCGGATCCTGGGTCCGGTGCTGTCGGGCGCGTCGCTCACCCGGCCAGCGTACGGAGCGCGGCGCTCAGTGCTCCAGCGGGAGCGCGACGAAGCACTGGCGTGGGTCCTCGTGGTACCGCGCGACGAGGTCCTCGGTGGCGCGGTCGAGCCGCCGGAACAGCGCCTCGCGGTAGGAGGACAGGACGCTCTCCGCCGAGGCGAGCCGGGCGAAGAGCTCCGCGCGCGCGACCTCGTCCAGGTCCCCGACGCCGCTGGCCCACAGGTCGGGCAGCTGCGGCAGCACGGGGAGACCGGCGTCGGGGTGCAGCAGCAGGATCACCTGGCGGCCGCCGCCGCTGCGCTGCTCGGTCAGCGCCTCGGTCAGTGCCTGCCGGTCGCCGAGGGCGTCGTGGGCGCGCAGCAGGTCACGGCGGGCCTGGATCAGCCGTCGCCAGTAGGAGGCGCGCAGCTCCTCGTCGAGCAGTGTCCGCCGGTAGCGACGCAGCCGCTTGAGGTCCATGTGGGCCAGCTCGGGGACCCGCTGCGGCTTGGGTCGCATCATCGTCGCGGGGACCCGGCGCGCGGAAGCAGCCCGGGCGGCGACGGTGTCCTGCACGTCGTCCCGGTCGGCCAGCTGACTCACCGTTCTCACGGAGGCTGCATCGACGGCCCCCGACGGATGCTTGATCAGACTCACCCGTTGGGACGCACCCGTCGTCGAGTGGCGTCGACGTCCGCGTAGACCAGTGCCGTGACCACGTCGTGGGCGACGTGCGGCACGAGGTCGCTGACCCAGATCGTTTGCGACGTCCGGTCGGGACATGCCGGCCGACACGCCGACCGATCGCGCGCAAGGTCGCAAACGATCTTCGGGTCGACTACGAGCTGCCCGCGGCGGGCTCCCCCGGCGAGTCGTCCGGGCCGGACTCGGCCAGCCGCGCACCGAACGCTCGCAGCCGTTCGA
>DASTVO010000157.1:0-2909 GCA_035759075.1 Actinomycetes bacterium
CTGGTCGCGATGGCAGGCGACGGGAACGTCCTGCAGGCGGTCGACCTCGCGAGTCGCTTCGGCAGCACCTGGCTGGTGAACACCAGGCGGTCCTGCGACGGGACCGTGACGGGTCGCTGGCCGGCGGCCGGCACGACCGCGACCGCCGGGGTGGCCGTCAGCTGGAGCACCACCGACGCGCTCGTCACGGCCCCGGGTGGCGCGCCGGCCTGCCTCGACCCGCTGCGCGCGACGGCTCTGACGGGCTGGACGCGGATGGGCGACGCCCTGGTCGTCGCCGTCGCGCCGGAGGTGGAGACCGTGCGGATCATGGTGGGGGAAGACCTGGTCGGCCTGGTCGAGCCGTCGCTGAGCCAGGGTTCACCGTTCCAGGTCGCCGTGGCGAAGGTCGGCAAGCACGCGCTCCTCGATGCCGAGCTCGTGGCTCTCGACAAGCTGAACATCGAGCTCGACAGAGAGTTCGTCAACCAGCCGCAGAGCCCGTGAGGGGAAGGCCGCCGAGCCAGGCGAACATCCTCTTGTCGCACTCCAGGATCGGCGCGACGTCGCAGTACTCCTCGCGCTGGTGCGCGACGCTCGGGTCGCCCGGACCGTAGTTGACCGCCGGCACTCCGAGCGACGAGAAACGCGAGACGTCGGTCCAGCCGAACTTCGGCTGCGGCTCACGCCCGACCATCTCCACGAACGCTGCCGCGGCCGGGTGCGAGAGCCCCGGGAGGGCGCCCGGCGCCGAGTCGGAGACGGTGACGTCGTAGCCGTCCAGGACGCGCAGCACCACCTCGGCCGCCTCCTCCTCGGACTTCGAGGGCGCGAACCGGTAGTTGACCGAGACCGTGCACTCGTCCGGCACGACGTTGCCGGCCACTCCCCCGTGGATCCCGACGGCCTGCAGGCCCTCGCGGTACAGCAGACCGTCGATCTCGACCTGCTCCGGCTCGTACGCGGCGAGGCGGGCCAGCACGTCGGCCGCTGCGTGCACCGCGTTGCGGCCCATCCAGGAGCGTGCCGAGTGCGCGCGGTGCCCGTGCAGCACGACCTCGGCCTTGAGTGTCCCCTGGCAGCCGCCCTCGACCGTCGCGTTGGTCGGCTCCATCAGCACCGCGAAGTCGGCAGCCAGCCAGTCGGGGTTGTTGCGGGCGATCCGGCCGAGACCGTTCTTGTAGGCCTCGACCTCCTCGTGGTCGTAGAAGACGTAGGTGACGTCGCGGTTCGGCTCGGGCAGCTGCGCGGCCAGCCGCAGCTGGACGGCGACGCCGCTCTTCATGTCCGTGGTGCCGCACCCGTGGATGCGCCCGTCCTCGACCCGGCACGGCAGGTTGTCTCCCAGCGGGACGGTGTCGATGTGACCGGCGACCACGACCCGCTCGCCGCGACCCAGCGACGTCCGGGCCACGACCGCGTCGCCGTCGCGGTCGACGGTCAGGTGCGGGAAGGCTCGGAGCGCGAGCTCGATCTCGTCGGCCAGCCTCTTCTCGTTGCCGCTCACCGACTCGATGTCACAGAGCGCGACGGTGAGGGCGGCGGCGTCGAGAGAGAGGTCGAGGGCGCTCATGGCACCGACCCTACGAGGAGGTGAACACGCAGAACTCGTTGCCCTCGGGGTCGGCGAGGACGTGCCAGTCGACGTCTCCGTGCGGGCCGCGGAGAGGCGTGGCACCCCGTCGGACCAGCTCCTCGACGTCGTCGCAGACGAGGTCCCAGTGCCAGCGGTTCTTCACCGTCTTCCGGTCCGGGACCTTGACGAACTTCCAGACCTCCAAGGGCAGCCCTGCGACGTCGCGCAGCCAGCGCGGCAGACCGTCCGGGCCGGGCGACAGCCGGGCGCCCAGCACGTCCGCCCACCAGGCGGCGATCGCCTGCTCGTCCGACGCGTCCACGACGAGCGCCGTGGGCCAGCGCTGCCCCGCCGGGAACACGCAGAGCTCGTTGGCCTCCGGGTCGGTGAGCACGTGCCACTCCCGGCCCGGCTCCGGCAAGTGCTCGACCGCCGCGCCCCCAGCGACGAGCGGCTCCACCGTCGGCAGCACCAGGTCCAGGTGGACCCGGTTCTTCACCGTCTTCGGCTCAGGCACGGCGTTGACCCAGACCGTCCGGTCCGGCGAGTCACCGCGCAGGCGGGTGACCCCGTCACCGGCGGGCTCCGCCTCGAGTCCGAGCAACGGCGACCAGAACGCGGCGACCGTCCGCGGGTCGCTCGCGTCCACGCAGAGGTCCTTCCAGCGCGCGAGGGCCACGGCGGTCGACGGTACCTGGCTCTGGCAGGCTCTGACGCATGACCGAGCAGCGCGCCGCCTGGGGCTTCGGCCTGGCCACCGTCCACGAGTCCGGCACCGTCCTGGACACCTGGTACCCGCAGCCGCGGCTGGGCACAGACAGCGACGACGACGCGCCGGCGGAGCTGACCGCGCTCACGGGCAAGGACGACCGCCGCGGGGTCCGAACCGAGGTCGTGCGCACCGAGATCGACCTGGACTCCCCGCCGGCCGACGTCCCAGACGCCTACCTGCGGCTGCACCTGCTCTCCCACCGCCTGGTCCGCCCGCACGACGTCGACGTCAGCGGCATCTTCGGCGTCCTGACGAACGTGGTCTGGACGACCCAGGGCCCGTGCCTGCCCGAGGGGTTCGAGACCGTCCGGGCCCGCCTTCGGGCGAGCGGCCCGGTGCAGGTGCTCGGGGTCGACAAGGTCCCGCGGATGGTCGACTACGTGCTGCCCACCGGGGTGCGGATCGCCGACGCCGACCGGGTGCGCCTCGGCGCGCACCTCGCCAACGGCACGACGGTCATGCACGAGGGCTTCGTGAACTTCAACGCCGGCACCCTGGGCGCCTCGATGGTGGAGGGCCGGATCAGCGCCGGAGTCGTGGTCGGCGACGGGTCGGACGTCGGCGGCGGCGCGTCGATCATGG
>DASTVO010000158.1:0-10302 GCA_035759075.1 Actinomycetes bacterium
GCCGAAGTTCCTGCTCGAGATCCTCCGCCAGCTCAAGCAGCACAAGCTGCTCGTGAGCCGCCGCGGGCCCGACGGTGGCTACACGTTGGCCCGCCCGGCCTCGCAGATCGCCATCGCCGACGTCATCCGCGCGGTCGAGGGGCCGCTGGCGACCGTCCGCGAGACGAGCCCCGCCGCCCTGTCCTACGAGGGCCCGACCGAGGCGCTGCGGACGGTGTGGATCGCCGTACGCGGCAGCCTGCGCCACGTCCTCGAGGACGTGACGCTGCAGGACGTCGTGAGCGGTCGGCTGCCTCGCCACGTGGTGTCGATGGCCGAGACGTACGGCGCTGACGAGCGCCCCTAGCCGCCGGGCCGGCGGGCAACCAGCAGCCAGCGCCTGAGCAGGCCGTCGCGGATCGCGGCCACGCCCGTCCGGTTGTCGGCGAGGCGCTGGTCGTAGCCCTCCGCGTCAGGGGGACGTAGCTCGTCGCGGTACCGCTCGTTCTCGGCCACCCACGCCTCGGACGTCCGCAGGTAGTCGTCGGTGACGTCGGTCGCGACCACGTCGGTGAAGCCGGCCCGCCGGAGCAGCTCGGGCTGCGGCTGGGACGACGCGACCGCCCTCGGCCCCTGGAGCACCGCACGCCGGTGCAGCGCGGGCGACAGGCCCTCGGTCACGGTGATCGTGAAGAACGCCGTGCGGCCGCCCGGCCGGAGGAGACGTCGACAGGCCCTCAGCACGGAGAGCTTCGCGGTCAGTCAACAGAGGACGTCGGTGTGCACGATCGCGTCGAAGCACTCGGGCCGGAACGGCAGGTGCCGGGCGCTGGCCACGACGACGGCCGTACGGTCGGTGAGCCCGTCCGCGGCGGCCCGCTCGCGGGCCCGGCGCATCCCGGGCATCGGCAGGTCCGTCACCACGACCGAGCAGCCGGTCGTCCCGGCGAGGTACAGACCGGGCCAGCCGCAGCCCGAACCGACGTCCAGCAGCCGGTCTCCGGGCCCGAGCTCGAGCACCCGTCCGAGCTGGTCGGCCTGGGCCCGGGTGGTGGCGCCGATCGTGCCGTAGGAGGCGCCGAACACCGCCTGCTCGACGCGCTCGGTGGCAGGCAGGACCGCGCCGCCGTACCGCTGGTCGAACCGCTCCCGGGCCTCCGCCTCGTCCCGCACCGCCACCGTGTCTCACCTCGTGGCGAAACCTAGCGCCGGTTCAGGGCAGTGGCTACGCGTGCTCGGCGGGCACCTGCCCCAGCCGGCCGGCCTGGAAGTCGGCGAAGGCCTGACGCAGCTCGGTTTCGGTGTTCATGACGAACGGGCCGTACCACGCGACCGGCTCGCGGATGGGCTGCCCTCCGAGCACCAGGACGTCGAGCTCCGGGCTGCGCGACTCCTGGACGTCGTCGGCCTGCACCGAGAGCACGTCGCCGGCGCCGAGCACAGCGAGCTGGCCCGCACGCAGCGGACGCCGCCCCGAGTCCAGCGGGCCCACGCTGCCGGCTCCGCCGAGGGCGTAGACCAGCGCGTTGAAGTCGGGCCGCCACGGCAGGGTGGCCCGGGCGCCGGGGGACAGCGTGAGGTGCGCCAGCGTGATCGGCGTGTAGGTGGACCCGGGCCCGGACACGTCGACGCCGGGCAGCGTCCCGGCGATCAGGCGGACGAGCGCCCCGCCGTCGTAGGACGAGAGCAGACCGACCTTCGCCCCGCGGATGTCCTGGTAGCGCGGCGGCGACCACTTCGCGGCCGCCGGGAGGTTCACCCAGAGCTGGAAGCCGTGGAAGAGGCCGCCGCTGAGCACCAGGTGCTCCGGCGGGGTCTCGATGTGCAGGATCCCTGCTCCGGCAGTCATCCACTGGGTGTCGCCGTTGGTGATCAGGCCGCCCCCGCCGTTGGAGTCCTGGTGGGCCATCTCGCCGTCGATCATGTACGTGACCGTCTCGAAGCCGCGGTGCGGGTGCCAGGCGGTGCCCTTCGGCTCGACCGGCGCGTACTCGACCTCGCCCATCTGGTCGAGGTGGATGAACGGGTCGAGCAGCCGCTGGTCGACGCCGGCGAACGCACGGTGGACGGGGAAGCCCTCGCCCTCGAAGCCGCGCGGCGCGGTGGTCACGGACCGCACCGGGCGCTCGGCCGCGGCCGGGTCGGGTTGGGGCAGGCGGGGAAGCGACAGGACGTCGTCGACGGTGACAGCAGGCATGTGCACCCGAACGCCCCTGGGCGGGCGTCGATTCCCGGCCCGTGAGAGCGTGCCCCGATGTCCGACTCGCTCGCCGGGGTGGTGCTCGCCGCCGGCGCGGGCACGCGGCTCGAGCCGCTCACCCGCGTCCGCCCGAAGCCGCTGTGCACCGTCGACCGGCGCCCCCTGCTGGACTGGGCGCTGGACCGGGTCAGGCCGTACGCGGACGAGGTGGCGGTCAACCTGCACCACCACGCCGACCAGATGCTGGCAGCGCTGTCCGGTCGCGACGTGCACCCCTCCCACGAGCAGGCCGAGGCGCTCGGCACCGCCGGTGCCCTGGGCCGGCTGCGGGGATGGCTGGACGGCCGGGCCGTGCTGGTCACGAACGCCGACGCGTGGTACCCGGCCGGCGCGACCGCGGTGCTCGACGACCTGGTGTCCGGCTGGGACGGGGAGCGGCCGCGGCTGCTGTGCGTCCGGCAGGCAGCCGGCGACTTCGGCGACCTGCGGTACGTGGGGACCGCGCTGCTGCCGTGGTGGTCGGTGCGTGACCTCGAGGACCGCCCCAGCGGGCTGTACGAGCTGTCCTGGTCGCGGCTGCACGCCGAAGGTCGCCTGGACCTGGTCCGGGCCGACCTGGCGGCGGTCGACTGCGGGACGCCCCAGGACTACCTGCGGGCGAACCTCGCCGCCTCGGGCGGGACCTCGGTGGTCGAGGACGGAGCCGTCGTCAACGGCGAGGTGGTGCGCTCGGTGGTCTGGTCCGGCGAAACCGTGGCCGCCCACGAGCGACTGGTGGACGCCGTCCGCGGTGCGGGTGTCACGATCTGCCCGCTCGCCGCTTGAGCAGGGCTTGAGCCTGCGCTGAGGCGCTCCTGAGCCGCGTTGGACGAACCTCTGAGCACACCCACTCAGAGGAGGAACCCCATGACGATCCGACGACTCGCCGTCCTGGCCGCATCCGGTGCGGCCGTCCTCGCCGTCTCCGCTGCGGCCCTGACCGCGGCGGCGGCCGACTCGCCGAACAGCCCGGCACCGGACCCCAGCCTGCCGGTTGCGACCGGGTCGCCCTCGCTGGACGACGACGACCGCGTCGACGACTCGCCCGACGACAGCCCGACGACGTCATCGAGTGCTTCGCCCAGTGCCTCGTCCAGTGCCTCGAGCAGCGCCACGCCTTCGCACGAGGCCACTTCCGAGGCCACGTCCGAGGCCACGTCCGAGGCCACGCACGAGGCCGGCGACGACCACGGCGGGCTGGTGGACCGCGACCAGCGGACCGAGCCCGGCGACGACCGGGACGCACGCACTCCTGAGCCGGGCGACGACCGCGGACACGACGACCGCGAGGCGGACGAGGACCGCAGCGGCCACGGCGGCGGCGACGACCACGACGACACCGACAACAGCGGCCACGGCCACGATGACGGTGACGACGACTAATGGGATGTCTGAGCCGTCCCGCCCGGGACGGTCAGGCGAGGGCGGTGGGCAGCGCCACGGCGACGTACGCGCCGCCCAGGCCCGATCTTCCCGTCCGCAGCGCACCGCCGGCCGCCTCGGCGGTGCGCCGCGCGATGTCGAGCCCGAGACCGGTCGACCCGGAGCCGCTGTGGCCGCGCTCCGTGGGGACGACAGGCGGCAGCCCACGGCCGTCGTCCGCCACCGCCACGGTGGTGACCGACCCCCCGACCTCGACCTCGACCTCGACCCGGCGGAGCTCCTCGCCGGCGTGGGCGAACGCGTTGTCCAGCAACGCGTCCAGCACGTCGGCGAGCTCCTGTCCGTCGACGGCGACCACCGCGGGAGACCTCGCGGTGACCGTGAGCCGGACGCCGCGGTCCTCGGCCAACGGGGTCCAGTACGCGACGCGCTCCGCGGCGACCGCGGCCGCGTCGCACCGTGCGGACATCGCCGACCGGACCGGCCGGCGGGCGTCGCGCACCAGCCCGTCGACGGCTCGCTCGAGGTCGTCCACGTAGCCGCGCACCCGCTTCCCGACGGGGTCGGGGACCTGCTCGCCGGCGAGCCGCAGCGCGGTCACCGGGGTCCGGAGCCGATGAGCGAGGTCCGCGACTGCCTCCCGCTCGGCCACGAGCAGCTCCTCGACGCGTACCGCGAGCTCGTTGAGCGCCCGGCCCACGTCGACGACCTCCGGCGGCCCGCGTTCCGGGGCGCGCGCGGCGAGGTCCCCGGACCGGTGCCGCCGCGCGGTCTCGGCGATGCCCACGAGCGGGGCGCTCAGCCGTCGGGCCAGCGTGTCGGCGACCGCGACCGCGACCACGAGCATCGCCAGGCCCAGGACCGCGAGCGTCGCGACCGCGACGCCGACACCCCGGGAGGTCTCCGCGTCCGGGACCTCGACCCGGACGACGGCCGTGCCGCCCGCCGTCACGGCAGGCACGTAGATGACCGGGTTCCCCTGCTCCTGGGTGCTGAAGGACTCCCCGGCGGCTGCCCTGTCGAGCTGGCTCTCAGCCGCGGCGCCGAGGGTGCCGCCCTCGCCGGTCGCCCGGACGACCCGTCCGTCCGGGAGCCGCACGGTGACGAGCAGTGGCGACGCCTGCTCGAGCGCGGACACCACCTCGTCCTCGCCGGCGTCACCGGGCAGCGTGGCCACCACGGCGGCGAGGGTCCTGGCCTCGTCGTTCGCCGCCTGGATCGCGCGGTCCTCGGCCAGGGTCCGCACCAGCAGGCTCAGCGGGATCAGCAGTGACAGCGCCACCGCTGACGTCGTGGCGGCGACCAGCAGCCGGAGCGACCGCCTCACGAGCGCTCCGGCTCGGCCGGCGGCGCGGTGAGCCGGACGCCGACGCCGCGCACGCTGTGCAGGTACCGCGGGTGCTGCGCGGTCTCGCCGAGCTTGCGCCGCAGCCACGACAGGTGCACCTCGACTGTCCGCTCGCCGCCGCCCCACGCCTGCTGCCAGACCTCGGAGAGCAGCTCGCGCTTGGAGACCACCTCGCCGGCCCTGCTCGCCAGCAGGAAGAGCAGGTCGAACTCCTTGCGGCTCAGGCTCAGGTCGGCCCCGGCGAGCCGTGCGGTGCGGGAGCGGCCGTCGACCTCGAGCTCGCCGACACGGACCACGGAGTCACCCGCGTCGGGGCCGCCGGCCCGCCGCAGCACGGCGCGCACCCGTGCCTCCAGGTGCTCGACCGAGAACGGCTTGACGACGTAGTCGTCGGCGCCGGCGTCCAGCGCCCGGACCAGGTGGGCGTCCCCCTCCCGGGCCGTCACGACCACGACCGGTACGTCGCTCACGCCGCGCAGCATCCCGAGGACCTGGGCGCCGTCGACGTCCGGGAGACCCAGGTCGAGCAGGACCACGTCGGGACGGTCCTCGACCGCCATCCGGAGGCCCTCCATGCCGGTCGGCGCCGTGGCGACCGCGTGCCCGCGGTCCCGCAGCACCCGCACGAGCTCGTGCCGGATCGCCGGGTCGTCCTCGACGAGGAGGATGCTGGACACCGGGCGACCGTACTGCCGATCGGGAGGGTGGCAGCCTGATGAGCGGGATCACCGGCCGGGTTCCACGCGGCGTACTCGTGGTGGCGGCATGGGGGCTTGCCGTCGCCGTCGGGTCCGGGTCGGCCTGGTACGCGGTGGACCGCGCGGGGCAGGCGGTCACCAGGACAGACGGCGCACCCGCCCAGCCGGCGCCGTCCTCGTCACCGTCGGGGGCGTCGCGGTCACCGTCCGACGGACCCACCGGGACCGGTACCGCCTCGCCGACCCCGGAGCCGACGGACGCTGCGACCTCGGGGGTCACCTCGACGCGGCCGACGGACGGCGGGACCGTTGCGGTCAGCTGCACCGGGCAGGCCGCCGCGCTGGTCTACGCGACGCCGGCCGCCGGATGGTCGGTCGAGGTCCGCGACAGCGGCCCGGACCGGGTCCGGGTGCGGTTCGAGCTCCGCGGCGACGGCGAGGAGCGCGAGGTCGACGTCCGGGCAGAGTGCCCGGGCGGCCGACCGGTCTTCTCGGTGGAACGCAGCTGAGCCGCCGGACGCGCGTCACCCCGAGGTGAATGACACTGCTGTCATTCACCTCTAGGATGTGCCGCGGTAGCCGGGGGAGCGACAGCCGACCCCGCGGACAGCGCCTGAGCGAGCAACGAGGAGTGGCATGGGCACGACGGACGCCGCGGACGCCTTCCGGCCCACCGAGGCCGGGGCGGAGTCGCAGCTCTCGGCCCGTGACCAGGAGATCCTCGGGTTCGAGCGCCAGTGGTGGAAGTACGCGGGCGCGAAGGAGCAGGCGATCCGCGAGCTGTTCGACATGTCGGCGACCCGGTACTACCAGGTGCTCAACGCACTGATCGACCGCCCGGAGGCGCTGGCGACCGATCCCATGCTGGTGAAGCGGCTGCGCCGGCTGCGCTCGGCCCGCCAGCGCGCGCGCTCTGCACGCCGGCTCGGCATCGAGGTCTGATCCCGGTACCCTCTCGCGGGTCATGAGCACGTCCACGCCTACGCGGGCGCAGCCGCCCGCGAGCTCCCCCCGCCGCCGTGCCGGAGCCCACCGGACCGGCGGCGGCTTCGTGGGAGCGCTCATCCCGTCCGCCCTCGCCGTCGCGGCGGTCGCCTCCCTGATCACCGCGCTGGCGGTCTGGCAGGGGGAGGCGCCGGACCAGCCGCGCGCCGCCGCCTCGTCCGCGCAGGAGCAGTCCTCGCGACCCGAGCCCACGCCCACCCCGTCACCGTCCGTGACGGCCAACGGGTCCGCGGCCGGCGAGTCGTCGCCCTCGTCCGAGCCGACCGCCTCGGAGCCAGTGGCCCGCGACCTGGAGGTGGTCGTGCTCAACCAGACCTCGCGCCGCGGGCTCGCCGGCTCGGTCGCCGACGCGCTGCGCGCCGAGGGCTGGGACGTGTACGCGGTCGGCAACTTCCGCGGGGTCGTGCCGGACACCACCGTCTACCACCCGGAAGGGGCCGAGGCGGAGGCGCTCGCCGTGGCCCGTGACCTCCCGACCGAGCCGCGGGTGAAGCCACGGTTCGGCAACCTCTCGACGACCCGGCTCACCGTCGTGGTCACCGACTCTTATCCGGGCGGCTGAGGTGACGGTCCCGACGCCGGCGACCGAGGCCGGCCGGGTCGGGCTGGCGGCGCTGCTCGCGCAGCCGCAGGGCGCGCTGCTCGGTCTCGACTTCGACGGCACGCTCGCGCCGATCGTGCCCGACCCCGACCAGGCCCGCGCCCACTCCGCGGTGCCTGACCTGCTCCGGCGGCTCGCCGCTGCGGGCGTCCGGGTCGCGGTCGTCACCGGCCGGCCGGCCGAGGTCGCGGTGGAGTACGGCGGCCTGTCCGGCGTCCCCGGTGTGGTGGTCCTGGGCCACTACGGCCTCGAGCGCTGGGCCGACGGCAAGCTCACCGCTCCGGAGACGGCTGCGGGGGTCGCGGCTGCCAAGCGGCGGCTGCCGGACCTGCTGGCCGACCTCGGGGCGCCGGAGGGGACCTGGGTCGAGGACAAGGGCCGTGCGGTCGCCGTCCACACCCGCCGCACGGCGTCACCGCAGGAGGCCTTCGAGCTGCTGCGGATCCCGCTGGAGAAGCTCGCCGACGAGACCGGCCTGGTGGTCGAGCCCGGCCGGCTGGTGCTGGAGCTGCGCCCCGAGGGTGCCGACAAGGGCGGTGCGCTGCGGTCGCTGGTCGAGGAGCAGCGACCCCCGGCGGTGGTCTTCGTCGGCGACGACCTCGGGGACCTGGCCGCGTTCGCCGAGGTGAACCGGCTGCGCGCCGAGGGGCTGCCGGGGCTGCTGGTCTGCAGCGGCTCCACCGAGGTGACCGAGCTGGCCGAGCGGGCGGACCTCGTCGTCGACGGGCCGGAGGGCGTCGTCGAGCTGCTGGCGGACCTGCTGGCGGCGGCGACCTCAGCGTCGTGAGGCGGCGAAGCGCTCCAGCTGCGCCAGCTGCCCGGGGTGCAGCGACGGCCTGACGACCGCGCGGGCGGCCGCGACGTGCGCGGCCGTGACCACGGGGGAGTCCATCGACTCGCGCATCGCGGCCAGGGCCGCCTCGCGGACCAGGGCGGCGCAGTCGGCGGCCGAGTAGCCCTCGCAGTCCCGGGCGAGAGCGGCCAGGTCGACCTCCGGCGAGAGCGGGGTGCGCCGGGACGCGGCCGCGAGGATCTCCGCGCGCGCCGTGGCGTCCGGTGGCCCGACGTAGACCAGCCGGTCCAGCCGGCCCGGGCGCAGCATCGCGGGGTCGACCATGTCCGGTCGGTTGGTGGCGGCCACGACGCAGACGTCGCGCAGGCCCTCCACCCCGTCGAGCTCGGTCAGGACGGCCGCGACCACCCGGTCGGTCACGCCGGTGTCCGACGAGGCGCCGCGGGTGGGCAGCAGCGCGTCCACCTCGTCGAGGAACACGATCGCCGGCGCGGCGTGCCGGGCACGGCGGAACAGCTCGCGCACCCCGCGCTCGGACTCGCCCACCCACTTGGTCAGCAGCTCGGCGCCCTTGACGGAGAGGACGTTGGCCCGCCCGGTGCCGGCCAGCGCACGGACGAGGAAGGTCTTGCCGCAGCCGGGCGGCCCGTAGAGCAGGACGCCGCGTGGGGCCTGGACCCCGAGCCGGTCGAACGTGTCGGGATAGGTCAGCGGCCAGACGACCGCCTCCGTCAGCGCCCGCTTCGCCTCGGCCATGTCGCCGACGTCGTCGAGGGTGAGGTCGGGCACCTCGAGCGAGTCTCCCTGCATCGCGGTCGGGCGCACCACCGTCAGTGCCGCCGCGAAGTCCGCCGGGGTCACCGCCGGGGCGGCGGCTCCGGGGCCCTCCGGCTGGGCACGGTGCCGGTGCGCGGCGCGAACCGCGGCCTCGCGGCAGAGCCCGACGAGGTCGGACAGCACGAACCCGGGTGTCCGGCCGGCCACGTCCTCGAGGTCGACGTCGACCAGCGGGGTCGCGTGGGTCAGCGCCTCGAGCATCCGGCGCCGTTGGTCGCGCGTGGGGAGCGGGATGACGATCTCGCGCTCGAGCATCCCGGCCTCGCGTACCCGCCGCGACACTGCCTCCGGGTTCGTCGTCGTGCACACCACCGCGACCCGCTCGGTCGGCACCAGTCGCCGGATCGTGTCCAGGAGCGTCTCCGCCAGCGGAGCCGCCGCAGCCGGGTCGCGCGGGGCCAGCGCCTCGACGTCGCTGACGAGCAGGACGCACGGGGCGCTGCTCAGGGCCGCGTCCGCCGCCTGGGCCAGCTCGCGGGCCGCGGCCGTCGGGTCCGTCGCCGCGAGCCGGGCGCCGCCGACCCGGCGCACCGAGGCGCCCAGGGCAGCCGCGACCGACTCCACCAGGGTCGACTTCCCGCAGCCGGCCGGGCCGCTGACGAGGACGCCGAGGTGCGGCGTGGTGCCGAGCTGGCGCAGCAGGTCGTGCCCGTGGAAGCCCAGGTCCAGCCACTCGCGGAGGTCGGCGGCGGCGTCCTCGAGCCCGGGGAGGGCCGCCGGTGAGGTCGCCGTGGTGGCGCCCGGCCCCTGCGTGGCCGGCACCGGCACCGGAGGTGGCGGGGCGAGGCTGCGAAGGATGGTCGACCCGGCCTCGCCGGTCGTGGTGAGCCCGTCGACCCAGCCGACGGTCGTCCCCATCGTCACGATGGACGGCTCACGCGGAGCCGCGCCGACCACCAGCAGCAGGACGGTCTGCCAGTCGTCGGCCCCGGCGAGCCCCGCCAGGTGCCGGCGGGCGGCGTCGCGGGCGGACGGGTCGGTGCCCTCCGGCAGCACGAAGTCCTGCGGCAGCAGCGAGACCTCGTCGCCCTGGGTCACCACCTTGCCGAGCAGCGCCAGCCGCAGCACCTCGGGCGGCACGCCCCGGGCAAGCTCCGGCGGCCCGGAGAGCATCAGCGTGGTGGTCGGTTGCTCGAGCGCCCGCCGGGTGTCGACGTCGCCGCCGTCCGGACGGCCGAGGTTGCGCAGCGTCAGCTCGTCGCAGAGCAGGACCCGGCTGTCGGTCCCCGGCGGCGCGGTCGCGACGAGGGCACCGGTGAGCCGTCGGCCTTCCAGCCGCAGCGGGTCCCAGGGGCGCAGGCCGAGCAGCGACATCGTCTCGGCGGCGAGCCGGACGACGCCCCGGCGCGCGTCGAGCGGCGCCGGCCACTCGACGGCGCGCAGCCGGAAGCCCTCAGGCGGCGGTGGCACCGGACGACC
>DASTVO010000159.1:0-5391 GCA_035759075.1 Actinomycetes bacterium
CTGACCGCCGCGTCCGTGACCTTCTGCACCAGCCGCTCGAGGTCCAGCTCGGCTGCCAACGCGCTGCCGATCGAGTGCAGCGTCTCGATGACCGACGCCTCCTGGCGCAGCCTGCTGTCGCGTGCCTCCAGCGCGCGCATCACCGCCTGCAGACCGGCGGCATGGTGTGCCGCGGCCATGGTCTGCACGTCCAGCAGCTGGCGCAGCGTCGTCTCGCGGAGCTGCTGCACGTGCTGGGCCGGGACCGGCCGTTCCGGGCCGTCAGCGAAGAGCCGCGACGCGCCGGAGGACAGCAGCACCAGCTTCGCGCTCAGCGCCGCCGTGCCGAACAGCTGTGCGGTGAGCGCCGGGACCGGCACCCGGGTGAACAGCAGCAGCGCGAACACGGTGCCGTCGGGGAGCATCCCGCCGAAGCCGAGGACGGACGCGATGCCGTGCGCGTCCACGAACTCCTGGTCCGGCACCTGGGCGGAGCCGGCCGCCACCGGCTCGTGGAACACACCGAACGACGACGTCGCGAGCCCGTGCAGGTCGCCGGAGCGGGCGCGCCGCACGGCGTCGGCCAGCTCGTCGAGCTCGACGCCGAGACCGCGCAGCAGGGCGGACACCATTGGTGCCCGGGCCTCGAGGTCGTCCCGGCGCAGCGGGACGGCCTGGTGCGCGGCCGAGCGGCGCCGGTCCTGCCATTCCGGGAGCTCGCCGTCGCTGGCAAGCAGGGCGAGGACGGGGGTCTCGTCAGCCGGATCAGCGGGGACCGGCCCGGCGGCCCCCCGGACGCTGCCGGGCAGGTCGGCCCAGGCGGTCGTCACGAAGCACCGGGCCAGCACGACGGCGGACGTCCCGGACGTCGGGTCGACCAGCTCCCGCCGGAGGTAGGAGACCAGGGCGTCCGCCGACTCCTCGATGCTGGACGCGGGCACCTCGAGCGCGCGCATCCGGCCCACGAGGTCGCTCATGTCGCGCTCGGAGAGGGCCCCCAGGTCCCACACGTCGTCTCCCCTCGCCGTGGCGCGCCGAGCCTACGCCCGCCGGGCGGCAGGCAGGGGCAAAAGCGACAGATCGGCCCGGTGCCTGGCCGGCGCGGTCACGCCGCCTGGCATGCCGGGCACCAGAACAGGTTGCGGGTGGCCATCAGCTCGGTCGCCACCGGCGTGCCGCAGACGCGGCACGGGAGGCCGGCTCGTCGGTACACGTAGTGCGCGTCCTGGGTCCGCACCCGACCGGACCGTCGGCGGTCCGCCGGCCGCGTGGTCACGATCCGCCCGGCGCGCAGCCCGGCTCGCATCAGGCGGACGAGATCGGTCCAGACGCCGTCGAACTCCGCCTGCGTGACCGACCGGCCAGGGCGGTGCGGCGAGATCCCGGCCCGGAAGAGCACCTCGGCGCGGTACACGTTGCCGACGCCCGCGACGACGGCCTGGTCCATCAGCAGCTGCCCGACGGCGGTGCGGCTCGCCGACAGCCGCGCCCACGCTCGGCTCGCCGCCGCCCGAGGCCGCAGCGGGTCGGGCCCGAGGCGGGACTCGAGCCCGGCCTTCTCCGCGTCGGTCCACACCTCGCACGCCGTGGCGCCGCGCAGGTCCGCGTACGAGCCGTTGCCCTCCAGCCGGAGCCGCAGCGCCCCGCGCGGTGGTGGCGCGAGGCCGTCCCCGAAGGTCCACGTGCCGTAGAGGCCGAGGTGGACATGCAGCCACAGGTCGCCGGTGAACCCCAGGAACAGGTGCTTGCCGTGGGCGTCGGCGATGTCGAGCCGGCGACCGTCCAGCAAGGCAGCGCCGTCGGCGAAGCGGCCCTGCGGGCTCGTCGCGGACAGCACGGCGCCCGCGAACCGAGCCTGGTGCTCGCGCGCCTGCCGGTGGATGGTGTGGCCCTCTGGCACGCGGACACCGTAGTCAGGTGCGTGTCAGCGCTCCCACCAGCGCACCTCGGGAGCGCCCTCCCGCGCCATGATCTCGGCCGACCCCGGCCCGTCCGCCGCCAGGTCGCACAGCAGCGACAGCGGCACGTGCTCGTGCAGCATGGTCATCACGACGTCGTCGGTCGGCGCGATCGCCGGCATGTCGGTCGTCTGGGTCATCGTCCTCACGTCCCTCACTGTTCGATCCCCCGAGCTGTCTGCCGAACGGGTGACTAAATAGGACTACGAAGGATGTATCGACCGGACTACGTCGCGGCCTTGAGGACTACCGGTAAAGGGTTGGCAAAAAGCGAGCGCCCGGCTCCCCAAGGGAAGCCGGGCGCTCGACAGCGTGCGACGTCAGATGGGACGCACCTGGTCGGCCTGCGGGCCGCGCTGGCCCTGGGTGACCTCGAACTCCACCCGCTGGTTCTCGTCCAGCGACTTGTAGCCGTCGGCCTGAATGGCCGAGAAGTGAACGAAGACGTCGGGGCCGCCGCCGTCCTGGGCGATGAAGCCGAAGCCCTTTTCAGCGTTGAACCACTTGACGGTGCCCTGTGCCACTGTTTTTCCTCCGAAAGGAAACGAAGTTCGGACGCCGCACTGTGCGACGACCGGGTCGAGAGATCGCGTCCCCTTCGGGTCCTGACAGTGTCAGGGCCTTCTCACAAGAGACGCCCGAACTGTTGTGCAGCACGGGCGTTTCCAGACTGCGAGGCACTACTACTTCCAACCGCGACCCACGCTAGGTCATGTCGCCCCCGGATGTCCACGCCCGCTCATCCGACGCGCAGACCCCAGGTCATCTCGTGCTCGGCCCCAGGGGCCAGTCGGACGAGGTCGGTGCCGCTCGCCAGGGCGTCGGGCGGGCAGGACATCGGCTCGACCGCGAGGGCCGTCCGACGTCGGGCCGGGTCGGGAAGGGTCTCGCCGCTGAACACCTGGAGGTAGGGAGCGCTCTCGTCGGCCCAGAGCGTGACCGAGCGTCCGTCGGCCGGGTTCTCCATGGTCACGACGGCGCGACCGTCGGAGCCGCGGGTCAGGTCGCTGTAGGCGGTGTCCAGCACGAGGTCGCCGACGGGACGAGCGGACCGGAAGTCGTACGGCGTCCCGTCCACCGACTCGGAGCCGGTCGGGATCCCGCGCTCGTCGGTGACGAGACGGCGCCCCGCCGGCAGCGTCAGCAGGACGTCGTCCACCCGCGCGCCGACGGTGAGGTACGGGTGGTGGCCGGCGCCGTAGGGGGCGGGCCACGTCCCGTCGTTGCGGGCGTGCAGGGTGATGTGCAGGCCGTCGTCGCCGAGGCGGTACGTGGCGCGCAGCCGGACCATGAACGGGTAGCCCGGCTGCGGGAACACGGTCGTTGTCAGGGCCACCCATTCGGTCCCGCGCTCGGCCGGCTGCCAGCCGGCCCAGCGGACGAGGCCGTGGATCGCGTTGTGGTTGGCGACCTCCGTGAGCGGGAGCTGCAGGTCCTCGCCGTCGAAGGAGTAGCGGCCGTCCCGCACCCGGTTGGGCCACGGCGCGAGCAGCTGCCCACGACCGCCGTCGGGCCGCACGTCGGCGGCGAAACCGTCGACGACCGGCCGGCCCGCGACGTCGTACGTCCGCAGCGTGGCGCCCATCTCGGTAACGACGGCCACCTGGTCGCCGTACGCGATCTCGTGCTGCGACCCGGTCGGTGAGCTGGTCATGCGTCGATGATGATCGGGAGGATGATCGGGCTGCGCCGGTAGGCGGAGTGGGCCCACTTGCTGACCGTGCGATGCACGAGCTGCTCGAGCTGGTGCTGCTCGCCGATCCCCTCGTCGGCAGCCTTGGACAGCACCTTCTCGATCAGGGGGACCACCGCGTCGAAGGTCGTGTCGTCGTGCACGAAGCCACGCGCGAGGAAGTCCGGCGGCTCGGTCAGCGCGCCGGTGTCGGCGTCGACGAGCATCACGATCGCGATGAACCCCTCCTGCGCCAGAGTCCGCCGGTCCTTCAGGGACGCCTCCGTCGCACCGCCGACCGTCATGCCGTCGACGTAGACCAGCCCTGCGGGGACCTTCCCGGTGATGGTGGCCTTGCCATCGACGAGGTCGACCACCACGCCGTCGTCGGCGATGACGACGTTGTCCGCCGACACCCCCGTCCGGATCGCCAGGGCCGCGTTGGCCTCCAGGTGGCGCCACTCGCCGTGGACCGGCATCACGTTGGACGGTCGGACGATGTTGTAGCAGTAGACGAGCTCGCCGGCGCTGGCGTGTCCGGAGACGTGGACCTTCGCGTTGCCCTTGTGCACGACGTTGGCGCCCCACCGGGTGAGCGCGTTGATGACGCGGAAGATCGCGTTCTCGTTGCCCGGGATCAGCGAGCTCGCCAGCAGGACGGTGTCGCCCTTGCCGATCCGGATCACGTGGTCACGGTTGGCCATCCGCGACAACGCGGCCATGGGCTCGCCCTGGGAGCCGGTGCAGATCAGCGTGACCTGGTCGTCTGGCAGCTTCTCGAGCGCCTTCATGTCGACGACCAAACCCTTGGGGATCTTCAGATACCCGAGGTCGCGGGCGATGCCCATGTTCCGCACCATCGAGCGACCGACGAACGCCACCTTCCGGCGGTGGTGGTGCGCGGCGTCGAGGACCTGCTGGATGCGGTGCACGTGGCTGGCGAAGCTGGACACGATGACCCGGCGCGGCGCGGTCCGGAACACCTCCTCGATGGCCGGCAGAAGGTCACGCTCGGACGTGGTGAACCCGGGGACCTCGGCGTTGGTCGAGTCGACCAGGAAAAGGTCGACGCCCTCCTCGCCCAGCCGGGAGAACGCCCGCAGGTCGGTGATGCGCTCGTCGAGGGGGAACTGGTCCATCTTGAAGTCGCCGGTGTGCAGCGCCAGCCCAGCGCCGGTGCGGATGGCAACGGCCAGCCCGTCCGGGATCGAGTGGTTGACGGCGACGAACTCGCAGCCGAACGGGCCGAACGTCTTGGTCTGACCCTCCGCCACGACCACGCTCCGGGGCGTGATCCGGTGCTCCTTGAGCTTGGCCTCGAGGAAGGCCAGGGTCAGCCGGGACCCGACGACCGGGATGTCGTCCCGCTCTCGCAGCAGGTAGGGGACACCGCCGATGTGGTCCTCGTGGCCGTGCGTCAGCACGACCGCCTCGATCTTGTCTAGCCGGTCCCGGATCCAGGTGAAGTCCGGCAGGATCACGTCGACGCCCGGCTGGGTCTCCTCGGGGAACAGCACGCCGCAGTCGACGACGAGCAGGCGGCCGGCGTGCTCGAACACGGTCATGTTGCGGCCGACCTCGCCGAGGCCGCCCAACCCGACGACCCGCAGGGCGCCTTCGGCCAGCTTCGGAGGGGTGCCCAGCTCGGGGTGCGGGTGGCTCACGGGTGTGTCCTGTCTGCCGGGACTCGGGCGACGAGTCGTCCTGTGCATCGTGCCAGCAGAGCCGGGCGGCGTTTCGCGCCGGTGTGCGGCGCTGGGGGCGTGCCAGGCTGGGACGACG
>DASTVO010000160.1:0-20059 GCA_035759075.1 Actinomycetes bacterium
GCTATCGCCCCATAAAGGTGATTGACAACGGCGCGGCTCGGGGTGAGACAGCTCCTGACGCTAAATGGACAGTTACGTCGGTCCGGGTTCATGACGTCGAAGGCGCGACGGCCTCGGCCGACGTGCGGTATCGCGTCAGCGCGTATGACGTCATTGATCAGAGTGGTGAAGTGCTTGGGCGAGTGGAAGCTCAGCAAAGCCACTACGACCTGTCTCTCGTCCGTGGCTCCGACGGATGGGTAATCGGCAATCTCTTCAATTTGGAGGGTTGAGATGCGCCGTTTGCTGATCGCGTTGCTCTTAGGGACTTTCTTGGCGACTTCATTCAACGCGCCAGCCATGGCGGACCACTGCTCTGATTGGGACCGAAATTGCCTGCATACCGAGGGTGACCAGTCGAAGGACACCGTCGTCACGACCGGGGTGCAGTTCCCGGGTGTCGACGCGGACAGCGCCCTCGGCAGGGCGACGGCCGAGCACTCCAACTGCTCGGGCTGCGAGTGGACGATGTCCCCGGCCTGCGTGGCCAACGGTCCGACCGACACCGAAGCCTGCGCCGGCGCGACCCAGGCCTGCACAGCGCCCGCCATCCGCTATCGCATCTTCTTCCGGCCCAACGCGAGCGAACCGTGGCAGCTGATCCAGACGATCTGCCTCGACCCGGGTGACCGCCCGACCTCGGTCGCCGACATCGGCGAGAAGGTCCGCGAGGTCGTCGTCAACTACCTGCCCGACGCCTCCCCGTCGTTCCAGCCGGCGCAGGGCGGCGTCGTCAACCTGCCGACCATCTTCGCCGCGAACGAGCCGGAGTCCATCACCACCGAGTCGTTCGACGTCCTCGGGTTCCAGGTCGTCGTCACCGCCACGGCGCGGTGGGAGTGGACGTTCGACGACGGCGTCACCGAGGAGTTCACGAAACCCGGCGGCCGCTATCCGGACGACTCGGTGTCCTGGACCTATGACAACGCAGGTGCCAGGGACGTCAGCCTCACCACCTACTGGAAGGCGTCCTTCACGGTCGACGGCGAGGGCCCCTTCGCGGTCCCTGGCGCGGAGATCACCAAGACGGCGGGCCCGCTGACCGTGCCGGTGCGCGAGGCGCGCTCGGTCCTTGTCGGCGGATGAGCGTCAGCGTGCCGTCGGGGTGATCGCGAAGCCCTCGCCGACGGCCGCGGCCAGCTCCTGGTAGGCGTCGATCGTCTCCGGGTCGAGCTCGTCGAGGTCGAGTGCGCTGCCGGCCTCGAGGTGCGGGTCGTAGGGGATCGTCACGACCGCGCGGCACCGGGACGCGAAGTGGTCCTCGAGCTGCATCACGTCGACGATGCCGCCGCCGGGGCGCACCGACGAGATGACCACGACAGCGTTGCGGGCGAGGTGGTTCATGCCGTGCGCCTCGAGCCAGTCCAGCGTGGCGCTGGCCGAGCGGGCGCCGTCCAGCGACGCCGAGCTCACGACGACGAGCGAGCTGGCCAGCCCGAGCACGCCGCGCATCGCGTCGTGCAGCAGGCCTGTGCCGCAGTCGGTGAGGACCAGGTTGTAGAACCGCTCGAGGGTCTCGATCGTGTCGACGTAGTCCCGCTCGCTCAGCGCCGACGAGGCGCCCGGGTCGGCATCGGAGGCGAGCACCTCGAGCCGGGTCTCGGACTGCGACGTGAACGCGCGGACGTCGCCGTAGCGGTGCACCCGGTCCCGGGCCTCGAGGAGGTGCCGGATCGTCGCGCCGGACTCGCGCGTGACCCGCTCGCTCAGCGTGCCGCGGTCCGGGTTGGCGTCGACGGCGATCACGCGGTCACCGCGCAGGTTGGCGAACATCGATCCGAGCGCGGCGGTCGTCGTGGTCTTGCCGACCCCGCCCTTGAGGCTGATGACCGCGACCCGGTGGGTGCCCTGGACGGGAGTGCGGGCCCGGGCGAGCAGGTCGGCACGGCGGAGGTCCTCCGGCGAGGGGCCGAGGTTGACCTTGCCGCCGGTGAGGGTGAGCACCCGCTTCCGCCAGCCCGTCTGCGGGCGGACCTTGCGGGTCCGCAGCACGCTGGCCGCGGTGAGGGACTCGGCGTCCTTCTTCGATGAGGCGCCCGGCACCGGCGGGATCTTCCAGTCCGGGACCGGCTCCGGCTCGCGCGCCGGAGCCGCCGGAGGCTCCGCCGCCCGGGCTGTCTCGACCGGGGCCCCCGGAAGCACGTCGGAGCTGGGCGTCGCCGCCGGCGCGACCGACACCGCGGGCGAGGTCGTGGTCAGGTCGACGACGACCGAGTCGGTGTGCGGCCCGAGGTCGAAGGTCGGGATGCTTCCGGTGTCCGACAGGTCGTCGTAGGACTCCTCGGCGGGGTCCGACAACCACGTCGGCTGCGGGGCGTCGGGCCAGCTCTCGTCCGGAACGTGCGCTGCCTCGCCGTACACGTCGTCGCGCGCCTCGGTCGATTCCTCGTGTCGGGCCATCCGCTCAGGGTAGCGACCGAAAGGTCAGGTTCTGTCCATGAGGCAGCATGGACCCCGATATGACCACGATCGCCGACACGCACCGTGAGCAGCCCGGTGCGTGGGCAACGCTGCGCCGTGGTCTGGCTCTCTCGCCCGAGTTCCGGGTCGGGCTGCCGGTCACGCTGCTGCTGGCCCTGCTCGCCACCGCCGGCCGGGTGCTGGTGCCGATCGCGGTCCAGCAGACCGTGGACGAGGGCCTGCTGGGGCCCGGGGGGCCGGACATCGACCGGGTACGCGGGGCAGTGCTGCTCGCCGCTGTCGCGGCCGTGCTCACCGGCGTCGCCGCGTACCGCCTCAACGTCCGGCTCTTCCGCACCACCGAGGGCGGTCTCGCCACCTTGCGGGTGCGGGCGTTCCGGCACGTGCACGACCTGTCCGTCCTGACCCAGAACGCCGAGCGCCGCGGGTCGCTCGTGTCGCGCGTGACCAGCGACGTCGACACCATCTCCACGTTCATGCAGTGGGGCGGCCTGCTCATGGTCGTGAGCCTCGGCCAGCTGGTCGTGGCCACCGTGCTGATGGCGTTCTACTCGTGGCAGCTGACCCTGCTGGTGTGGATCTGCTTCCTGCCGCTGTTCCTGCTGCTGCGGACGTTCCAGAAGCGGGTCTCCGCCGCGTACGGCCTCGTGCGCGAGCGGGTCGGCGACCTGCTCGGCGCCGTCTCCGAGTCCGTCGTGGGCGCGTCGACCGTGCGGGCCTACGCCATCGAGGAACGCACCGGGCAGCGGATCGACGGCGCCATCGAGCGGCACCGCTCCGCGGCGACCCGGGCGCAGGGACTGGTGGCGCTGACCTTCTCGACCGGCGAGGTCGTCGCCGGGCTGGCGAACGCGGCGGTCGTCGTGGTCGGCGTGCTGCTCGGGGTGGACGGCAACCTCACCCTCGGCGAGCTGCTGGCGTTCCTGTTCCTCGTGACGCTGTTCGTCGGGCCGGTGCAGATCGGCACCGAGGTGCTCAACGAGGCGCAGAACGCGATCGCCGGCTGGCGACGGGTGCTCGGCGTCCTCGACACGCCTGCCGACGTCGCGGACCCCGGCCCCGCGGGCAAGACCCTGCCCCGCGGTCCCATCGACGTGCGCTTCGAGCACGTGTCGTTCGCCTATCCGGGCGGACCGACCGTGCTCTCGGACGTGGACCTCGTGCTCGCGCCGCGCTCGCGGGTGGCGGTCGTGGGGGAGACCGGGTCGGGCAAGACGACGTTCGCGAAGCTGCTGACGCGGCTGATGGACCCGGCCGAGGGACGGGTGCTGGTCGACGGCGTCGACCTGCGGGAGCTGTCGTTCGCCTCGCTGCGCGAGCGGATCGTGATGGTGCCGCAGGACGGCTTCCTGTTCGAGGGCAGCATCGCCGACAACATCCGCTTCGGCCGTCCGTCGGCGGAGGACGCCGACGTCGAGCTGGCGCTGACCGAGCTCGGTCTCATCGACTGGCTCGACGCGCTGCCGCACGGCCTGGCGACCGACGTCGGGCAGCGCGGGGAGCAGCTCTCGGCGGGCGAGCGCCAGCTGGTCGCACTGGCCCGCGCGTACCTCGCCGACCCGGACCTGCTCGTCCTCGACGAGGCCACCAGCGCCGTCGACCCCGGCACCGAGGTGCGCATCGCCCGGGCGCTCGAGGGACTGACCCGCGGGCGGACCGCGCTCACGATCGCGCACCGGCTCTCGACCGCCGAGGCGGCCGACGAGGTCATCGTCTTCGACGCCGGACGAGTCGTGGAACGGGGTCGGCACACCGACCTCGTGGACGCCGGCGGGGTGTACTCGCGGCTGCACGCATCCTGGGCAGCGCAGCAGCGGACCTGACCGCCGGGCAGAATCGGCGGCATGTCCTCGTTGGCCCCAGAGATCGCCGCCCGGCTCAAGCGCGACACCGACGGGCTGGTCGCCGCGGTCGTGCAGCAGCACGGCACCGGTGAGGTGCTCATGCTCGGGTGGATGGACGACGAGGCACTGCATCGCACGCTCACCAGCGGTCGGACGACGTTCTGGAGCCGGTCGCGTCAGGAGTACTGGCGCAAGGGCGACACCTCGGGGAACGTCCAGCACGTACGCGAGGTGCGGCTCGACTGCGACGGCGACGCGCTGCTGGTCGTGGTCGACCAGGCCGGGCCGGCGTGTCACACCGGGACCCGCTCCTGCTTCGACGACGGGCTGCTGCCCGCGGTGTCCGGCGGGCCACCCGAGATGTGACGAGACCACCACCTATGGCGCTGCCGTCATCGTTGGCAGCAGCGCTGGACCGCGACGTGGCGCGGCCCGGGCTATGGCGCTGCCGTCATCGTTGGCAGCAGCGCCATAGGTTGTGGGCGTGGGTGTCACCATCCACAGGGGGCATCGACAGGGCGCGGTCCACAGAGACGGTCATGCCCCGCCGCGCGGGCCGGCGGACCGTGAGGCTGTCCGCGTGGACGAGCGGGACGCCGGTGCGGCATGCGCCGCTGAGATGCTCAGGCGCGCGCGCCGGCTCGCGGACTTCTCACAGCGGGAGCTGGCCGAACGGGCGGACGTGACGCCGCGGATGGTGGCGCGCATTGAGTCCGGCGAGACGGTCGGGCCGCGCCTGGACACCATGCTCCGCCTGCTTGCGGCGGCCGGCTGCCATCTCGAGGTCCGGGCCGGTGCGCCGGCCATGCCGTCGCAGCCTCTGGGCACCGTGACGGATCGGGCGGGCCGCCTGTTCCCCGCCCATCTCGACGTCCGCACCGTCGACAGATTCGGCACGTGGTGGGGTGACTGGCACCACCTGAGCACTCTCGCCGAGAAGGCGTGGCACCTTTCCCCACGGCAGCGGCCCCGGCACACGTTCGACCTCAGTCGTGACCGCCGAGACCTGCGACGTCGGCGCCAGGACGGCGCACCCAGCACAATGACGCACATGTCCGCGACCGCCGCCCCCGACCTCGAGACGTTCCGGGCGCTCGCCAAGGAGCGCCGGGTCATCCCGGTCACGAGACGGTTGCTGGCCGATGGCGAGACACCGGTCGGCATGTACCGCAAGCTCGCGGCCGGGCGCACCGGCACCTTCCTGCTCGAGTCCGCCGAGCACGGCCGCGTCTGGTCGCGCTACTCCTTCGTGGGTGCCCGCTCGCACGCGACCCTGACCGAGCGGGACGGCCAGGCCCACTGGCTGGGCGACGCCCCTGTCGGCGTCCCCGTCGACGGCGACCCGCTGCAGGCGCTGCGGGCCACCGTCGCGGCCCTGCACACCGAGCGGCTGCCCGACCTGCCCCCGCTCACCGGCGGGATGGTCGGCCTGATCGGCTACGACGCCGTCCGCCGGCTCGAGCGGCTGCCGGACACGACGGTCGACGACCTGCACGTGCCCGAGATCGCGATGATGCTGGCCACCGACCTCGCGGTCCTCGACCACGCCGACGGCTCGGTGCTGCTCATCGCCAACGCCATCAACTACGACGACACCGACGAGCGGGTCGACTGGGCCCACGCCGACGCGGTCGAGCGGCTCGACCGGATGACGGCCGACCTCGCGACCCCGGCGCCGGCGACCGTGGCCGCCTTCGACCCGGGCGTCGTCCCGGAGTTCACCCGCGGCACCGACAGCGACACCTACCGGGCGGCGGTCGAGACCGCCAAGGAGGAGATCCGGGCCGGCGAGGCCTTCCAGGTCGTCGTCAGCCAGCGGTTCGCGATGCCGACGCAGGCCGACCCGCTGGACGTCTACCGGATGCTGCGGGCGACGAACCCCAGCCCGTACATGTACCTGCTGCGGTTCGACGGCTTCGACGTCGTCGGGTCGAGCCCCGAGGCACTGGTGAAGGTCACCGACGGCCGGGCGATGATGCACCCGATCGCCGGGACGCGCTGGCGCGGCGAGACCCCGGAGGAGGACGCAGCGCTCGCGACCGAGCTGCTCGCCGACCCCAAGGAGCGGGCCGAGCACCTGATGCTGGTCGACCTCGGCCGCAACGACCTGGGCCGGGTCTGCGCTCCGGGCACCGTGGAGGTCGTCGACTTCATGTCGGTGGAGCGCTACAGCCACGTGATGCACATCGTCAGCACCGTGGTGGGTCAGGTGGCCGCCGACCGCACCGCCTTCGACGTGCTCACGGCCTGCTTCCCGGCGGGCACCCTCTCGGGTGCGCCGAAGCCGCGCGCCATGGAGATCATCGACGAGCTCGAGCCGACCCGGCGCGGGGTTTATGGCGGCTGCGTCGGCTATCTCGACTTCGCCGGCAACGCCGACACCGCGATCGCCATCCGCACGGCCTACCTGCGCGACGGCACGGCCTACGTGCAGGCCGGAGCCGGGGTGGTCGCCGACTCCGACCCGGCCGCCGAGGACCAGGAGTGCCTGAACAAGGCCCAGGCGGTGCTGCGCGCCGTCGCGACCGCCAGGACGCTGCGGCCGCCGGCATGACCGCTCGCCGCGAGATCACGCTGGTGCTGGCCACCGTCCTCGTCGGCGGCGCTCTGCTGCTGGTGGTGGAGGCAGTCGTCGGGCTCGTCGCGCTGGCCGGGGTCGGGGCGGCCGCGATGCTCCAACCTCGTCCGCGTACGGCGGTCGCGGTGGTGCTGCTCGTCGTCGCCGCGGTCGTCGTCGTCACTGCCGTCACGTCCTCCGACGTCCCGCTCGCGGCCGGCGCCGCGCTCGTCGCGGCGGCGTCGGGCGTCGCCGTCGCTCGGTCGCACCGGTGGCCACCGCCGCGCCGCGGCTCGTCCCGCACGCCGCGCGAGCCCACCGCGCGCGACACGTGGGACGCGCTGGACCGCGGCGAGGACCCCACGACCTGACGCCTGGCACAATCACCCGCGTCGGCCGACCCCGGCCGTCTCAAGGAGGAGAGTCATGTCAGCAAGCCACGGCAACACGCCCGCCGCGTGGACAGCGGTGGGCATCATGTTCGTCGGCTTCCTGGTAAGCGGCATCGCACTGCCGCTGGAGCTGCCGTGGCTGTTCTTCGTGGGACTGGCAGTGGTCGTTGCGGGCGCCGTCGTCGGCAAGGTCATGCAGATGATGGGGATGGGCAGCACGGTCACGTACAAGGACGAGCGCGACCCGGAGTACGAGGAGCACGAGTCGGGGCACCGTTCCGACCACAACCCGGCATGACGACGGCTGAGGGGGCCACAGCGTGAGCGACACCGGCAGCAACGACCCGTACGACCCGAACCGGCCGCAGCAGCCGCCGCAGCCACCCGAGTCCCCGCAGTGGGGCTCGACGCCGCAGCCGCCGCCGAGCGGCGGCGAGTGGGGCGCGGGACAGGCAGCTGGCCAGCCCCAGTACGGCCAGCCCCAGTACGGCCAGCCCTACGGCCAGCCGCCCGGCAGCCCGCCGCCGAACTACCTCGTCCCGGCGATCCTCACGACCGTCTTCTGCTGTCTCCCGCTGGGAATCGCGTCGATCGTGTTCGCGGCCCAGGTGAACGGCAAGTACGCGTCCGGCGACCTCGCCGGCGCCCAGGAGTCGTCGCGCAAGGCGAAGCAGTTCGCCACCTGGTCGGCGGTCGTGGGCGTCGTCGTGCTGGTGCTCTACATCGTGTTCGCCGTCCTCCTGGCGGGCACCAGCTCGGTCTGACATGACCACGCTGCGGCTCGGCACGGCGATCCACCCGGTGCGCGCCGGGCGGGGCTGGGACCTGCGCGCCCCGCTCGGTGTCGCGGCCCTCGCAGCCGGCGCCGTCGGCGTGGTCGCGCTCGTCGACCCCAACCAGCCGGGGCACTACCCGACCTGTCCCTTCCTCGCGCTCACCGGGCTGCAGTGCCCCGGCTGCGGCTCGCTGCGCGCCGTCCACGCGATGGCCCACGGGGACGTGTCGGTGGCGCTGGGGCTCAACGTGCTCACGGTCCTGGCGGCCGTGGCCCTCGTCGTCATCTGGCTGCGCTGGGTGCGCCGGTCGTGGACCGGCCGGCCGCGCACCGGGGTCGCTCCGCCCGCGATGCTGTGGTCGCTGGCTGTGGTCGTCGTCGTGTTCGCCGTCGTGCGCAACATGCCGTTCGGTGCGTTTCTCGCTCCATGACGCCGGTTGGGTGACTCTGACCACCCCGGTTTAGGGTGACCCGAGACGCCGACCGGCCCGGGAGGCGGGGGCAAGGGTGAGGGGAACCACCGACGTGAGCGTGCTCGACGACATCCTGGTCGACGTACGCGCGGACCTGGCCGAGCGTCAGGCACGGGTCAGCCTCGAGGAGCTCAAGGCCCGCGCCGCGGGCGTCCCGGAGTGCCGGAACCCGGTGCCGCTGCTCAAGGACGACAGCGTCGCCGTCATCGCCGAGGTCAAGCGGTCCAGCCCCTCGAAGGGTGCGCTCGCCGAGATCAGCGACCCGGCTGCGCTCGCGGTCGAGTACGAGGCCGGCGGTGCGTCGGTCATCTCCGTCCTCACCGAGCAGCGCCGCTTCGGTGGCAGCCTCGAAGACCTGGTCGCGGTGCGCCGCGCGGTCGACGTCCCCGTGCTGCGCAAGGACTTCATCGTGTCCAGCTACCAGCTGTGGGAGGCCCGCGTCTTCGGCGCCGACATGGCGCTGCTGATCGTCGCCGCCCTCGACCAGGAGGCCCTGGTCTCGCTGGTCGAGCGGGCGCAGTCGATGGGTCTGACCCCACTGGTCGAGTGCCACACCGTCGAGGAGGTGCAGCGGGCCGTCGACGCCCGGGCCACCGTCGTCGGCATCAACGCACGCAACCTGCGCACCCTCGAGGTGGACCGCGGAGTCTTCGCCGCGGTGGCACCCCACGTCCCCGAGCACATCGCCTGCGTCGCCGAGTCCGGCGTCCGCGGGCCGCACGACGTCATCGAGTACGCGAGGGCCGGCGCGGACGCCGTCCTCGTCGGGGAGTCGCTGGTCACCGGACGCGACCCGCGCTCCGCCGTCGCCGACCTGGTGGCCGCCGGTGCGCACCCCGCGCTCAAGCACCACGACCGATGACTGAGCGCGCCGGACACTTCGGCCCCTACGGCGGGCGCTTCGTCCCCGAGGCGCTCGTCGCCGCGCTCGACGAGCTCACCGCCGCGTACGAGAAGGCCCTTCGCGACGACGCGTTCCAGGCCGAGCTGGCCGAGCTGCACCGCTCGTACACCGGCCGCCCCAGCCCGGTCACGGAGGTGAAGCGTTTCGCCGAGCACGCCGGCGGCGCGCGCATCCTGCTCAAGCGAGAGGACCTCAACCACACCGGCTCGCACAAGATCAACAATGTGCTCGGGCAGGCGTTGCTGACCCGCGACATGGGCAAGACCCGGGTCATCGCCGAGACCGGCGCCGGCCAGCACGGGGTCGCCACCGCCACTGCCGCCGCGCTGCTCGGTCTCGAGTGCGTCGTCTACATGGGCGAGGAGGACACCCGCCGGCAGGCGCTCAACGTCGCCCGGATGCGGCTGCTCGGCGCCGAGGTGGTCCCGGTGTCGGCCGGCAGCCGGACGCTCAAGGACGCCATCAACGAGGCGATGCGCGACTGGGTGACCAACGTCGAGCACACCCACTACGTGCTCGGCACCGTCACCGGCCCGCACCCGTTCCCCACGATGGTGCGCGAGTTCCAGCGGGTCATCGGTGACGAGGCGCGCCAGCAGGTCCTCGAGCTGACCGGGCGGCTGCCGGACGCGGTCGCCGCGTGCGTCGGGGGCGGCTCCAACGCGATGGGGATCTTCACCGCCTTCCTCGACGACGCCGAGGTCGCGCTGCACGGTTTCGAGGCCGGCGGCGAGGGGCTCGCCAGCGGCCGGCACGCCGCGCGGATGGAGGGCGGGTCACCCGGCGTGCTGCACGGCACCCGCACCTACGTCCTGCAGGACGAGATGGGCCAGACGGTCCCGTCGCACTCGGTCTCGGCCGGGCTCGACTACCCGGGCGTCGGTCCGCAGCACGCGTGGCTGCACGACACCGGCCGCGCCACGTACTCCTCGGTCACCGACGCCGAGGCCATGGACGCCTTCGCGCTGCTGTGCCGCACCGAGGGCATCATCCCGGCGATCGAGAGCGCCCACGCCCTCGCCGGCGCGCTGCGCGTCGGGCGTGACCTGGGCACCGGATCGGTGGTGCTGGTCAACCTCTCCGGCCGCGGCGACAAGGACGTCGACACCGCGGCGAAGTGGTTCGAGGTCGTGAGCGACGACGAGATCGTCGAGTCGGCGGCGGCGGTGGCCGACGCGGCGCCGCAAGAGACCTCCGGTGAGGGCTGGTGAGCGCTCTCGACGAGGTGCTCGCCGCTGCGCGCGCCGAGAACCGCGCTGCCCTGGTCGGCTACCTGCCCGCCGGGTTCCCCACCGTCGCCGGTGCCGTCGAGGCGATGGCCGCGATGGTGCGCGGTGGCGTCGACGTCGTCGAGGTCGGGCTGCCGTACTCCGACCCGCTGATGGACGGGCCGACCATCCAGGCGGCGGTCGAGGTGGCGCTGCGCGGCGGCACCACCACCGACGACGTGCTGACGACCGTACGCGGGGTCGCCGCGACCGGTGCGCCGACGCTGGTCATGAGCTACTGGAACCCGATCGAGCGGTACGGCACCACGCGCTTCGCCGAGGCGCTCGCAGCCGCCGGAGGAGCGGGCGTCATCACCCCCGACCTCACCCCCGACGAGGCCGGCACCGAGCCGTCGGACTGGCTGGGCGCGACCGATGCCACCGGTCTGGGCCGCGTCTTCCTCGTGGCGCCCGCGTCGACGGACGAACGGCTGCGGTTCACCGCCGAGCACTGCCGGGGCTTCGTCTACGCGGCCTCGACCATGGGTGTGACCGGGGCCCGCGCGTCGGTGGGCGGTGCGGCCGAGGAGCTCGTACGCCGGACCCGGGCGGTCACGGACATGCCGGTGTGTGTCGGGCTCGGTGTGTCCGACGGCGCGCAGGCCGCCGAGGTCGCGGCGTTCGCCGACGGGGTCATCGTCGGCTCCGCGTTCGTGCGCGCCCTGCTGGACGCACCGACCCTGGAGGACGGCTGCGTCGCGGTGGAGAAGCTGGCGGGCGAGCTCGCCGAGGGTGTCCGGGCCGGCCGACGATGAGGACGCTGACCTCGGCGCTGGCGCTGGCCGCGGTGCTGCTCACGGCCGCCTGCGCCGGCGGTGGCGCGAACGGCGCGTCCGGCGGCGCCGCCGACGTGCGCACGGGCGGCGGGTCACCGTGGCGGGGGACCGCACTGGACCACACCCACCCGCTGCCGGACGAGCGGTTCACCGACACCGAGGGGAAGCCGTTCGTGCCGGCCGAGGACGCCGACACGCCGGTCACGCTGGTGTTCTTCGGGTACACGTACTGCCCCGACGTCTGCAACATCGTGCTGGCCAACGTCGCCTCGGCGCTGCGCGGCGCCTCCCCGGACACGCGGGCGAAGACCCAGCTGCTCTTCGTCAGCACCGACCCGGCCCGGGACACGCCGGCCACGGTGCGGGACTACCTCGACCGGTTCGACCCCGCGTACGCCGGTCTCGTCGCCCCCGTCGAGACGGTCGAGCAGGCCGCGAGCTCGCTGCACATCTCCTACGAGCGCCCGGACGGCACCCGCGGCGGCGACTACCTCGTGCAGCACGGCGCGTACACCACGGCGTTCGTCAACGGGAAGGCGCGGGTGGTCTGGGCCGAGGACACCTCGGTCGCCGACCTGCGCGCGGACCTCGAGCGCCTCGCCCGGATAGCCTGACGACACATGCTGCTCGCCTCCATCCCCAGCCCGTCCGAGGGCGTCTGGCACCTCGGGCCGGTGCCCGTGCGCGCGTACGCGCTGTGCATCATCGCCGGCATCGTGGTCGCCGTCTGGCTCGGCGAGAAGCGCTGGGTCGCGCGTGGTGGCCGAGCCGGCGACGTCACCGAGATCGCGACCTGGATGGTGCCGTTCGGCGTGGTCGGCGGCCGGCTGTACCACGTGATCAGCTCGCCGCAGGCGTACTTCGGCGCGGGCGGCGACCCGGTCAGCGCCCTCTACATCTGGGAGGGCGGGCTCGGCATCTGGGGTGCCATCACTCTCGGGGGAGTGGGCGCCTGGATCGGCTGCCGCCGCCGGGGCATCCCGCTGCCCGCCTTCGGGGACGCGTTGGCGCCGGGCATCGTGCTCGCCCAGGCGGTCGGCCGGCTCGGCAACTGGTTCAACCAGGAGCTCTACGGCCGGGCCACCGACCTGCCTTGGGCCCTGGAGATCACCCGCGACGACGGCGGCCGTGAGCCCGGGACGTACCACCCGACGTTCCTCTACGAGCTGCTCTGGAACGTCGGTGTCGCCGCGGTGGTCATCTGGGCGGACCGCCGGTTCAGGCTCGGGCACGGGCGGGCCTTCGCGCTCTACGTCGCCGCGTACACGGTCGGGCGGTTCTGGATCGAGGCGCTGCGGATCGACCCGGCCAACGAGGTGCTCGGCATGCGCGTGAACAACTGGGTCAGCCTGCTGGTGCTCACCGGCGCGGTGGCCTACATCGTGGTCTCGGCGCGGCTGCGTCCGGGGCGGGAGACGCCGGCGGAGCTCGAGGCGCGCCGGAGTGACCAGGCGCCGTCCGCCGAGGTCACCACATGACCAGCGCCGCCGACAAGGCCGCCGAGCGGGCGGCCCGCGAGGCGCAGCGCATCCAGCACGAGCACTCCGACGTGACGGGCGGCTGGCTGCGTCCGGCGGTGTTCGGCGCGTCCGACGGGCTGGTGTCGAACTTCGCGCTGATCGCCGGCGTGACCGGTGGCAGCAATGACAGCAACACGGTGCTGCTCGCGGGGCTGGCCGGGCTCGCCGCCGGCGCGTTCTCGATGGCGGCGGGGGAGTACATCTCGGTGCGCTCGCAGGCCGAGCAGGCGCTCGCCGAGATCGAGACGGAGCGGCGGGAGATCGCCCGCAACCCGGCCGGCGAGGAGTTCGAGCTGGCCCAGATGTACGTCGCCAAGGGGCTCGAGCCGGAGCTCGCCCGGGAGGTCGCCCGGCAGCTCTCCCGCGACCCGGACCAAGCGCTGGACGTGCACGTGCGCGAGGAGCTCGGCCTCGAGGTGGGCCAGCTGCCCTCCGCGACGCTGGCTGCCTGGTCGTCCTTCCTCGCGTTCGCCGTCGGCGCCATGCTCCCGGTGCTGCCGTACCTGTTCGGGGCGACCACGATCGGCCCGGCAATCGCGCTGACGCTGGTCGGGCTCTTCCTGTGCGGTGCCTTCGTCACCCGGCTCACCCCGCGGCCGTGGTGGCTGGGCGGCAGCCGCCAGGTGGTGGTCGGCGCGGTCGCCGCCGCCGTGACGTACGGCTTCGGTTCGCTGGTCGGCGCCGGCATCAGCTGACCCGGCGTGTCCGGGTTACGGACAGGTTTCGTGGCGGAAGGGGGGCCGGGCGCTAGAGTTTCCGGCACATACCGCAGGGCCAGCGTTGTCCCTCGGTCGACGAGAGCTCCGTGGCGGACCGCCGTGGGCTCCTTCGACGAGGAAGGACGACCGGCGTGTCGACACCGCAGCCCTTCAGCACGGTTCCAGCCCCCCAGGGCCTCTACGACGCGACGTACGAGCACGACGCGTGCGGCGTGGCGTTCGTGGCGACGCTGTCCGGAGTGGCGACCCACGAGATCGTCGACCAGGCGCTGACCGCCCTGCGCAACCTCGACCACCGCGGAGCCTCCGGTGCCGAGCCCGACTCCGGGGACGGTGCGGGCATCCTGACCCAGGTCCCGGACGCGTTCCTGCGCGAGGTCGCGCCGTTCGACCTGCCGGACCGGGGCGCGTACGCGGTCGGCGTCGCCTTCCTCCCCGACGACGACGCGGGCGAGGCCGAGGCTCGCGCCACCGTCGAGCGGCTCGCCGCCGAGGAAGGCCTGCAGGTCCTCGGCTGGCGCGACGTCCCGGTGACCCCACAGCTGCTGGGCGCGACCGCCCGTTCGGTGATGCCGCGCTTCCGGCAGGTCTTCGTCACCGCCGCGTCCGGGCGGGTCTTCGGGCTGGCCCTGGAGCGGATGGCGTTCTGCCTGCGCAAGCGGGCCGAGAAGGAGGCCGCGGTCTACTTCCCGTCGCTGTCCAGCCGGACCATCGTCTACAAGGGCATGCTGACCACGGCGCAGCTCGAGCCGTTCTTCCCGGACCTGTCCGACCGGCGGTACGCGAGTGAGCTCGCCCTCGTGCACTCCAGGTTCTCGACCAACACGTTCCCGAGCTGGCCGCTGGCGCACCCGTACCGGCTGATCGCCCACAACGGCGAGATCAACACGGTCAAGGGCAACCGGAACTGGATGGCGGCCCGGGAGAGCCAGCTCGCCAGCGACGTGATCCCCGGCGACATCGAGCGGCTGATGCCCGTCTGCACCCCCGGCGCCAGCGACTCCGCGTCCTTCGACGAGGTGCTCGAGCTGCTGCACCTCGGCGGCCGCAGCCTGCCGCACTCGGTGCTGATGATGATCCCGGAGGCCTGGCAGAACCACGCCGAGATGGACCCGGCCCGCCGGGCGTTCTACGAGTTCCACGCCGCGCTGATGGAGCCCTGGGACGGCCCGGCGTGCATCACCTTCACCGACGGCAGCCTGATCGGCGCGGTCCTCGACCGCAACGGCCTGCGGCCCAGCCGCTACTGGGTCACCGCCGACGGGCTCGTCGTGCTCGCCAGCGAGGTCGGCGTCCTGGACCTCGACCCGGCGACGGTCGTGCGCAAGGGCCGGCTGCAGCCGGGCCGGATGTTCCTGGTCGACACCGACCGCGGCCGGATCGTCGACGACGCGGAGATCAAGGAGGAGCTCGCTGCCGAGGCGCCGTACGACGAGTGGCTGCACGCCGGGCAGATCCACCTCGCCGACCTGCCCGAACGCGAGCACGTGGTGCACACCCACGCCAGCGTCGCCCGCCGGCAGCAGACCTTCGGCTACACCGAGGAGGAGCTGCGCGTCCTGCTCACGCCGATGGCCAAGGCCGGCGTGGAGCCGATCGGCTCCATGGGCACCGACACCCCGGTGGCGGTGCTCTCGCAGCGGCCGCGGCTGCTCTTCGACTACTTCAGCCAGCTCTTCGCCCAGGTCACCAACCCGCCGCTGGACGCGATCCGGGAGGAGCTGGTCACCAGCCTCGGCACCGCGATCGGGCCGGACCAGAACCTGCTGACCGCCACCCCCGCCCACTGCCGGCAGGTCGTCCTGGACTTCCCGGTCATCGACAACGACGACCTCGCGAAGATCCTGCACATCAACCGGGACGGCGACCTGCCCGGCTTCGCCGCGACGAAGATCCGCGGGCTCTACCCGGTCGCCGGGGGCGGCCCCGCCCTGCAGGCCGTCCTCGAGGACATCTTCGCCGAGGTCACCGAGGCGGTGGAGCAGGGCGCGCGCTTCATCGTGCTCTCCGACCGCGACTCGGACGCGGAGTGGGCCCCGATCCCGTCGCTGCTGCTGACCAGCGCCGTGCACCACCACCTGATCCGCACCCGCGCGCGTACCCAGGTCGGGCTGGTGGTCGAGGCCGGGGACGTCCGCGAGGTCCATCACGTGGCGCTGCTCGTCGGGTACGGCGCCTCCGCGGTCAACCCGTACCTCGCGATGGAGTCGGTCGAGGACCTCGCCCGGCGCCAGGTGGTCGGCGACGTCTCGCCCGAGCAGGCCGTGCGCAACCTCATCAAGGCGCTCGGCAAGGGGGTGCTGAAGGTGATGTCCAAGATGGGCATCTCCACGGTCGCGTCGTACCACGGCGCCCAGGTCTTCGAGGCCGTCGGGCTCGACCAGGCGCTGGTGGAGCGCTACTTCACCGGCACGTCGTCCAAGCTCGGCGGGATCGGGCTCGACGTGCTCGCGCAGGAGGTCGCCAGCCGGCACGCCGTGGCCTATCCCCGGGGCGGGACGCCGCCGAGCCACCGCACCCTGGACGTCGGTGGCGAGTACCAGTGGCGCCGCGAGGGCGAGCTGCACCTGTTCAACCCGGAGACGGTGTTCCGGCTCCAGCACGCGACGCGGTCCCGCCGCTACGACATCTTCAAGCAGTACACGCGGGCCGTGGACGAGCAGTCCGAGCGGCTGATGACGCTGCGCGGCCTGTTCTCGTTCACCGAGCGCGAGCCGGTCCCGCTCGACGAGGTCGAGCCGGTCGAGGCGATCGTGAAGCGCTTCTCCACCGGCGCCATGTCCTACGGCTCGATCAGCCAGGAGGCGCACGAGACGCTGGCGATCGCGATGAACCGTCTCGGCGGCAAGTCCAACACCGGCGAGGGCGGCGAGGACTCCGAGCGGTTCGCCGACGAGCGCCGGTCGGCCATCAAGCAGGTGGCCTCCGGACGGTTCGGCGTGACCAGCGAGTACCTCGTCAACGCCGACGACCTGCAGATCAAGATGGCGCAGGGCGCCAAGCCGGGCGAGGGCGGGCAGCTGCCCGGCAACAAGGTGTACCCGTGGATCGCGCGCACCCGGCACTCCACGCCCGGCGTCGGGCTGATCTCCCCGCCGCCGCACCACGACATCTACTCGATCGAGGACCTGGCCCAGCTCATCCACGACCTGAAGAACGCCAACAACCAGGCCCGGGTGCACGTCAAGCTGGTCGCCGAGGTAGGGGTCGGCACGGTCGCGGCGGGCGTCAGCAAGGCGCACGCCGACGTGGTGCTGATCTCCGGCCACGACGGCGGCACCGGGGCGTCCCCGCTGACCAGCCTCAAGCACGCCGGTACGCCGTGGGAGCTCGGCCTGGCCGAGACCCAGCAGACGCTGCTGCTCAACGGCCTGCGGGACCGGATCGTCGTGCAGACCGACGGCCAGCTCAAGACCGGCCGGGACGTCGTGGTCGCGGCGCTGCTCGGTGCCGAGGAGTACGGCTTCGCGACCGCGCCGCTGGTGGTCAGCGGCTGCATCATGATGCGGGTCTGCCACCTCGACACCTGCCCGGTCGGCGTCGCGACGCAGAACCCGGAGCTGCGGGCGAAGTTCAGCGGGAAGCCGGAGTTCGTCGAGACCTTCTTCACCTACATCGCCGAGGAGGTGCGCGAGCACCTGGCGGCGCTCGGGTTCCGCAGCCTGGACGAGGCCATCGGCCACGCCGAGGTGCTCGACACCTCGCGCGCGGTGGATCACTGGAAGGCCCACGGCCTGGACCTGGCGCCGATCCTGCACGTGCCCGACCTGCCGGACGGCGCGTCGCGGCGGCGCACCACGGCCCAGGACCACGGCCTGGAGAAGGCGCTGGACAACGAGCTGATCGCGCGGTCCTCCGAGGCGCTGGAGCACGGCTTGCCGGTGCGCTTCGACGTCCCCGTCCGCAACGTGAACCGGACCGTGGGCACGATGCTCGGCGCCGAGGTCACCCGGCGGTACGGCGGGGTGGGCCTGCCGGACGGCACCATCGACATCACCCTCACCGGCTCGGCCGGCCAGTCATTCGGGGCGTTCCTGCCGCGCGGCATCACGCTCCGGCTGCTCGGGGACGCCAACGACTACCTCGGCAAGGGTCTCTCCGGCGGCCGGCTGGTCGTCCGTCCCGCACCGGGCGCGTCGCTGGTCGCCGAGCGCAACGTCGTGGCCGGCAACGTGCTGCTCTACGGCGCGACCGACGGCGAGGTGTTCGTCCGCGGCGTCGTCGGGGAGCGGTTCGCGGTGCGCAACTCCGGCGCAACGGCCGTCGTGGAGGGAGTCGGTGACCACGGCTGCGAGTACATGACCGGCGGGCAGGTCGTCGTCCTCGGGGGAGTCGGGCGCAACTTCGCCGCCGGCATGAGCGGCGGTACCGCGTACGTGCTGGACCTGCACCGCGCCCGCGTCAACGCCGAGATGGTCGAGCTCGAGGAGCTCGACGAGGAGGACTTCGACCTGCTGCACCACCTGGTCGGCCGGCACACCCGGCTGACCGGGTCGGCGGTCGGCCGGCTGCTGCTCGAGGACTGGGGCGCCTCGGCGCCGCGGTTCACGAAGGTGATGCCGCGCGACTACAAGAACGTGCTGCTGGCCAAGGCCGGCGCCCTCGAGGCGGGGTTCGACGACGACAGCCCCGAGACCCTGTCCGCGATCATGGAGGCCTCCCGTGGCTGACCCGAAGGGTTTCCTCACCACGCCGCAGCGCGAGCTGCCGGCGCGGCGACCGGTCGACGTGCGGATCCTGGACTGGCGCGAGGTCTACGAGCAGCGGAACTCAGCGGAAGCTGGCACGACGTTGAAGAGGCAGGCCGGTCGCTGCATGGACTGCGGCATCCCGTTCTGCCACGACGGCTGCCCGCTCGGGAACCTCATCCCGGAGTGGAACGACCTCGTCCGGCGCGACGACTGGCGGGTCGCCATCGAGCGGCTGCACGCGACGAACAACTTTCCCGAGTTCACCGGCAGGCTGTGCCCCGCGCCGTGCGAAGGTGCCTGCGTGCTCGGCATCAACAGCGAGCCGGTCACGATCAAGCAGGTCGAGGTGAGCATCGTCGACCGCGCCTTCGACGAGGGGTGGGTCGAGCCGCGGCCGCCCGAGCGGCTCACCGGCAAGACGGTCGCCGTGGTCGGCTCGGGGCCGGCCGGCCTCGCGGCGGCGCAGCAGCTGACCCGGGCCGGCCACACCGTCGCGGTGTTCGAGCGCGCCGACCAGGTCGGCGGGCTGCTGCGCTACGGCATCCCCGAGTTCAAGATGGAGAAGCGGCACCTGGACCGCCGACTGGCGCAGATGACCGCGGAGGGCACCCGCTTCAAGCCCGGCGTCGACATCGGGACCGACATCACCGGCTCCCAGCTGCGCAACCGCTACGACGCCGTCGTGCTGGCAGTGGGAGCGACCGTGCCGCGCGAGCTGCCGGTGCCGGGTCGCGAGCTCGACGGCGTGCTGCAGGCGATGGACTACCTGCCGCACGCCAACCGGGCAGCGCTCGACCCCGCGTACGAGGTGCCGGTCTCCGCCCGCGGCAAGCACGTGGTGATCATCGGCGGCGGTGACACCGGCGCCGACTGCCTGGGTACCGCGCACCGCCAGGGCGCGGCCTCGGTGACACAGCTGGAGATCATGCCGCGGCCAGCGGACGAGCGGCCCGCGACCAACCCGTGGCCGACGTGGCCGCTCGTCTACCGGACCTCGAGCGCGCACGAGGAGGGCGGCGAGCGGGTCTACGCCGTCAGCACCAACCGGCTGCTCGGGGACGGGGACGGGCGGGTCCGGTCGCTCGAGCTGGTCGAGGTGACGATGGTCGACGGCCGGTTCGAGCCGGTCGAGGGGAGTACCCGGGAGATCCCCGCGGAGCTGGTGCTGCTCGCGATGGGCTTCACCGGCCCGCAGCAGCCCGGGGTCGTCGAGCAGCTCGGCGTCGACCTGGACGCCCGGGGCAACGTCGCCCGGGACGAGGCGTTCATGTCCTCGGTGCCGGGCGTGTTCGTGGCCGGGGACGCGGGTCGCGGTCAGTCGCTGATCGTGTGGGCCATCGCGGAGGGCCGTGCCGCCGCGGCCGGTGTCGACGCGTGGCTCTCCGGCGGTCAATCGCTGCTCCCGCGCCCGATCGCCCCCACCGCCCGACCGCTGGCCGTCTGAACCCGTCCGGGCAGCGTTCCCGGTCGTCCCGACCCGGCGAGCCAGCCGACCGCTGGTGATCGTTTGCGACATTCGGTCGGGACACGCCGGCGACACGCCGGTGCGGTTGCCGCGGAACGTCGCAAACGATCACGTTCCGGTTCTCCGGTGACAGCGGTCACAGGTGGTCGTGAGACCGGGCCGAGGTGTTTTCACCTGGAGGACCCGGGCAGGCGTCGGAGTGACCCACACGCACG
>DASTVO010000161.1:0-8416 GCA_035759075.1 Actinomycetes bacterium
CGAACTGTGCGAGTCCTGCGCGGGCGGTGACGTCCTTGGGAAGGACCCTCAGCCCGAGGGCGAGGGCGGTGACGCCGATGGGCACGTTGACCCAGAAGATGAGCTGCCAGCCGAACCAGGTGGTCAGCGCGCCGCCGAACAGAACGCCGGCTGCGATACCGAGGCTGCCGACCGCGCCCCAGAGGGCGAGGCCGCGGGTGCGCTGCGCCCCGGAGTAGGTGGTCATCACCAGCGACAGCGCCGCGGGGGTCATGAGGGCGGCACCAAGGCCTTGGGCGGAGCGGCCCCCGATGAGCTCGGCGGCGGTGTTCGCGAAGCCGCTGAACAGGGAGGCGCCGGTGAAGATCGTCATGCCGGTGAGGAACACCCGGTGTCGTGGCAGCAGGTCGGCGATGCGGCCGCCGAGAAGCAGGCCGCCGCCGGAGAGCAGTAGGTAGGCGGTGACGAGCCACTGCAGGTCACTGCTGCCGAGATGAAGCGACTCCCCGATGACCGGCAGCGCGGTGTTGACGACGGAGATGTCGAGGACGACCAGGATCTGCGCGGTGAGGGCGAGGGCGAGGACGGCCCACGACTTGCGGGGGCCGGCATCGGACTCCGGCCCGTCGTGCGGCGACGAGTGTGGGGCGTGGTGCCCCGAGGTTGCGGTGGATGCGGTGTCGGTGTGGTGCATCGAGGCTCCTGTGGTCGGGTGGGCGGCGGCTGCGCGGGACGAGTCGAGCGTGGGCGCAAGGGTCGGGAGTCGCCCCGGTCGAATGACCGGGTTCCGGCAACGTGGCGGCCGGTCAGTCCCGGAACGGGGCGGTCCTGATGGCCAGGTCGAATGCGCCGTACCGGCGCAGGAAGTGGGCGCGGCCGCGCGGCACGCGGCCGGCTTCGGCCTTGAACGCCGCGGCGAACTCCCGCTTGAACCCGAGGCGGGGATGCTCCCTGATCACGGCAGCGACGAGATCGGGGGGCAGTCGCCACGACCGCAAGCCGACGACGTCCAGCCCGGCTCCGGCCGACAGGAGGTACGCGACCGGGCCGTGCGCCAGCGTTACGCCCGGGCTGTGGTGCAGCGTGATGGCGGATCTCAGGACGTCGGTGGCGGCAGTGGACAGCCCGACCTGCTCGGCGACGTCGCGGGCGGCCCGAGCGCTGGCTCGGGTGAAGTCGACGCCTTCGACGGGCATGGGAAGCCCGACGTCGTGCAGCAGTGCGGCCGCGAACAGCAGTTCCCGGTCCACGTCCAGGGCCTCGAGCTCGCCGAGGGCCGCACCGAATGAGTACGTCCGGAATGAGTGGTTCAGCAGCGCGGGCGTCAGGCGTCGGCGGGCCATTACCTCGGCCGCGCGAGTCAGGACCGAAGACGGCGCAGAGGGCGGTCCCCCTGCGGCCCGCATTCGGTGGCCGGAGTTGACCCGCAGCAGCATCGAGAGCCGGCCGACCGCGTTGGTCGCGTGCGCGCGTGCGAGCGGACGCACCAGCTGGCGTCTCTCGGCCGCGGAGAGCAGCCCCCCGGTGCGTTCCACCCAGGCGTGTGTCCCGAGGTCCGTCGTCGGTCGGGTCGTCGGGTTGGTCATGTCGAAGCCTCCGAGGATGCGGCGAAGGTGCCGGTTCGTCCCGGCCCGAGCTGCGCCGAGTGCGTTCACACTCGCGGAGAGGTGCTCCCATCGCCCCGGCGAAAGGGCCGGGGTGCTCTCGGGATCGGCCCGCCAGGTGCGTCCGGGCGTTAGCGTCGCTGACGTGCTGTACGGACGTGACGCCGAGAGCGGGCGCCTCGCCACGCTTCTCGACGACGCCCGCAACGGCCGGGCCGGAACGCTGCTGCTGCACGGGGAGCCCGGCGTCGGGAAGTCCGCGCTGCTGGAGGACCTCGTAGCGGCTGCCGGCACTGACGCGCAGGTGCTGCGCGCCCAAGGCGTGGAGTCGGAGTCGCCGCTGCCGTTTGCGGCGCTGCACCGGCTTCTGCGTCCGCTCGTCGGCATCATCGAGCGGCTGCCGGCACCTCAGGCCCGCGCTCTGCGAGCGGCGTTCGGAGAGGCGGACGACGTCACGGTCGAGCCATTCCTGACAGCACTCGCGACCTTGTCTCTGCTCACCGAAGCCGCGGAGGACGCGACCGTTCTCGCTGTCATCGACGACGCGCAGTGGCTCGACCGGGCCAGCGCCGACGCGCTGTTGGTCGCCGCCCGACGCCTCGGCGCCGACCGGGTCGCGATCGTGTTCGCCGCTCGCGACGGTGACGGCACGTCGTTCGCACCCGAAGGTGTTCCCAGCATGGAGCTGGCACCGCTGTCCGGGGAGTCGGCACGTGCGCTGCTCGCCGCAAGCGCCGGTGCCCCCATGCCCGACGACGTCGTGGACCGGCTGATGACCCAGGCCGCCGGCAACCCGCTCGCCCTTGTCGAGCTCCCGACCACGCTGACCGGTGAGCAGCTGACGGGCGCTATACCCCTGCCGGCCCAGCTGCACCTCACCGCCGGCATCGAGCGGGTCTTCCTCGACCGCTGCCGTCGGCTCCCGTCGTCGGTCCAGAGCCTGTTGCTGATCGCCGCGGCTGACGACTCCGGACGCGCTGCGACCGTCCGCGCCGCCGCGGAGAGCCTCGGCGCCGATCCGGACAGCATGGACGCCGCGGAACGCTCGGGACTGCTCGTCGTGGACGGCGACACCGTCCGGGTGCGCCACCCGCTCGTCAGGTCCGGCGTGTACCAGGCCGCGACCAGCAAGGAACGCCGCGACGCTCACCAGGCGCTGGCCGCGGTCATCGACCCCGCCGAGGACCCGGACCGGTACGCGTGGCACCGGGCGGCGGCCGTCGACGGTCCCGACGCGACGGTCGTCGCCGGGCTGACAGCCGCCGCTGCGCGGGCCGAACGACGTGGTGGGTACGCGGCGGCCGCGGCCGCGTACGAGCGTGCCGCCGAGCTGACCCCCGGCGAGCAGCCCCGAGCCGCGCACCTGTACGACGCGGCGCGCAACGCGTGGGCCGCAGGACAGACCACGACGGCGCGCACGTTGTCCGCAGCGGCCCGCGAGCTCGCCGACGACCGGTTGTTGCGCGCTGACATCGACCGGCTGCGCGGACGCATCGAGGTCAACGTCGGATCCGCCACCGATGCGCACCACATCTTCGCCACCGCCGTCCGCGCCGTAGCGGCTGACGACCCGGGCCGAGGACTCGAGCTTGCCGTCGCCGCTGCCCTCATGAGCACCTACGGCGCAGACAGCGGCACCCCCGTCGACACGACGTCGCTCGCCGCCGACGCCATCGCCGGCGACACGCCGCGAACCCGATGCCTCGGCCACCTGCTGATCGCCCTCAACCGCGCCTCCACGAACGACTGGGCACCCGCCCTGGCGTCGCTTCGAACAGCGCTGGACACCGGCGCCGACGTCGCTGACCTCGACCTGCTGTCCCACCTCGGCAACGCCGCGCTCCACCTCGGGGACGAGGAGGCCCATCACCGGTGCTTCACGCGGATGGCCACCGGCGCCCGGAACGCCGGCGCCGGCATGCTCGTGCTCTACGCCCTGCCCCGTCGCGGCTTCTCCCAGCTCGTCACCGGCCGATGGGTCGCATTGCGCGGTAGCGCCGAGGAGGCGCTCTCCCTCAGCACCAGCACCGGGCAGCGGCAGCTGGCGGCAGCCCCGCTCGGCTGGCTCACCCTGCTCGCCGCGCTCCAAGGACGGCCGGCCGTCGAGTACGACCAGCTGCTCACCGACCTCGAGGCATCGGCCAAGCTGTCACTGGGCGTGCTCGCCGACCCGGTGCACGACCTCACCCGCTGGGCCCAAGGCACCATGGCCGCCCGCAACGGCGACGCCCGCGCCGCGTTGCACCACCTCGGAAGCATCCGGCTCAGCACCCTGCGTCGGCTCACCGCGCTGGACCGGATCGAGGCGGCCGTGCGGGCCGACGCCCACGAGCAGGCCGCGACGTGGGTGTCGGAACTGGTCCCGTTCGCCGAGGGCACCCGGTGGTCGTGGGCCCTGGCCGTCGTCGACCACGGGCGAGCCCTGCTCGCCGACCCCGCCCAGGCCGCAGCCCTGTTCGAGTCGGCCCTGGCCCACCACGCCGACGGCCGCGCCCAGGCGAGCGCACGGCCGTACGACGAGGCACGCACGCACCTCTCGTACGGGGAGCTCTTGCGCCGATCCCAGCGTCGCGTCGACGCACGCACCCACCTGCGGACCGCGCTCGAGACGTTCGAGGACCTACGGGCCGAGCCACTGGCTGCCCGTGCCAGCCAGGAACTGAGGGCCTCGGGGGAGACCGCGCGCAAGCGTGATCCCTCCACCCAGCTGACCCTTACGCCGATGGAACGCCAGGTCTCGGCGCTGGTCCGCCAGGGCATGTCGAACAAGGACATCGCCGCCCAGTGCTGGGTGTCGCCCCGCACCGTCGCGTTCCACCTGCGGAACATCTTCACCAAGGCCGGGGTGACCTCTCGCGGCGAGCTGGCACAGCTCGATCTGGACTAACGCCGGTTGAGCTCGTCCGTGTGCGAACGCGGCGGGCTGGACGGACGGTCGCTGACGACCACGGTCGCGAGGCGGGCAACGACGGTCACGGCGAGAACGACGAAGACAGCCAAGACGAAAGCGGACATTGTGGGCTCCTCAGGGTCGCAGCGGTGGTTGTGCGGGACAGCTCCACACTGCGGCGGTGGTGCGTGGGTCGCCCCGGTAGAACGGCCGGGATCGGCGGATCGAGGACTCCGTCCGCCGATCCCGGCCGTTCTGCCGGGGTGAGGTCGCCCGGTTGCGAGGAGGGTCACGTCATGCGCGGCCCGCCCACTGAGGAAGGCGATCGTCATGACCGCCACCACCCGCCGATTCGGTGCCGGTTCAGCACGCATCGCTGAGCAGTCAGCCGGCCGGCGACCGTCGGACAGGTCCAGGCGCCGGCGCACCATCGAGGCAACCGCGTTCGTGGGCGTCTGGGTGACGGCCGGGTACCTGCTGCCGCTCAGCAGCAACGGCTACCTGCTCCTGGGCATCCCGCTGACGCTCGCCTTCCAGGTACTCGTGCGCCGGCGACCGGTGCGTGAGATGTTCGCCGGCGCCACGACCCGGTTCGCGTTGGACCGGCGAGGTGCGGTCCTGGCGGCCGGCTTGGCCGTCGTGCCGGGCTACTACGCACTCCAGGCTCGTCCTGGCGACGACTGGACCTTGCTCGGCTGGTACCTCGCCGCCATCGCCGGCGCTGGCTTCGCTGCGTTCTCACTGCGCGCGGGGTCGGTGCGCGGCGCGTTGCGCGATGCCGCCCTGCCGGTAGCAGTCGGGGCGAGTGGCTTCGCGTTGGTGTTCGGGACGATTCACTTCGCCTCCGGGACACCGCTGCCAGCGGCGGCAGCGCTGGCGGCGGTTGCCAAGTACACCGCCCTGTACTTCCCAGCGACGTTCCTGCTGGAGGAGGTCGCGTTCCGCGGAGCCATCGACGCGCACGTGCACCACGACGGTGAGGGACGCGGCTGGCAGTCGGCCGTCTTCGTGTCCGCGCTGTGGGGGCTGTGGCACCTGCCCGTCGCGCACGGTCTGCCGTTTCCGGCCCAGCTGGTGGAGCTAGTCGTCGTGCACGTCCTGCTCGGGGTACCGCTGTCGTTCGCCTGGCGGCGCACCCGCAACCTTGCCGCACCGGCGCTGGCGCATGCCGTCAACGACGCTGTCCGCAACGCCTTCATGCTCGGGCTGTGATCCACATCCCAGGCGAGCACCTGCTAGTCAGAACCTACGAGCACTTGCATGCCATGGAGAGGTGGCCCGTCGTGACGTCGCGCAGCGAGACTCCGCCCACGAGCAGCGACGACGTCGCGCGGGCCGAACCCGGGCCGCAGCGCCGGCGCGTCGGCGGAGTCGTCGCCGGTTCACTGGCCGCGGGCCTCGTGGCGGCGCTGATCCTCCCGTTCCTCCCGGTGGGCACGGTCGATGCGGACTTCTCCACCGCCATGGTGCTGATCGGTTTTGCCCTCGGGTGGGCGTTGATGGCACTTCTGTCCACCCGGTTCACCGACCAGCCACAGCGCTGGGCGGTGGCGCCGGCGATCTTCATGCTGCTGTCCGGGGCGCTGGTCCTCGTCGCCCCGGACGCGCTGCTGGATGCGCTGGGGTGGGTCTGGCCGCCGGCACTGGTGGTGTTGGTGGTCTGGGTCTGGACCCGCGCCAGGCGCGAGCTGCACAGCCGGACCCGGGTGTGGCTGCTGAACCCGGTGTTGGTCGTCCTGGTGCTCTTCGCCCTCGGCGGAGCGTACGAGACGATTGGCCGGTCGACCGCACCCGCGGTTGCCATGCGTGGTCAGCTCGTTGACGTTGGACCATACCGACTCCACCTGGAGTGCACGGGCTCACGCGGTCCGACCGTGATCCTCGAGCCCGGTGGCGGCGGCTCCGCGGCCTCGATGGGGTTGATCGCACCCGCTGTCGCCCGCGACAGCAGAGTGTGCGTGTACGACCGGGCGGGGCGCGGCTGGAGCGATCCTGCGGCAAGTCCGCCCGATGGCGTGCAGATCGCGACCGACCTGCACAGACTGCTGACTCGCGCGCAGGTTCCCGGTCCGTACGTGCTGGCCGGGCATTCCTTCGGTGGTCTGTACGTGAGGACGTACGCAGCGATGTACCCGGACGAGGTCGCCGGCCTCGTCCTCATCGACTCCACCGGCGCCAAGAACGCGACTGTGTCTCCGCAGAGGGCTGGTTCTTACAGCGTCGTGAAGCACCTGTCCGCGTTGGCCGCAGCGACCTCTCGGCTGGGAGTCGGGCGCCTGATCGCCGCCACTGACTTCTCGGAGCTACCGCCCAAGTACCGCGACGATGCGCGGGCGACTGCCGCTACTGCGAAGGAGATGGCCGGCTTCGTCGACGAGTTCGCAGTCGCGAACCGGTCCGAGGCCGAGGCCAGCATGCTGCGCACCTTCGATGCGAAACCCCTGATCGTGCTGACCGCCGAGCTCGGAAACGCCAAGGGATGGATGGACGCGCAGAATGCGACGGTCACCCTGTCCACCAACAGCCTTCATCGCATCGAGACCGGGGCGAAGCACGCCGATTTCGTGGGAGACCCGGTGCACGCCGCTGCGGTCACCCGAGCGGTCCACGACGTCGTCGTCTCGGTGCGGACAGGGCAACCGCTGCAGGGTCCCTGACGCCGCGATTCGCCGTCCTCGGCGTCAACCCTGGTCATTTCGCCGGTGTGAGCACGGCAGCCGCCACCTAACGTCATTCGTGACGGCCGCAGCACCTAGCAAAGCGGCCGGAAGCCCGGAAGGAGACTCGGTGATGACCCTGGTGCAGATCCGCCGCCAGACCCGCCGGCAGCAGACCGTCTCCATCGACCTCCGGACCCCGTCCGGGCGCGTCCTCCCCTTCTAGCGATCAACGCATCCAGCCACCATCCACCGCTACCGCGACCCCGACCTGGTCGCCAGAGAGTGAGACCCCGATGGACCATCCCACTAGCGGGCACCAGCCCACCCGACCCGACCCGGACGGCCCGGCCACGATGCGCGCCGTCGTCCAGGACCGATACGGCAGCCTCGACGTGCTCACCCCCGCCGTGATCGACCGGCCAGAACCAGGTGAGCACGACGTGCTGCTGCGAGTCCACGCGGCCGGTCTCGACCGGGGCACCTGGCACCTGATGACCGGCAAGCCGTACCTGATGCGCGTCCTCGGGTTCGGCTTGCGCCGTCCGAAGAACCGGGTGCCCGGCCGCGACGTCGCCGGCACCGTCGCCGCGGTCGGGCCGGCGGTGACCCGGTTCTCGGTCGGCGACGAGGTGTACGGGGTGGCGCGCGGCTCCTACGCCGAGTACGCCGCCGCGCACGAGGACAAGCTTGCTCGCAAGCCGGCCAACGTCTCCTTCGAGCAGGCCGCCGTCGTGCCCGTCTCCGGGCTCATCGCGCAGCGAGGTCTCGTCGACGTCGGCCGGCTCCAACGGGGCCAGAAGGTGCTCATCACCGGCGCGTCCGGCGGCGTTGGCAGCTACGCGGTGCAGATCGCGAAGGCACTCGGCGCCAAGGTCACCGCCGTGAGCAGTTCCAGCAAGGCCGACCTGGTCCGGTCGCTGGGCGCCGACCACGTCATCGACTACGCCCGCGAGGACTTCGCCGACGGTCGCCGCCACTACGACCTCATCCTCGACATAGCCGGCAACCCGAGCCTGGCCCGACTGCGCCGCGCGCTCACTCCGCACGGGACCGCCGTCCTCCTGGGCGGGGAGCAGGGCGGCGGTCGGATCACCGGTGGCTTCGGCCGGACACTGAGGGCACCACTGCTCTCGCCGTTCGTCAGCCAACGCCTCACGACGGTCGCCGCGAACGAGAACGGTCGTGACCTGGAACGCCTCACTGCCCTCATCGAGGCCGGGCAGGTGACACCACACGTCGACCGCACGTTCCTGCTCGACGACGTTGCGGAGGCGATGACACGC
>DASTVO010000162.1:0-3797 GCA_035759075.1 Actinomycetes bacterium
GACAGGGCGTTGCCGGCGAGCGTCCCACCGATGCCGCCGACGTCGACGTCCTCGAGGTCGACCGAGGCCGCGATCCGGTCGGCCAGCTCCTGGGTCATGCCGAACGCGCCGGCCGGGATGCCGCCGGCGATCGCCTTGCCCATGGTCAGCATGTCCGGCTCCAGCCCGTGCGCGGCCGTGTAGCCGCCGGGCCCGGCCGAGAGCGTGTGGGTCTCGTCGATGATCAGCACCGTGCCGTGCGCGCGGGTCAGCGAGCGCAGCGCGTCGTGGTAACCGGGCTCGGGCAGGACGATGCCGACGTTGGTCAGTGCGGGCTCGCACAGCACGGCGGCGACCTCACCGGTCGCCAGGGCCCGCTCCAACCCGTCGACGTCGTTGAACTCCACCACGACCGTCGTCTCGGCCGGGTCGACGGGCGGGCCGATGTTGCCGCGCCGGGCGACGGTGCGACCTGAGGCGTCCAGCGTCGCGAAGGTCTCGTCGACGCTGCCGTGGTAGCAGTAGTCGTGCACGACGACGGTGCGTCGTCCGGTGACGTGCCGGGCGTAGCGCAGCGCGTGCCGGTTGGCGTCGGTGGCCGAGAGGGTGAACTGCCACAGCGGCAGCCCGAAGCGGCGGCCGAGCTCGCCGGCGACCACGACCGAGTCCTCCGTGGGCAGCATCGCGGTGATGCCGCGGCCGACCCGGTCCCGTACGCGGTCGACGGTCGGCTGCGGGGAGTGCCCGGTCATGGCGCCGGTGTCCCCCAGGCACAGGTCGACGTAGTCGTGCCCGTCGACGTCCCGGAAGTGTGCCCCGGCGGCCTCCGCCACGAAGACGGGGAACGGACCCGGCCACTTCACCATCCAGCTCATCGGCACCCCGCCGGGCATCACCGCCCGGGCCCGCTCGTAGAGCGCCTTGCTCCGCGGGTGCTCGGCGACGAACCTCTCGCGCTCGGCCTCGGTGAGCTTGTGGACCTGCTCGCTGTCGATCTCAGGAGACGCCATAGCCGCACGCTAGGGCAGATGGATGGGGGCCGGCGTCCCCTGCCGTGTGCCGACCCCCATCTCCTGTGCGCGTTCCCCCAGGAACCGGGCCCAACCCCGTTGCCCGCACGGCGAGACGGCCGCCGCGCGGGCGGGCCGAGCGACCCGTCTCGTTACGCTCGGGCGGTGACCACGAGGTACCGGCCCGACCACTGGGCCGCGCTGCGCCGCGCCTTGCTCATCGGGTTCCTCGCGGTGCTGATGGGCCTGTCCGGGCTGCTGATCCTGGCCAGCGTCACCTCGACCACCGGGGTGATGGGCTTCCTGATCGGGTTGTTCCTCGCGCTGCTGCCGCTGCCGGTCGTGCTCGGCGCGTTCCGCTGGCTGGACCGGTTCGAGCCGGAGCCGCGCGGCCTGCTGCTGTTCGCCTTCTTCTGGGGCGCGACCGTCGCGGCCCTGACCTCCGCGGTGCTCAACACGGCGAGCGCGATCGCCATCGCCCGGACCGGCGGCGAGTCGGAGGGGATGGCCGCGACCGCGGTGCTCGTCGCGCCCTGGGTGGAGGAGGCGGCCAAGGGCGCGGCCGTGGTGCTGGTGCTGTGGTTCAAACGGGCCGAGTTCGACGGGGTCGTCGACGGCATCGTCCTGGCCGGGCTGGCCGGCGTCGGGTTCGCCTTCACCGAGAACATCCTGTACTTCGGTCGCGCCTTCCTGGAGGGCGGCGAGGAGCTCGGCGTGACCGGCGGCATCTTCGCGGCCGGCATCACGTTCGTCCTGCGCGGCGTGCTGTCCCCCTTCGCGCACCCGATGTTCTCGGCGATGTTCGGGATCGGTCTGGGCCTGGCCGCCCGCGGAGTTCGCCCGGCGACGCGGCTGCTGGCACCGCTGGCCGGCTACCTGCTCGCCGTGCTGCTGCACGCGACCTGGAACTGGGCGTCGCTCTCGGGCCTGTCCGGGTTCCTCACCGGCTACGTCGTGATCATGGTGCCGGCGTTCGCGCTCACCATCGGGGTCGCGACCTGGTCGCGCAGGCGCGAGGGCGCCACCGTGGCGCGGCACCTCCCCGCGTACGTGGAGGCCGGCTGGCTCGCCCCGGAGGACGTGCCGATGCTGGCGTCCCTGCCCCGCCGGCGGCAGGCCCTGAGCTGGGTGGAGCAGCGGCATGGCGGCCGGCGGTCCCGGGCGCTGCGCGACTTCCAGCACGCCGCCACCGAGCTGGCGTTCCTGCGGGACCGGCTCGAGCGCGGCCACCCGGTCGACGACTTTCCGCGCCGGGAGCGCGAGCTGCTCGCCGAGGTGGCCCGGACCCGGGCCGCGACGGTCGCCGGCTAGAGCATCAAGCTGGCGGGACTGTGTACGTGCCGTCCGCGTTCCAGGTCACCGTTATCTGCTTTTCCTCGCCACTGGACGTAACCACCTTGCAGTCAGTGGAAGTCGGCGGCTCCGCGGTCGGAAGCGTGGTGCAGTTCACCGTCGCTCCGGCATAGCCTGGCGCAGACCGGACCTCGCTTTCGAGCCTCGCCGTGGCCACGACGGCCGGGTCCCCCGGGTCCGGCCCTGGTTGCTGGGCTGACCCGGATCCCCCTGGCAGGTTCTTGCCCGCGTTGTCGAACACGTCGTGCACGACGGTGCCGAGCAGGAAGAGGACCGGGACGAAGATCAGCGCGACTCCGCCGTACAGGAGGCCCGCCTCGGTGGCGACCAGACCACGGTCGTCTCGAGTCCGCCAGCCCATGGCACCTCCCCCCGAGGACACCAAGCCCGCGCCGTGGCGAGCCTGCCCCGGCTCTGCTATGTCACCGCACGGATGACCGACAGGAATCGTGCAGACGTACGACTTCCGTTCTACGCCGGATGCATGAGGCCTGTCAGCACTCAGGCCGCCCGACCTCGTCCATCCACTCCTCGCCGGTGAGCTCGACGTGCAGGTCGATCAGGTCGTCCGAGGTGAAGACCGGCCCGCCGGGGGGCTGCTCGGGGTGCTCCACCGCCGGGGGCGTGAAGGACAGGTAGCCGACGCCGCTGGCCACCAGGGCCGCCACCGCCGGCGCGTCGAGCGGCAGCACGACGGTCTCGTGGCAGCTCAGGCAGGTGAAGACGCCCTCGCCGGACGGCGCCTGCTCCTCGTCGACGCGGACCAGCAGCCGGCGGGCCGGCAGCGCCACGACGGCCAGACAGCGCGGACAGGTGACGGTGAACACGGCGGCCTCCCTTCGGGCTGCCCCCACCCTGAGCCCCGAGGCTGGTGATCCACTTGCAGGCGACTTGCACCCTCACCTCAAGTGCGTACTCCTGCCGGCAGCGGCGCGCCAGCGGTTTGCCCAAGGTCGCGTGCCCTCGCGTGGAACGGGACCATGGCCATGTGCCGACCGCGCCCGGACGAGACGCTCGTCGGGTGAGCGTCGACGCGGCGCGCCTGGCCGGGTGGCTTGAGCGGTTCGCCGCCCGGCACGGCACGACGTCGTGGACCGCGTCGACGACCTCCGTGACGGTGAGCGCGGCGGACGGGGCGACGGCCGAGATCGCGGTTCCGTTCCCGCCGCTCGCGGTCTCGCCCGACGAGCCGTACGCGGGGGTGCTCGCTCACGTCACGACCGACCGGCGCGTCGGTGTCCTGCTGGTACGGCTCGGCGGGCACGCCGCCGGGGTCTTCGAGGGGCAGCGACTGGTGCGGTCGAAGGTCGGGTCCCGTCTGGTTCAGGGCCGCAGCGCCGCTGGGGGCCAGTCCCAGCAGCGCTTCGCCCGCCGACGCGAGGGACAGGCGAGGGTGGCGCTGGCGTCCGCCGCGGACGTCGCGACACGCGTGCTGCTCCCGGAAGCGGACCGCCT
>DASTVO010000163.1:0-15717 GCA_035759075.1 Actinomycetes bacterium
GCACGTGAGCCCCGGCGTGTCGCCCGGCGTGTCGGTGCGCAACGTCGCCGAACCCGGAGTCACTAGGCTCGGGCAGGTGAGCATGGACCCGGTCGACCCGGCGCTACGGGCCTCGGACGCGGACCGCGAGCTCACGGTGGAGCGGCTCCGGGAGGCCCACGCCGAGGGCCGGCTGACGGCGGATGAGTTCTCCGAGCGGGTGGACGAGGCGTACGCGGCGCGCACGCACGGCGACCTGGCACCCCTTACGCGGGACCTGCCCTCGCCGGCCCGGGGCGCCCGGACCGGTGACGAGGCGACCCCCGCCCGCCGGGACCCGTCTGACCGCCGACCCGGCCGGCACGACCCGGCCCTGCCGGACGGGCGGGGCGCCTGGGGCGTGTGGGCCGCCGCGGTGCTGGTCAACGTCATGATCTGGGCCGTGGTGAGCCTGTCCACGTGGGACGTCAAGTACTTCTGGCCGGTCTGGGTCGCTGGGCCGTGGGGAGCGGTCCTGCTGGCCGGCTGGCTGTTCCGGCGCCGCTGACCCCGCGTACGGCCCGCTGACCTGGCCGAACGCCCGGTTTCACGATTTCACCCGGCGTGTCGTAGACTTTCTCGCTGGCTCACGAGCCACGTCTCGCATGCCCCGCGGCTGGCACGGCATGCGGCGACCTCGTCACGAGTGAGCCGGACAATGAGTACGACCTGCCCGGAGTGCGTCATGCCGGGTGGGGTCCAGTCTGATCAGGCGAGCAGTGGAGGACATGCCGAAGAAGGACGGCGTCATCGAGATCGAGGGCACCGTGGTCGAGGCTCTGCCGAACGCGTTCTTCCGCGTGGAGCTCGAGAACGGTCACAAGGTCCTCGCTCACATCAGCGGGAAGATGCGCCAGCACTACATCCGGATCCTCCCCGAGGACCGCGTGGTGGTGGAGCTCAGCCCGTACGACCTGTCCCGCGGACGCATCGTCTACCGCTACAAGTGACCACTTCGACGACCGAGGCTGAACAACACACATGAAGGTCAAGCCGAGCGTCAAGAAGATCTGCGACAAGTGCAAGGTGATCCGCCGTCACGGCCGGGTCATGGTGATCTGCGACAACGCACGACACAAGCAGCGCCAGGGCTAGTCCGCAGCTTCGAGACCGACAACTAGAGAGCGCGCCGCGCCCCGCGCCTGTCACCGACAGGACGGCGGGTCACCCCCGGACCAGGCCGGGGCCATCCACCCCGGGCGGGGTGGGGGAGCGGTGCGCACGACCTGGTGACACGAAGGAGAACCGCCCGACATGGCACGCCTCGTCGGCGTCGACCTCCCGCGCGAGAAGCGCGTGGAGATCGCCCTGACCTACATCTTCGGCATCGGCCGCAGCCGCGCTGTCGAGACCCTCGCCCAGACCGGCGTCAGCCCCGAGACGCGCGTGCGCGACCTCGGTGACGACGACCTGGTGAAGCTGCGCGACTGGATCGAGGCCAACTACCGGATCGAGGGTGACCTGCGCCGCGAGGTGCAGTCCGACATCCGGCGCAAGGTCGAGATCGGCTGCTACGAGGGCCTGCGGCACCGCCGCGGTCTGCCCGTCCGCGGCCAGCGCACGCACACCAACGCGCGCACCCGCAAGGGCCCGCGCAAGGCGATCGCCGGCAAGAAGAAGGTCGGCAAGAAGTAGCGCCCGGGGGCTTCGTCCCCGTGGACCTGACGATCCATCCAGTCACCCCGGGTCACCGCTGACCTTCAGCCGACACCCAGACTCCAGGAGAGAAACCAGCCTATGCCTCCGAAGAGCCGTCAAGGCGCGGGCGCCAAGAAGGTGCGCCGCAAGGAGAAGAAGAACGTGGCCCACGGCCACGCGCACATCAAGAGCACGTTCAACAACACGATCGTCTCGATCACCGACCCCATGGGCAACGTGATCTCGTGGGCCTCCGCCGGCCACGTCGGCTTCAAGGGCTCCCGCAAGTCCACGCCGTTCGCCGCGCAGATGGCCGCCGAGAACGCGGCCCGCCGCGCTCAGGAGCACGGCATGCGCAAGGTCGACGTGTTCGTGAAGGGCCCGGGCTCGGGCCGCGAGACCGCGATCCGGTCGCTGCAGGCGGCCGGCCTCGAGGTCGGGACCATCCAGGACGTCACCCCCGTCCCCCACAACGGCTGCCGCCCGCCCAAGCGGCGCCGGGTCTGACGACCAGAAGAGGACGAGGAGAAGGAAGACATGGCCAGGTACACAGGTGCGGACTGCAAGCGCTGCCGCCGCGAGAAGATGAAGCTGTTCCTCAAGGGCGCCAAGTGCGAGTCCCCGAAGTGCCCGATCGAGATCCGTCCCTACCCTCCCGGTGAGCACGGTCGCGGTCGCTCCAAGGACAGCGAGTACCTCCTGCAGATGCGCGAGAAGCAGAAGTGCGCGCGCATCTACGGTGTTCTCGAGAAGCAGTTCCGCGGCTACTACGACGAGGCGAACCGCAAGCAGGGCAAGACCGGTGAGAACCTGCTGCGCATCCTCGAGAGCCGTCTGGACAACGTCGTCTACCGCGCCGGCTTCGCCAAGAGCCGTGACATGGCCCGCCAGCTGGTGCGCCACGGTCACATCAAGGTGAACGGCGCCAAGGTCGACATCCCGTCGTTCCGCGTCTCGGACAACGACATCGTCGAGGTGCGGGAGAGCTCGCTCGAGCTGACCCCGTTCATCGTGGCGCGTGCCGAGGCCGGCGAGCGTCCGGTGCCGGCGTGGCTCGAGGTCATCCCGAACCGCATGCGCATCCTCGTGCACTCCCTCCCGGCCCGGCAGGTCATCGACACGCCGGTCCAGGAGCAGCTCATCGTCGAGCTCTACTCGAAGTAACCGCTTGACCCCGGGGGCGGCAGACCGACGCCGCCCCTGGGTGCACATTCGCGAGGCGTCATATGGCGGACGCCCGTGGGAAGGACATCTGACGTGCTCATCGCACAGCGCCCCACCCTCTCCGAAGAGGTCGTCGACGACTACCGCTCGCGGTTCGTCATCGAGCCCCTCGAGCCCGGCTTCGGCTACACGCTCGGCAACAGCCTTCGCCGCACCCTGCTCTCCTCCATCCCCGGTGCCTCGGTCACGAGCATCCGCGTGGACGGCGTCCTGCACGAGTTCACCACCGTGCCCGGCGTCAAGGAGGACCTGACCGAGATCATCCTCAACATCAAGGGGCTCGTCGTGAGCTCCGAGGTGGACGAGCCGGTCGTCATGTACCTGCGCAAGCAGGGCCCGGGCGCGGTCACCGCGGCCGACATCGCCCCGCCGGCGGGTGTCGAGGTGCACAACCCCGACCTGCACATCGCCACGCTCAACGGCAAGGGCAAGCTCGAGATGGAGCTCACCGTCGAGCGCGGCCGCGGCTACGTCTCCGCGGTGCAGAACAAGCAGGCCGGTCAGGAGATCGGCCGCATCCCGGTCGACTCGATCTACTCCCCGGTCCTCAAGGTGACCTACAAGGTCGAGGCCACCCGTGTCGAGCAGCGCACCGACTTCGACAAGCTCATCGTCGACGTCGAGACCAAGCGGTCGATGCACCCGCGCGACGCCATGGCCTCGGCCGGCAAGACCCTGGTCGAGCTCTTCGGCCTGGCCCGCGAGCTCAACGTCGAGGCCGAGGGCATCGATATGGGCCCGTCGCCGACCGACGCCGCGCTGGCCGCGGACCTCGCCCTGCCGGTCGAGGACCTCGAGCTGACCGTGCGCTCCTACAACTGCCTCAAGCGCGAGGGCATCCACACCGTGGGCGAGCTCGTCGCGCGCAGCGAGGCGGACCTGCTCGACATCCGCAACTTCGGTGCGAAGTCGATCGACGAGGTCAAGGCCAAGCTGCACTCGATGGGCCTGGCGCTCAAGGACAGCCCGCCCGGGTTCGACCCGAGCACCGCCGTGGACAACTACGGCGCCGACGACGACACGGCCTACGTCGAGGACGAGCAGTACTGACGGTCGGCTGACCGGACGTACCGCACGGACCCCAGGACTGGAGAAGAACGACCATGCCCACCCCCACCAAGGGACATCGTCTCGGCGGCGGTCCCGCGCACGAGCGGCTCATGCTGGCGAACCTCGCCACCGCGCTGTTCGAGCACGGCCGGATCACCACGACGGAGGCCAAGGCCAAGCGCCTGCGCCCGCTGGCCGAGCGGCTCATCACCTTCGCCAAGCGTGGTGACCTCCACGCCCGCCGTCGGGTGATGACGGTCGTGCGCGACAAGGGCGTCGTGCACGAGCTGTTCGCCGAGATCGGTCCGCGCTACGAGAACCGCCACGGCGGCTACACCCGCATCACCAAGATCGGTCCGCGCAAGGGCGACAACGCCCCGATGGCGGTCATCGAGCTGGTCGAGGCGCTCACGGCCAAGGCCGAGACGGTCCGCGAGGCCGAGGCGGCGACGAAGCGGACGGCCAAGAAGTCGACGGCCAAGAAGGCGGCCGCCACCGACGCGGCGAAGGCCACGGCGGCGGCCGAGGCCGCCGAGGCCGCGGCCGAGGAGGCTGCGGACGACGCGGCCGAGGGCGACGTCGAGGGGGCCGAGGAGGCCGCGGCCAAGGCTCGCGCCGCCGCGGACAAGGCGGCGAAGGCGGCCGAGGGCTCGGACGACCCGAAGGCCGAGGAGGCCGCCGGGGAGGCCGAGGCGCTGGCGGACATGGCCGAGGACGCGGCCGAAGAGGCGAAGGACGAGTCCTGACCGACTCGCCACCGCGTGACGACGAGCCCGCCGTTCCCCGTCCGGGGAGCGGCGGGCTCGTCCGTCTGCGGCTGCGGCTGGCCTACGACGGCACCGGCTTCTCCGGCTGGGCCCGTCAGCCGGGGCGGCGCACCGTCCAGGGGGTGCTCGAGGACGCCCTGCGGACCGTGCTGCGGCTCGACGTGGTGAGTACGACGTGCGCGGGGCGCACCGACACCGGAGTGCACGCCCGCGACCAGGTCGTGCACGCAGACGTGCCCCTCACCGCGTACGCGGGCATGGCCGCTGTCCTCGGCCACCGGCTGGCCGGTCTGCTGCCCGCCGACGTCGGTCTCCGGTCGCTCGACCACGCCCCGGACGGCTTCGACGCCCGGTTCTCGCCGCTGTGGCGGCGGTACGCCTACCGGCTGAGCGACCACCCGTTCGGACCCGACCCGCTGCGCCGGCACGAGGTGCTGCACCACCGGCGACCGGTCGACGTGTCGCTGATGGACGCCGCCGCGCAGCGGCTCGTCGGCGAGCACGACTTCGCCGCCTTCTGCCGGCGGCGCGAGGGTGCGACGACGGTGCGCACGGTGCTCGAGCTGGGGTGGAGCAGGGAGCCGGACGGGCTGGTCGTCGGGACGGTGCGCGCCGACGCCTTCTGCCACAACATGGTGCGGGCGCTGGTCGGGTCGATGCTCGCGGTGGGCGACGGGCGGCGACCGGTCGAGTGGCCGGCGTCCGTGCTCGCCGGGCGGGAGCGGGTGCCGGACGTCCAGGTAGTCGCTGCGCACGGGCTGACGCTGGAGGAGGTCCGCTACCCGCCGGACGACCAGCTGGCCCGCCAGGCCGTGGCGACGCGCCGGCGCCGGGACGCCGCCCCCGAGCCCGAGGCCGCCGGATGACCCGCGAGGAGCTGCTGGTCTCGCTGTCGGCACGGATCCTCGCGCTGCCCGAGGACCGCGCGGTGACGGTGGCTGTCGACGGCATGTCCTGCGTGGGGAAGACGACGCTGGCGCACGAGCTGGCCGCCGTGGTCTCCGGTGCCGGCCGGCCGGTGCTGCCGATCTCGTACGACGACTTCCATCACCCCCGCGAGGTCCGGCACCGTCTCGAACGGCTGTCGGCCGAGGGCTACCTGCGCGACTCCTACGACCCGCAGGCGCTGCGGCGGCTCGTGCTGGATCCGGTCGCCGTCGGCGAGCCGGTCGTGCCGGCGAGCTTCGACCTGGCCGCCGACACCGCGGTGGCGCCCGAGCCGCTCGAGCTGCCGCCCGGCGCGGTGGTGATCGTCGAGGGGGAGTTCCTGCTCCGGGACGAGCTCGACGGGTGGGACCTCAGCGTCCTGCTCGTCGCCGACCCCGCGTCGGTGGTCGCGCGGGCACTGGTCCGGGACAGCGACCTCGGCACCCCTGAGCAGGTCCGCGAGCTCTACCTGCGCCGCTACCTGGGCGCGTGGTCGCTCTACGAGGAGCGGTCGGACCCGTGGTCCCGCGCCGACGTGGTGATCGACCTCACCGACCCGGACCTGCCGCGCCAGCTCGGCTGAGGCGTCGCCGTCACGTCACCGCACGAGGACGAGGTTCGCCATGTCGACCACCGGCCGGTACCCGAGGGCGGCGTAGATCTTGTTCGACGTCGGGTTGGCCTGGTCGGTGAACAGGCAGACCCGCACGCCGTCCGCCTGGATCCGGCGCGACACCTCGGCCACCGCGTTGCTGGCCCAGCCGCGGCCCCGCTCGGACGGCGGGGTGTAGACCGGGCCGAGGCGGGCCACGCCGTACGCCGGCGGGTTGGCGCCGGTCAGGTGGACCCGCCGCCCGTGCCCGTCCAGCCAGAACCACAGCCGGCCGGCCCGGACCCGGCGTCGCAGCTCGTCGCGGTCGAGCACCTCGTGCGCGCTGGAGCCGCGCACCCGGCCCGCCTGCTCGTCCGCGTCGGCCATGAACGCGGCGAACCAGGCGGCCACGAGGTCCAGGTCGTCGTCGGTGGCGGGTACCAGCCGCCCCGGCACCGGTGCCGGCGGCGTCAGCTCGCCGAGCTCGTGCAGCCGGGTGTGCTGCGCCACCTCCACGCGCCCACCGGTGAGCCGCGCCAGCTCCTCGGCGCAGCGCCGCGCGGCCGGCAGGGCACCGTTCAGGCCGAGCACCTCCTCGCCGCGCTGGTGCAGCGCCCGGGCGAGCGCCACCGCGGCCGACTCCGGCATCGGGAGCAGGAACGGCGGATACGGGGGGAAGGTCGCGGTCCGCATCCCGGCACCGACCACGCCGCCGGTGCCGTCGCGCACGACCAGCCACCAGGTGCGGTCGGGTAGCGCAACGCCGTCCGCCAGACGGGACCGGAAGCGCTCCGTGATCGTTGTCACGACCGTGCTGACGACCGGCGCCGCCGCGAGATGGTCGCCCGCGACGGCGAGGAACTCGCCCGGGTCGGCGCAGAACGTGAGCTGCAGTCCTGCGGGGTCGGCGGTGCTCATCGGGGCCGGCCAGGGGTGTCTTCGGGCGGTCGGCGCTGCACGCCCAGCTGTGTCTCGGAGACGGCGAACCCGACCGAGCGGTAGACGCGGATCGCGAGGTACGCGGGGTCGGCGACCATCACGAGCGTCTGCGCCCCCAGCTCGCCGAACCCGTACCGGCTCACGTGGTGGACCAGGGTCCCGGCCAGGCCTCGGCCGCGGACGTCCGGGTGGGTCTCCACCGACTGGAAGCGCGCCAGCCCGGGGCTCGCGGCGACGAGCCCCATCTGGCTGACCAGCCGATCGTCGAGGAAGGCGCCGAACCACCCGCCGTGCCCGGCGTCTGAGAGCTCGCGGCTGGTCGCGGTCCGGTCGACCGCGAACTCGCGGTAGCGCACCGGCTCGAGCCCGTCCTCGTTGCAGGCCACCCGCAGCTCGACGCTCTGCGCCCAGTCGTCGTCGGAGGTGAGCTGCCGGTAGGTCGCGTCGGTGTTCGGCCGTGGTGGCGGGTGCACCGAGCGGGCGGTCATGACGGCCGACTCCTCGACCGTGAGCCCGGCGTCGACGTACGCGGCGAGGTCGCTCGCCTGCCCGCGCGTCCCGTCGAACCCGATCGCCACGTGCCGGGCGGCCGGGAACGCGTCGGCGAACCGCTCGAGGCAGCGGTCGGCGTCGCGGGCGGCTGCGTCGTCGGCCACGAGCAGGAAGTTGCCCCACCAGAAGGTGGGGTTGTTCGGGCTGCGGACCACGACGTGGTCGCCGTGGTGCTCCACGCTGCTGCCGCCGCGCTCCAGCAGGGCGATGTCGGTCCGGTAGCCCAGCGACACGATCTCCACGGCGGGGGACTGTAACTGGCTCGCGCGCCCGGCGGGCGTGCCGCACACTCGTGACACGTGGGCCACGTCGACGTCAACGGCATCAGCTACTACCTCCCGGATGGACGGTGCCTGCTCTCCGACGTCTCCTTCCGGGTGGCGGACGGCGCGAAGGTCGCGCTGGTCGGCGCCAACGGTGCGGGGAAGACGACCCTCCTGAAGCTGGTCGCCGGCGACATCGACCCGCACGAGGGATCGATCGGCCGGTCCGGCGGGCTCGGCGTGATGCGTCAGTTCGTGGGGTCCGTCCGCGACGACTCGTCGGTGCGCGACCTGCTGCTGGCGGTGGCGCCGCCGGCGGTGCGCACGGCCGGCGCGGCGCTGGAGCGGGCCGAGCTGGAGATGATGGAGAGCGACGACGAGAACACCCAGATGCGCTACGCCCAGGCCCTGGCCGACTGGGCGGACGCCGGCGGCTACGACGCCGAGGTGCTCTGGGACACCTGCACGGTCGCCGCGCTGGGGGTCCCCTTCGAGCGGGCCCAGTGGCGCGAGGTGCGCACGCTCTCCGGCGGGGAGCAGAAGAGGGTGGTGCTCGAGGCGCTGCTGCGCGGCCCGGACGAGGTCCTCATGCTCGACGAGCCCGACAACTACCTCGACGTGCCGGGCAAGCAGTGGCTCGAGCAGGCGCTGCGCGAGTCGCCGAAGACCGTGCTGTTCGTCTCCCACGACCGCGAGCTTCTCGCGCGCTCGGCCACGCGGGTCGTGACCGTCGAGCTGGGCGCGGGTGGGAACACCGCGTGGACGCACGGCGGCGGGTTCGCGACGTACCACGACGCCCGGCGTGAGCGCTTCGCCCGGCTCGAGGAGCTGCGCCGTCGCTGGGACGAGGAGCACGCCAAGATCAAGGCACTGGTGCTCATGTACAAGCAGAAGGCCGCCTACAACGACGGCCTGGCCTCGCGCTACCAGGCGGCGAAGACGCGGCTGCGGATGTTCGAGGAGGCTGGGCCGCCGCAGGCGATCCCGCTGGCCCAGGACGTCACGATGCGGCTGCGCGGCGCACGCACGGGCAAGCGGTCGGTGGTGTGCGAGCAGCTCGAGCTCACCGGGCTGATGAAGCCGTTCGACCTCGAGGTCTGGTACGGCGACCGGGTTGCGGTGCTCGGCTCGAACGGCTCCGGCAAGTCGCACTTCCTGCGCCTGCTGGCCCTCGGCGGCACCGATCCGGACGTCGAGCACCGGCCGGTCGACGACGCCCGGATCGCTCCGGTCCCGCATGCGGGCCGGGCGCGGCTGGGTGCCCGGGTCCGGCCGGGGTGGTTCGCCCAGACCCATGACCACCCCGAGCTGATCGGGCGCACCCTGCTGGACATCCTCTGGCGCGGCGACGCGCACCGGGCCGGGATGGGACGGGAGGAGGCGTCGCGGGCGCTGGACCGCTACGAGCTGGCACGGGCCGCTGAGCAGCGCTTCGAGTCGCTGTCGGGCGGGCAGCAGGCCCGGCTGCAGATCCTGCTGCTGGAGCTCTCCGGGGCGACCCTGCTGCTGCTCGACGAGCCGACCGACAACCTCGACCTGGTCTCGGCCGAGGCCCTCGAGGACGGCCTGGCCGCGTTTGACGGCACGGTCATCGCGGTGACCCACGACCGGTGGTTCGCCCGCGGCTTCGACCGGTTCCTGGTGTTCGGGGCGGACGGGGCGGTCTACGAGTCCGACGCCCCGGTCTGGGACGAGGGCCGGGTGCAGCGCGCGCGCTGACCGCCCGACAGATCCCGGTCTTCCGGGCGAGATCACTTCCGGGTACGTTTCGGTCCGGTTCGTCCCACGCCCTCGCAGGAGCCCGCCATGCACCGTGCCCCCCTCGCCCGCGTCGCCATCGCCCTCGTTGCCGCCGTGGGGGTTGTCCTGGGGCTGGTCGGCCCGGCCGAGGCCTCGCCTGGCCACCGGGAGCGGGGGACCTTCGCGGCGAAGCATTCGCTGCGCTCGGCGGTGACGGACGAGAACTTCTACTTCGTGATGGCCGACCGGTTCGAGAACGGACGGACGGACAACGACACCGGCGGGATCCCCGGGGGCCGCCTCGACCACGGCTTCGACCCCGCGGCCAAGGGCTTCTACAACGGCGGCGACCTCGCCGGCCTGACGAAGCGGCTGGACTACATCCAGGGCCTGGGCACCACGTCGATCTGGCTGACCCCGAGCTTCAAGAACAAGGCGGTCCAGACCGAGGACGGCCCGTCCGCGGGCTACCACGGCTACTGGATCACCGACTTCACGCAGATCGACCCGCACCTGGGGACGAACGCCGAGCTCAAGGAGCTCGTCGACAAGGCGCACCGGCGTGGCATGAAGGTCTACTTCGACATCATCACGAACCACACCGCCGACGTGATCGGCTACGCCGAGGGCGCGCGTACGGCGTACGTCAGCAAGGACCGGAAGCCGTACCGCACCGCGTCCGGGACGGTGTTCGACGACCGCGACTACGCCGGCACCAACCGGTTCCCGGAGCTGTCGGCCACCACCTCCTTCCCGTACACGCCGGAGCTGGAGGCGTCGGAGACGACGCTGAAGAAGCCGGACTGGCTCAACGATGTGCGGCTCTACCACAACCGTGGAAACACGACCTTCGCCGGCGAGGACTCCTACTACGGTGACTTCTTCGGCCTGGACGACCTGTTCACCGAGCACCCCCGGGTCGTGCGCGGGATGATCGACATCTACAAGACCTGGATCCGCGACTTCGGCGTCGACGGCTTCCGGATCGACACGATGAAGCACGTCGACGACGCGTTCTGGCAGAAGTTCGGGCCGGAGGTGCTGCGCTACGCCCGGCAGCAGGGCAAGCGCGAGTTCTTCATGTTCGGCGAGGTCTTCGACACCACCAAGAGCTTCACCTCGCACTTCACGACGACCGACCGCATCCAGGCGGTGCTCGACTTCCCGTTCCAGGAGGCGGCCCGCAGCTTCGCCTCCCGCGGGAAGTCGGCGCGCGACCTGGCGACGTTCTTCGCCGGAGACGACTGGTACACCGACCGCGACTCGAACGCGTACCAGCTGCCCACCTTCCTCGGGAACCACGACATGGGCCGCATCGGCCACTTCGTCACCGCGGACAACGCCGGTGCGGCGGACGCGGAGCTGGTCGCGCGGGACCGGCTGGCGCACGAGCTCATGTACTTCTCCCGGGGCAACCCGGTCGTCTACTACGGCGACGAGCAGGGCTTCACCGGCACCGGCGGCGACCAGGTCGCCCGTCAGTCGATGTTCGCGAGCCTGGTGCCCGAGTACCTCGACGACGACCTGCTCGGGACCGATCGCAGCCACGCGACGGACAACTTCGTCCCGGAGCACCCGCTCTACCAGGCGATCCGGTCCCTGGCCGCGGTCACCAAGAGGTACCCGGCGCTGCGCAACGGCGCCCAGCAGCACCGCTACGCCGACGCCGAGGCCGGTGTCTACGCGTTCTCCCGGACCGACCGGAAGGAGCAGCGGGAGTTCGTGGTCGCGCTGAACAACAGCGAGACCGAGCGAAGCGTGTCGGTGCCGACGTACATGAAGCGCGGCGTCTTCACCAAGGTCTACGGCGACTCCGCGGACCAGCTGCGCGCCGGCCCGGACCGGCGGCTCGCCCTGACCGTCCCCCCGCTGTCCGCGGTCGTCTACCGGGCGGACACCCCGATCCCCGCCTCCAAGCGGGCGCCGGCGATCACACTCTTCCGGCCGGCCCCGACGGCGGAGTCACGCGGCCGCATGCACGTCGCGGCCGACGTCGCCAGCAGGTCCTTCCAGGAGGTCACCTTCTGGGCCAAGGTCGGGAGCGCGAGGTGGACGCCGATCGGCACCGACGACTCGGCGCCCTACCAGGTCTTCCACGACCTCAGCGCGAAGACGCCGAAGACCCCCGTGCGCTACCGCGCCGTGGTGCTGGACAACGCCGGGCACACGTCGATGAGCACGACGCGGCGGACGAGGGTGCCGATGCCCACCGTCACGGTGACCGCGCCCAAGGACGGTGGCGAGGTCACCCGCCTCGCGGACGTCACGGTGTCGGCCGAGGTGGACCCGGAGAAGTCGACGCACGTCGTGACCTTCCAGCGCAGCGTGTCCGGCGGCGCCTGGACCGCGATCGGCCGGGACAGCTCCTCGCCCGCGTACACGGCGTTCGACGACGTCTCGGGCCAGCCGCTGGGCACCCAGATCCGCTACCGGGCGATCCTGCGGACGGCCCAGGGGAGCGTCACGAGCTCCCCGGTCACCGTCACGGTCGCGCCGCCGCGGCCGACCGTGGGCTCGGTCACGGTGGCCGGCAGCGTGCAGAGCGAGCTCGGCTGCCCCGGTGACTGGCAGCCGGACTGCGCCGCGACGCACCTGGCCTTCGACACCACCGACGGGCTGTGGAAGAGGACCTTCACCGTGCCGGCCGGCAGCTACGAGTGGAAGGTCGCCATCGACAACTCCTGGAACGAGAACTACGGCGCCGGCGGGGCGGCCGGCGGAGGGAACATCCCGCTGACCGTTCCGACCGGGGGAGCGTCAGTCACCTTCGTCTGGGACCAGGAGTCGAAGGTGCCCTCGCACGCGGTCAACTAGCCGCACGGAGGCGGGTGGCGTTGCAGGGCCGCCCGCCTCAGTTCGAGGGCTGCTCGACCAGCTGCGCGAGGTAGAGCTGCTCGCCGAGCTTCTCGAGCAGGGCGAGCTGGGTCTCGAGGTAGTCGAGGTGGTGCTCCTCGTCGCCGAGGATCTCCTCGAACAGCCGGGCCGAGGTCAGGTCCCCGACCTTGCGCATGTATGCGGCGCCGTCGCGCAGCCGCTTCACCGCCGCGAGCTCGATCGCCATGTCGGCCTCGAACATCTCCTTGACGTTCTGGCCGATGGTCAGGGTGAACAGGCGCTGGTAGTTCGGCAGCCCCTCGAGGAAGAGGATGCGGTCGGTGAGCACCTCGGCGTGCCGCATCTCGTCGATGGACTCGTGCCGGGTGTAGGCCGCGAGCTTCGCGTACCCCAGGTTCTCCTGCATCTTGGCGTGCAGGAAGTACTGGTTGATCGCGGTGAGCTCGGCGGTGAGCTGCTCGTTGAGGTACTCGAGGACCTTCTTGTCACCACGCATCGCCAGCTCCGTCCGGTGTCAGCCCGCCGCGCGCAGGGGGGCGCGGCCGTGCAGGGGATAGCGCGCCCCGATCATGTCGCAGATCCGGTCCAGGCACGACCCGCAGCCGGTGCCCGCTCCGCAGGCCTCGCCGACCTCGTCCTCGGAGCTCGCGCCGGCCTCGATCGCGTCCGAGACCTCGGTCTCGGTCACGGCCAGGCAGATGCAGGCGTACACGGGCGGGCCTCGATTCGACGGATGCGCTTAGGCTTGCCTAACCTAACCGAGAGGTGGTCCGGAGGTCCACTCCAGCCCTCTCCGGCGCCGGTCCGCTCGCTTTGACCCCTCGCCCGGACGAACGGTAGTCTGCGAGGTCGTTGTGCCCGCCCGCGCAGAGGCCCTCAGCCCGTGCGTCCTGCTGGCACTGTCGTCCAGACCCGATCACGAGAAGGCCTCACCGTGCGCACGTACAGCCCCAAGCCCGGCGACGTCCAGCGTCAGTGGCACGTCATCGACGCCACCGACGTCGTCCTCGGCCGGCTCGCCACCCAGGCGGCCACCCTCCTGCGCGGCAAGCACAAGCCGATCTACGCGCCGCACGTCGACACGGGCGACTTCGTCATCGTGATCAACGCCGACAAGGTCGCGCTGACCGGCAACAAGCGGGAGGCGAAGATGGCCTACCGCCACTCCGGCTACCCGGGCGGCCTGCGCGCCACCCCGTACTCCGAGCTGCTCGAGCGGCACCCAGAGAAGGCCGTCGAGAAGGCGATCAAGGGCATGCTGCCCCACACCAGCCTCGGCCGGAACATGCTCAAGAAGCTGAAGGTGTACGCGGGCCCTGAGCACCCCCACCAGGCCCAGTCGCCCGAGCCGTTCGAGATCACCCAGGTCGCGCAGTAGCCCCCGGCTGCTGACGGCAACCCAGACGAGAGAGACCGAGAGACACCGTGGCCGAGACCACCACCAAGCCCGCCGACGACGAGGTCGCCGACGTCGAGACCGACGCGCCCGAGAGCTTCACCTCGGAGTCGTCCGAGTCGTTCACGTCGGTCACCCCGCGTGAGATCGTCACCGCGCCGGGCGCCGCCACCGGCCGTCGCAAGCAGGCGATCGCCCGCGTGCGCCTCGTCCCCGGCTCGGGCCAGTGGACGGTCAACGGCAAGCCGCTCGAGACCTACTTCCCGAACAAGGTCCACCAGCAGCTCGTGAACGAGCCGTTCGTGACCCTCGGCGCCGAGGACCGCTTCGACGTGATCGCGCGCATCCACGGCGGCGGCACGTCCGGCCAGGCCGGTGCTCTGCGCCTCGCCATCGCCCGGGCGCTCAACGGCATCGACGAGGAGGGCAACCGTCCCCTGCTCAAGCGTGCCGGCTTCCTGACCCGTGACCCGCGGGCCAAGGAGCGCAAGAAGTACGGACTGAAGAAGGCCCGCAAGGCGCCGCAGTACAGCAAGCGCTGACGGCCGGCCGCGTCTGCGGCCACACCGCGTCGTGCCCCGGTCGCCTGCGTGCGCCGGGGCACGCGCTGTTCTCAGGCCGTGCTGCACGCACCGGCTGGTACGAGGGAAGGACCGGGGTTCGATGGGGAGCATCTTCGGCACCGACGGGGTCCGTGGCGTCGCCAACAAGGACCTCACGGCGGAGCTGGCGCTGGACCTGTCGGTCGCCGCCGCGCACGTGCTTGGCGACGTGGGGGCGTTCGAGGGGCACCGGCCGGTGGCGATCGTCGGGCGCGACCCACGTGCCTCGGGTGAGTTCATCTCCGCCGCGGTCGTCGCCGGCCTCGCCAGCGCCGGGGTCGACGTCGTCGACGTCGGTGTCGTACCGACGCCGGCGGTCGCCTACCTGACCGCTGAGTCCGGCGCCGACCTGGGCGCAGTGATCTCGGCGAGCCACAACCCGATGCCGGACAACGGGCTGAAGTTCCTGGCCCGGGGCGGGCACAAGCTCGCCGACGAGCTCGAGGACGCGATCGAGAAGCGGCTGCGCGAGGACTGGCAGCGTCCGCTGGGTGCGGCCGTGGGCCGCATCCGGCTCGACCCGTCCCTGGCGCAGCGGTACGCGGGTCACCTGCTCCGCACGGTGCCGCACCCGCTGGCCGGTGTGAAGGTCGTGCTGGACACCGCGCACGGGGCCGCATCCCGGCTCGCTCCGCAGGTCCTGCGCGACGCCGGCGCCGAGGTCGTGACGATCGGCGACTCCCCGGACGGCCTGAACATCAACGATGGCTACGGCTCCACCCATCTGGACAAGCTGCGGGCCGCGGTGGTCGAGCACTACGCGGACGCCGGCATCGCCCTCGACGGCGACGCCGACCGGTGCCTCGCGGTGGACCACACCGGCGAGGTCGTCGACGGCGACCAGATCATGGCGATCCTCGCGCTGGCGATGCGCGAGAGCGGGCACCTGAACCACGACACCGCCGTGGTGACGGTCATGTCGAACCTCGGCTTCCGGCTGGCGATGGAGCGCGAGAAGGTCAACGTCGTCGAGACCGGCGTCGGGGACCGCTACGTGCTGGAGGCGATGAAGCAGGGCGGCTACTCGCTCGGTGGTGAGCAGTCCGGGCACGTGATCATGCTCGAGCACGCCACGACCGGCGACGGCACGCTGACGGCGCTGCACCTGCTCTCGCGGGTCGCGTCCACCGGGGGCACCCTGGCCGAGCTCGCCTCGGTGATGGAGCGGCTTCCG
>DASTVO010000164.1:0-4393 GCA_035759075.1 Actinomycetes bacterium
CTCGAAGTCGGCCTTGGCCCGCTGGCGCAGCCGGGCGATCTTGGTCAGGTCCACCTCGACCACGGTGGTCAGCTGGGCCGAGACCTGCAGCGACTCGACCATGCGCGCCGCGATCACCTTCCGCAGCCGCGACATCTTCTCCGTCGTCCCGCGCAGCGGTGACGGGGCGCTGGGCTGCCGGTCGGCTGCCGCTGCCGACGCTGCCGGCGCCTGGGCCCCGGCCGGTGCGGCGCTCTTGGACTTGGCCGCCTCCAGGACGTCCTGCTTGCGGATCCGGCCGCCGACGCCGGTGCCGGTGAGACTGCCCAGGTCGACGCCGTGCTCGGCGGCCAGCTTGCGGACCAGCGGGGTGACGTAGGTCGCACCGTCGCCGGAGGGCGCCTGCTGCGGCGCGGTCGCCTGCTGCGGCGCGGGCGCCTGCTGCTGCGGCGCGGGCGCCTGCTGCGGCGCGGGCGCCTGCTGCTGCGGCGCGGGCGCCTGCGGAGCGGAGATCAGCGAGGACGGCCGCTGCTCCGGCTGCTTCTCCGGCTCCGGCGCAGCCTGCTGCTGGGGCTCGGCCTGCTGCGGCGCGGCCTGCTGGGGCGCAGCTTGCTGGGGCGCGGCCTGCTGGCCGGACCCGTCGCCGATGACGGCCAGCTCGGCGCCGACGGCGACCGTCTCGTCCTCGGCGACCAGGATCTTCGTCACGGTGCCGGAGGCCGGCGACGGGATCTCGGTGTCCACCTTGTCGGTGGAGACCTCGAGCAGCGGCTCGTCGGTCTCGACCTGGTCGCCTTCCTGCTTCAGCCAGCGGGTGACCGTCCCCTCGGACACGCTCTCGCCCAGAGCCGGCATGGTCACCGTGGTGCCGCCGCCGGACCCGGCGGAGCCCTGCTGCTCGGCGGAGCCCTGCTGCTCGGCGGAGCCCTGCTGCTGGGTCTCCTGCTGGGCCGGTGCAGGCGCCTCCTGCGGCTGCTCACCGGGCTGGTCCACGTCGGCGGGTGCGGCCGGAGCCATGGCGCCCTGCTGCCCGCCGGCCGGCTGCTGCTCCTGCGGCTGCTGCTCTGGCTGCTGTTGGGTGTCCTGCTGGTCGGCGCCGGGCTGGGAGTCAGGCTGGCCCGAGCCGTCGCCGATGACCGCGAGCTCGGCGCCGACGGCGACCGTCTCGTCCTCGCCCACCAGGATCTTCTGCAGGACCCCGGAGACCGGCGACGGGATCTCGGTGTCCACCTTGTCGGTGGAGACCTCGAGCAGCGGCTCGTCGGCGTTGACCTGGTCGCCCTCCTGCTTCAGCCAGCGGGTGACCGTGCCTTCGGACACGCTCTCGCCGAGGGCCGGCATCGTTACCGATTGCGACATGAGCTCGCGGTCTCCTTCTGGTCAGCGCCGGTGCGACACGTGCGACGGGATCGACAGGTCGGGTGGGTCAGCCGTGCGCGTGCAGCGGCTTTCCGGCCAGGGCGAGGTGCGCCTCGCCGACGGCCTCGGTCTGGGTCGGGTGGGCGTGGACGAGGGACGCGACGTCGTCCGGGTAGGCCTCCCAGCCGTAGATGAGCTGGGCCTCCGCCACCAGCTCGCCGACACGGCTGCCGACCATGTGGATCCCGACCACGGGACCGTCCTTCTGGCGGACCAGCTTGACGAAGCCGGCGGTCTTGAGGATCTGGCTCTTGCCGTTGCCGGCCAGGTCGTAGGTGATGGTCTCGATGCCGTCGTCGCCGTACTGCTCCTTGGCCCGGGCCTCGGTGATACCGACCGAGGCCACCTCCGGGTCGGAGTAGGTCACCCGGGGCACACCGTCGTAGTCGATCGGTGCGGGGTCGAGCCCGGCCAGCCGCTCGGCGACCATGATGCCCTCGCCGAACCCGACGTGGGCGAGCTGCAGGGTCGGGATCAGGTCGCCGACCGCGGAGATCGTCGGGACGTTGGTCTGGCAGTGGGCGTCGACCTTGACGAAGCCGCGCTCCATCTCGACGCCGACCTGCTCGTAGCCCAGCTCCTGGGAGACCGGACCCCGGCCGACCGCCACGAGCAGCATCTCGGCCTCGATGGTCTTGCCGTTCTCCAGCGAGACCTTCACGCCGTTCTCGCCGCGCTCCACGCCGGAGAAGCGGGCGCCCAGCTCGAAGCCGATCTTCCGCTTGCGGAACGCGCGCTCGAGCATCTTGGACGCGGCCTCGTCCTCCAGCGGCACCAGGTGCGGCAGTGCCTCGACGATGGTCACCTCGGCGCCGAACGACTTCCACACGCTGGCGAACTCGCAGCCGATCACACCCCCGCCGAGGACCACGACCGACGAGGGGACGCGGTCCAGCTTCAGCGCGTGGTCGCTGCTGACCACCAGTCGGCCGTCGAGCTCGAGACCCGGCAAAGTCTTGGGCTCGGAGCCGGTGGCGAGCACGATGTGGCGACCCTCGTACCTCTGCCCGTCGACCTCCACCGTGGTCGGGCCGACGAGCCGGCCCATGCCCTCGACGTAGGTGACCTTGCGGCTCTTCACCAGGCCCTGCAGGCCCTTGTACAGCCGTGCGACGACGCCGTCCTTGTAGTCGTTGACGGCTGGCATGTCGATGCCCTCGAACGTGGCGCGCACCCCGAACTGCTCGCTCTCCCGCGAGGAGTCGGCGACCTCGGCCGCATGCAGCAGCGCCTTGGTCGGGATGCATCCGCGGTGCAGGCAGGTGCCCCCGAGCTCGCCCTTCTCGACGAGCGCGACGTTCAGGCCGAGCTGCGCCGCGCGCAGGGCGCAGGCGTACCCGCCGCTGCCACCTCCCAGGATGACGACGTCGAAGGTGGTGTCGGATGCAGTGCCGGCGCTGTCCGCCACGGCGCACTCCTTGCGGTCTTCGCGGTCACAGGGGACCTGGGCTCGAGGTTGCGCCCTCATCCTGTCATCGAGGGCGCATCCGTGGGCAAGCGGGGACGGAACCCCAGACCCGTGCCCTAGCGTTGCCCTGGCAAACGGACCCCGGCTCCGCCGGGCCCCCGCGGAGAGGAGTCGTCGGTGCCGCTGTTCCGCCGCCGCGCGCGCCCCGGCACCGTGCGCCGGTCCGACGGCGCCGACGTCGAGCACCTGACGGCGTTCGCCGGCCGGCACACCGGGGTGGAGGCGTTCATCGAGCCACCCACCGCGGTCTCCACGACGACGGTCGTCTTCGTCGCCAGCACCGGGGAGTGGACCCGGCGACGGGTCCGCGACGCCCGCGCAGCGCACGAGCTGGCGAACAAGCTAGGGATCCCCTCGTACGACGCCGCCGTGGTCGGCTACCCCCAGCGCATGCGCGACTGGAACGCCAAGAAGGCCGCCCGGCCGGAAAGTGGCGGGGCGGCCTCCTGAGCTGACCAGGCCTGGGGCTCGGTCAGCCCCGCTTCGCGTGGCCCTTCGCGCGCGGGTTCTTCGCGGCCTTGCGCTCGGTCTTGGCGGACTTGCGCTCGGTCTTGGCGGTCTGCTGCGCGGCCGTGCGCTCGGCCTTCGCGGCCTGCTGCGCGGCCTTGCGCTCGGCCTTCGCCGCCTGCTGCGCGGCCTTGCGCTCCGCCTTCGCCGCCTGCTTGGCGGCCTTCTGCTCAGCGGACGCCTCGGTCTCCGTGGCGTCCGACTCCAGCTCGGTGGGCTCCTCCTCGTCGGTTGCCTTCTTGCCGCAGTCGCTCTGTGCGGCGGCGGAGACCAGCGCGCCGTGGTCCGGCCGGCCCTGCGTCGCGTGGGCGACGTGCGAGACGTACGCGCCGTGGTTGCCGGCTTCGTCACAGGCCTGCTGGAACTCGGCGGGCACGACCGGCGCTGGGTCGGCCGTCGGGTCCGTCTCGACCGACTCGGTCTCGACCGACTCGGTGTCCACCGGCTCGGTCTCGTCCGACTCGGTGTCCGCTGACTCCGTCTCGACAGACTCCGTCTCGACAGACTCCGTCTCGACCGGCTCGGAGCCCTCGGCCGGGGAGGTCACGGTCTCGGTGGCGGCCGGCGGTGACGCCGGTGTCGAGGAGTCGGCGACGGTGGCCACGGTCGCGACGGCTCCGCTGGCGCCGATCACGAGGGCGGCGACCAGGGCCGTGGTGGTGCGCAGGCTGCGCATGAGGCGGTCGACGAGGCTGGCGCGCACTGTGGTGCCCTTTCCGACGAGATGACCCGGGCAGGTGTCTGCCCGGCTACCCGTCCATCGCGGCACCGCCAGCAGCCGTTACGCCGCGTGACCGAATCATTACCTTCGGCTAGGCATTCGCCCAGGTCAGACGGCGCCGGCCGCCACGTCCTCGGCCAGCCGGACCAGTGTCCGCACGGCGTGGCCGGTACCGCCCTTGCCGGTGTAGCCGTGCGGGCCGGACTCGTTCCAGGACGGTCCGGCGATGTCGAGGTGTGCCCAGCGCAGGCCGTCGGGCACGAACTCCTGGAGGAACAGCCCGGCCACGAGCATGCCGC
>DASTVO010000165.1:0-3458 GCA_035759075.1 Actinomycetes bacterium
AGCCGCCGGTGAGCGGACCTCGTCGAGGCGCACCAGCGCGATGCCGACGAGCACCAGCGCACCGCCGGTCAGCTGCATGGTGCCGAGGGACTGGCCCAACAGCACCCAGGCGAAGACGACAGCGAACAGGACCTCGGTCAGTCCGACGAACGACGCGACCTTCGCCCCGAGCAGCCGCGCGCCGGTGATGCCGGTGACGTAGGCGATGACCGCGGCAACCAGCGCGAGCCCGAGCACCGGGACGAGCCAGCTTACGTGCGTCTCGAGCAGCGTGACGTCGGTGCGCGGGGCCGCCAGCGGCAGCACCCCCGCCCCGCCAGCGGCGGCGAGTGCCGCGCCGCCCACTGCCAGGCCACCCCAGGCGACGACGAGCGGCGGGAGAGCGTCCTCGGTTTCCGCGGACAGCACGAAGTACGTCGCCAGCCCGAACGCGGCGCCGAGCCCCCACAGGACACCGATCAGGTCGAGCTCGGCGTTGCTCAGGAGCTCGAGCACCAGCGCAAGCCCAGCGACCGCGACCGCGGCGCCGCAGAGCGTCAGCAGCCCGGGCCGCTGGCCCCGCCGCAGCCACAGGTAGCCGACGACCAGCAGCGCGCCGGAGTACTCGAGCAGCAGCGCGACAGCGACCGACAGGTGCTCGACCGCCATGAAGAAGCACAGCTGCGCGCCGGCCACGGCCGCGATCCCGTACACCAGCAGGGTCCGGCCACTGCGCCGGAGCAGCCCGCCGTGGCCGCGCAGCTGCAGCAGGGCCGGCAGTGTCAGGACCAACGCGGCCACGAGGACGCGGACGGTGACGGCTGCGCCGGGCGTCCAGCCGGCCTCGATGAGGCTTGCGGCGAAGGACCCGGAGGTGCCGAAGGTGGCGGCCGACAGCAGGGCCAGCGTCAACCCGAACCCGCCTCTGCTCCGCTGCTGCACTGCTGCGCTCCCGTAATCGGCTACCCACGGTATGATCCTTACAGGCTAAGGGTTCGTCTGAAAGGGGTCAAGTGCTTTTTGCCCATGACACAGAGATCGCGCTGTCGGCTGCTGCGGCGCTGGTGAACACGCAGCAGGCAGACCACGACGAGCTCGCCGACCTGGCGTCGCTGGACGCCTTTGTGCAGCAGTGGGGTTGGACGGGGTCACGCCGGGGCGACGCCGCCGAGCTGGAAGCCGTGCGTCAGCTTCGCCCCCGGCTGCGAAGGCTGTGGGAGCTCGATGAGGACGGCGTCGTCGAGCTGGTAAACCGGATGCTGCGCGAGGCGCGAGCGCTCCCGCAGCTGGTCGCCCACGACGACTGGGGCTACCACCTGCACGCGACGCCCTCGCAGGCGCCGCTTGCGGACCGCATGGCCGTCGAGGCGGCGATGGCATTCGTGGACGTCGTCCGGCAGCAGGAACTCGACCGGCTCAGCACCTGCGGCGCCGCCGACTGCGACGACGTGCTCGTCGATCTGACCAAGAACCGCTCCCGCCGCTACTGCAGCACCTCCTGCGCCAACCGGGTCAATGTCGCGGCATTCCGCGCCAGGCGAGGTGCGCGTCCCTGAGGGGCCGGGCCACCGCTCCGGCTCACATTGCCGTTGGCGCACTCCTGCACATCCGCATCCCAAATCGGCATAAAGACGTGGTGCCCCCGGCAGGATTCGAACCTGCGACGCACGGTTTAGGAAACCGACGCTCTATCCCCTGAGCTACGAGGGCGGCCCGCAGGGCTGGCGCCGCCCACCAACGTGGACGCACGCTCGATCAGCCGTGCGGGGTCAGGGTAGTCGACCGGTTCCGCGTCGCGACTCCTCGTCGGTAGTGGTACCCGCCTGGAGGATGACGACGCTTGACGGCGCGGCACGGCAGTCGTCCGGCGTGCTGACGACGTGGCGGCCTGATGCCGTGACCGTGGGACCTCCAGGCTCGAATCCGGACCCCCCGGTCAGCGCGGGCCCGTTGACCCGGGTCCAGTACGGGCTCAGCATGAGCCCGTGGTCACAGAGCTGGAAGCCGACTACCTGGTCGTCGGGGCGGGGGCGGCCGGGATGGCGTTCACCGACGCGCTGATGGACCATGCCGACGTCAGCGTGGTCATGGTCGACCGCCGGCATGGCGTGGGCGGGCACTGGCTGGACGCCTACCCCTTCGTCCGCCTGCACCAGGCCTCGGCGTTCTACGGGGTGGCGTCGACGCTGCTCGGCGAGGGACGCATCCAGCAGGACGGACCCGAGGCCGGCCTGCACGAGCGGGCCACGGCACCGGAGATCTGCGCCTACTACGCCCGGGTGCTGCGCGAGCGGATGCTCGGGTCGGGGCGAGTGTCGTTCTACTCCGGCTGTGACTACCTCGGCGAGCGGCGGTTCGAGTCCCGGCTGTCCGGAAAGCGGTACGAGGTCCGGGTCCGGCGCCGCGTTGTGGACGCCCGCTACCTGTCGCCGGAGATCCCCGCCGAGAAACCGGCGCCGTTCGGCGTCGCGGACGGCGTGCACGTCGTGCCGGTCAATGACCTCGTCAAGCTCGAGGGAGCCCCGTCGCAGTACGTGGTTGTCGGCTGCGGGAAGACCGCGACCGATGCCTGCATCTGGCTGCTGGACAACGGGGTCGACCCCGGCGCGATCCGATGGGTGCGTCCCCGCGAGCCGTGGATGCTCAACCGCGCGGTCGTGCAGCCGAATCCCGCGGTGTTCATCGGGATGGCAGCGGACACGATGGAGGCCGCGACCGAGGCGGCGTCTCCGGACGACTTGTTCGCCCGCCTGGAGGACCGGGGCGTCATGCTTCGCATCGACCGGTCCCTGACGCCCACCATGGCGAAGACCCCGACGCTCGCCCAGTGGGAGCTCGACCGGCTGCGCACCATCGAGGACGTCGTCCGGCTCGGGCACGTCCAGCGGGTGGAGCCGACGAGGATGGTCCTCACCAACGGTGAGGCGGCCATCGCGAAAGACGCCGTGATCGTGCACTGTGCCGCACCGGGGTTGCGGTACCCACCACTGGTGCCCATCTGGGGTGCCGAGACGATGACGCTGCAGCCGATAAGGGCCGGCTTCCCGTGCTTCGGCGCGGCACTGGCCGGCTACGTGGAGGCCACCGTGGACAGCGACGAGGAGAAGAACCGGCTGTGCCCGCCCTCCCCGCTGTCCAACACGCCTGCGGACTGGGCCCGGATGCAGGTGCTCGGCGGCAAGGCCTCGATGTCCTTCTCGTCGGACACCGACATCAAGGCTTGGGCCGACCGGACCTCGCTCAACCCGGCCCGGACCCCGCCGGGTCTCGGCGAATCGGCCGATCTGGTGGCCGCAGTGGGACGCTTCCGCCGGCACGTCGGCCCTGGGATGGCCCGGATGGCCGAGCTCGCCACCATGTCCTAGGGCTGCCGCTCCGGGCGCGGGCAGCCGGAGCACAACCGCCTCGGAAATGCCCCGTACCAGGGCATTCACCGCCATCCGAGCTGCAGGGGCGGGCCTCAGGCTTGACCGGGACCG
>DASTVO010000166.1:0-4762 GCA_035759075.1 Actinomycetes bacterium
CGTCTCTCTACAACGTTGTAAAGACGCAGCAGGCAAGAGACAGGGTGATGTCCGACCTGTCAGCACATGGGGTGGTCGCGTGAGCACGAACCGTCACGGCGGGCGGCGCTACGCTCGCCCCGTGGGTGGCAACCCGTCGGCGTCGCGGACCCGGCTGCGTGACGTGGCCGACCTCGCCGGGGTCTCGGTCAAGACCGTCTCCAACGTCGTCAACGGCTCCGCCCCGGTCACCGCCGGCACCCGCGCCAAGGTCGACGCTGCCCTCACCCAGCTGAACTACCGCCCCAACCTGGCGGCCCGGAACCTGCGGCGCGGCCGGTCAGGCCTGGTGGCGCTGGCCGTGCCGGAGATCGACTCCCCCTACTTCGCCGAGCTGGCCCGGCGCATCGCGACCGCCGCCGAGCGCCAGGGCTGGACGCTGCTCATCGACCAGACCGAGGGCGACGGCGAGCGTGAGCGGCTGGTGACCGAAGGCTTCCGCTCCCAGCTGATCGACGGGCTGATCTTCAGCCCGATCGCGTCCGGCCGCGCCGAGCTGGCCCACCGGCGGGACCGCACGCCGATGGTGCTCCTCGGCGAGCGGGTGTTCGACGGCCCGACCGACCACGTGAGCATCGACAACGTCGCGGCCGCACGCACCGGCGTCGCCCACCTCCTCGGGCTCGGGCGGCGCCGGGTGGCAGCGATCGGCCGGCAGCGGCGCCCGACGGCCGGGACCGCGAGGCTGCGCCTTCAGGGGTATGTCGACGCCCTCACCGCGGCGGGCCACGACTACGACGACGCGCTCGTCGCCGACACCGACAGCTGGCGCCGCGCCGACGGGGCCGCGGCGATGACCGAGCTGCTGCGCCGGCGACCTCCGCCGGACTCCGTCTTCTGCTTCAACGACCTCCTCGCGCTGGGCGCCATGAGGGCGCTGCACGACGCGGACCTGCGGGTGCCCGAGGATGTCGCGGTCGTCGGGTTCGACGACATCGAGGACGGGCGCTTCTCCACGCCCAGCCTGACCACCATCCGCCCGGACAAGGACCGCATCGCGACGCTCGCCGTCGAGGTGCTGGCCGAGCGGCTTGCCGACGCCGACGTCGGCAGGAGCGGGCCCGCCCGGGAGCTGTCGGCGCCGTTCGACCTCGTGGTCCGCGAGAGCACGGCCGGCCCGGTGGCGGGCGCGGTGCTCAGCTCCGGCTGACGACCAGGCCGTCCACCTGCACCTTCAGGCCGCGGCTGCGCACCTTCACGGTCACGGTGCCCTTCTCGCGCTGGAACGGCCGCAGCATGAACAGCTGCCGGCGGCGGGTGGCGTCGGAGCGCAGGTTGACGTAGCCCACGGTCCGTCCGTCGACGAGCACCTTGAGCTTGCCGCAGCGACGGCAGGTGGTGGCCACGACGCCGACCCGCTTCAGCCGCGCGCCGGGCAGCGTCAGGGTGGCGCCCTTGCGGGACGTGGTGCGGGCCGAGCCGCCGTAGAGCCGCGACTGCCGCGTGGTCTTCCAGCCGGCTGACGGCGAGAGCGTGCGGTCGTTGAGCGCCCGCGCCTGGCACCGGGCACTCGACCAGCCCGAGACCTGACCGGCACGGTTCCTGGAGCGGACCGAGACGCAGTACGTGTATCCCTTGCGCATGCCCAGCGGGGCATCGAGGTTCGTGGTCCGCTGCCAGGTCGCCGGCTTCTGCCACTTCTCGTACCAGCGGTCCCACCGGGCGCGCCGCCACTTCACGTCGTAGCTGGCGACGGCGCTGGAGCTGATCCCGCCCTGGTAGGTGAAGCGGGTCTTCGAGCCCAGGCTCCCCGGTTCGGTCGGCCCGGTGCGGACGGTCGGCCGGCCGCTGGACAGCCCGTTCCACACCCCGCCGGTACCGGCGTTGTCCAGAGCGGCCTGGTCGACGGTGACGGTCGGCTGCGGGCCGCCGTAGGGCGCCCAGGACGGCACGTGGGACGCGACTCCCCCGGCGACGCGGTAGACGTAGCCGGTGGCACCGCCCACGAGGAAGGTCCCGGTCCTGGGGCGGGCCGGCAGCGAGTCGAACTGCGTCTGCGAGAGCGGCTGCACCGGCTGCGGCGGCAGCCCCACCGACTCCCAGGAGCTGGTGAAGACGGGCGCCCCGCCGGCGATACGGAACACCTCGCTGCGACCTGCGACGCTGACGAAGCTGCCCTCCGCCGCCAGCTGGCTCGGCGAGACGGCTGCGTCGACGGTGTTGCTGTCGATGTTGATGGTGACGCCGCCCCAGGTCTCCTGGTGGCCGCCGCGGTACTGCCTGATCCGCTGGTGGTCGGCCCACTTGTCGGCCGGGACCTCGGGGTCGTTGGTGCTGGTGTCGCAGGACGTGGAGAACGGTTCCGGGCACCACCGGGCGATCCACAGCTGGTCGGGCTGGACGAAGCCGGGGTTCGACAGCTGGCTGACGACGGCGCGGATCGTCGACCCCGCGCTGCCGTAGAGCCCGGAGACGTAGCCGCGCTCGTGCAGCCGGGCCGACCACGCGCCCAGGAAGTCGAGCACCGCCTGCCGGCATGAGGTGTTCGAGTAGGAGAAGGCTTCCATGTCGAAGTACGCGGGGTTGCCGACGCCGAGACCGAGCGCGTTCAGCTGCGCGATCGCGTCGTCGGCGGCGGCGGTGCCCTGCGCGGGAGCCTGCGCCGGGTCGATCCGGTTCGGGTACTCGGTGCGGCACGGTGCCTGCAGGCCGACGTAGGTCGGGATGAGCACCCAGCCCTGGGCGATGACGCCCTTCACCCAGTCGGCAGTGAGGTTCGGCTGCGAGCAGCCGCGGCTGATGCCGCCGAAGTACATGTTGACGGCCTTGTACGGCGACGCGCTGAACCACGTGCTGAGCTCGGACAAGGACCGTGCGGTGCACGCGTCGAAGCCGGGCCCGGTGTAGGTGGTGTCGGCCAGCCGACGGCTGCTGGACGAGGACCCGGTGCTGCCGGCGAGCGTCTTGGCGTCACCGGCGCCAGACGGGGCCTCGACGTCGGCCTGGGCGCCGGAGTAGGTGATGCTGCGGGCGATGGTGCGCGCGGTTGCCGGGTCGTCGCCCGCGGACACGACGGCTGTCACCGGTGAGCCGTCGGCGGTGACCACCCGGTCCGGGCGCACGGTGCCCTGCGCGCTGGCGGTCGTCAGGTGCACCGCGCTGGTCCGGCCGACGAGGTGCGGGCGGCAGGTGCTGCGGGTCGGGTCGCCGAGGTAGACCGCGGTCCGGTCGAAGCGCACGCAGCCCGGCTTGCCCGCCATCCGGCGGACCGGCCAGCTGGCGGGGACGGTCACGCTGACGCCGCGGAAGCTCACCCGCTGTGTCCCGTCGCCGCCGGCCGCGGCGACGGCCGGCACGGCCGGTGTCGAGAGCGCGGCGGCGAGGACGAGCACGAGCCCGGCCCGTGCCCTGCCGATGGCCCGACGGTCGGTGGAACGCCAACGCGACACACTGCCCCCCACGGGTGAAGCTCGGCCGGCCCGGTGCCGACGACCCCGAGCCTACGCGGGCGATTTGTCCTGTTGAGGGAGATCGCCCCGATCAGCGGGCGTCGTGTCGACTCGGCGGACATCGCCCACGCGTTGACGGGGCCCAGACAAGATCCGTGGGTTGACTACAGGAGGCCCGCGTGGTCCAGCGCGAGGTAGACCAGGTCGACGTCGGTCGAGTCGCCGAGCCGAGCGATCCGGCGGAGCTGGCCGACCGTGACGAGCAGCGGCTCGCAGTACTCGTCGCCTCCCCAGGAGGTGACGTCGCCGACGCGACGGGCTCCGCGGGCCACGGCGACGTGCCGCCGCCAGGTCGAGGCGCCGAACGCCCAGCAGGACCCGGCGTAGTCGACCGAGCTCACCGCGTACCCGGTTTCCTCCCGCAGTTCGCGGGCCGCGGCCTCGAGCAGGTCCTCGCCGTCGTCGACGATCCCGCCGGGCAGGTCGTGGACGACCGCGGACGGCCCGGGGCGGAACTGGCGGGTGAGCACGACCCGGTCGTCGTCGGTCAGCGCCAGGACGGCCACCGTCGTGAAGGGTGTGGCGTGGATGTCCCAGTCGGAGACCGAGCCGTCGGGCATGCGGTACGTCCGGGTGGTGACGGGCAGCCAGCCGTCGGTGCGCGGACGCTCGGAGAGCAGCTGCCACGGCTCGACCCGGCGGTCGCCGTCCGGTGTGGTCATGCCCCCGGTTTCTCGCCGCCGGCGCCGTCGTCGGGGCCGGGGCCGGGCGGCTCGTGCGACCCACCGGCCAGCGAGGTCGGCGGCGGCACGTCGCGCTCCTCCGCGGTTCGGCCGGTCGTCGGCGCGGGCCCGTCGGTCTCGCCGAGCAGGGAGCTCAGCGACGCGCCACCGAGGCGGCGGAACTTCCGGCGCGGCCGGCCGCGCTCGAGCACGGCCACCTCGAGCTGGGACGCGGTGAGGTGACGCTGCTCGCCCGTCGTCATGTCACGGCCGAGGAGCTCGACCGCGGTCCGCAGGGCCTCCTGCAGCGGCATGCCGTCGCGGTAGCGCTCCTGGAGGGCCTGGGTGATCTGCTCCCCCGACCCGCCCATCGCCACGAACCCGTGCTCGTCGGCGACCGAGCCGTCGTAGGTCAGCCGGTAGATCTGGTCCTCCTCCGCCGTCTCTCCCACCTCGGCGATGACGATCTCGACCTCGTACGGCTTGGACTCGACCGTGAAGATGGTGCCGAGGGTCTGGGCGAACACGTTGGCCAGGCCGCGGCCGGTGACGTCCTGGCGGTCGTAGGAGTACCCGCGCAGGTCGGCGTAGCGGACCCCGGCCATCCGGAGG
>DASTVO010000167.1:0-9784 GCA_035759075.1 Actinomycetes bacterium
CGAAGACCGTCCCCGAGCTGAGCCAGACGTCGCCCCACGTGATGAAGCGGGTGATCGGGAAGTTCGGCGCCAGGATCCGGTCGACCAGCAGGGCCTTGATCAGGACGAACGACCCGGTGGCCAGGGCAGCGCCGAGGAAGCCGGCGATCGCCCCCTCGAGGAGGAAGGGCAGCTGGATCGAGAAGCTGGAGGCGCCGACGAGCTTCATGATGCCGGTCTCCCGGCGGCGGCTGAAGGCGGCGACCCGGATCGTGTTGACGATCAGGATCACGGACACGACGACCATGAGCAGGGCCAGGCAGAACGCGAACCACTGGACCCACTTGAGGACCTTGAAGAACTTCTCCAGGAGAGCCTTCTGGTCCTGCACTTGCTCGACACCGGCGCGGCCGATGAAGGCGCTCGCGATGATCGGGAACTGCTCGGGGTCGACGAGCTTGACCCGGAACGACTCAGGCATCTGGTCGGCGGTCACGTTGTCGACGATCGCGGAGTTCTTGAACTGCTCCTTGAAGCGGGAGTACGCCTCGCGCTTGGACTCGTAGTAGATGCGGTCCACCTCGGGCATCGCGTCGAGGTCGGCCTGGATCGACGCGCGCTGGTCCTGGGTGACCTCGCCGCCGGCGCAGCTGCCACCGTCACTGTCCGCGCCGCAGAGGAAGACCGAGACCTCGACCTTGTCGTACCAGAAGTCCTTCATGACGCTGACCTGCTGGTTGAACAGGATCGCGGTGCCGAGGAACCCCAGCGAGACCGCGGTCGTGATGACCATGGCCAGGGTCATGATCAGGTTCCGGCGGAGGCCGATGCCGATCTCTTGGACGATGAAGCTCGCGCGCATGAAGGTCCTGTCGTACGCCGGTTGTGGTGCCGTCCCTGTCTATCTCGTCAGTTAGTGCGAGTACCCGTAGACACCCCGGGACTGGTCGCGCACGATGTGCCCCGAGTCGAGCTCGATCACGCGCTTGCGCATCTGGTCGACGATGTCGTCGTCGTGCGTGGCCATGACGACCGTGGTCCCCGTCCGGTTGATCCGGTCGAGCAGTCGCATGATGCCGACGCTCGTCTGCGGGTCGAGGTTCCCGGTCGGCTCGTCCGCGATGAGGATCATCGGCCGGTTCACGAAGGCCCGGGCGATCGCCACCCGCTGCTGCTCGCCGCCGGAGAGCTCGTCCGGGCGACGGTTCTCCTTGCCCTTCAGCCCGACCAGGTCCAGGACCTCGGGGACGACCTTGTTGATCTGGTGCCGGGGGCGGCCGATCACCTCGAGGGCGAACGCGACGTTCTCCCGGACGGTCTTGTTGTTCAGCAGCCGGAAGTCCTGGAACACGGTGCCGACCTGGCGGCGCAGCGCCGGGACCTTCCAGCTGGAGAGGCGGTTGAGGTCCTTGCCGGCCACGAAGACCTGGCCGCTGGTGGCCCGCTCCTCCTTGAGGACCAGGCGGAGGAACGTCGACTTGCCCGACCCGGACTGCCCGACCAGGAACACGAACTCGCCCTTGCCGATCTCGACCGTCACGTCCTTGAGCGCGGGCCGGGTCTGGTTCGGGTAGAGCTTGGTGACGTTGTCGAGGCGGATCACGGTGCGCAGCCTATGCCGGAAAGGGCGACGGGCCCCGGTTTCCCGGGGCCCCTCGCCGTGTCCCTCGCCCGCCCAGCGTGGCGGCCGGACTCGCCGCGCTCCCTGCCGTCAGTGCCGGCGGCGATGCTTGCTGCGCTCGACGGTCACGCGTCCGGGCACCAGAAGCAGCGTCGCGCCGCCGAGGAGCAGGCCCAGGCTGACCGCCAGCGCCATCCCCAGCGGCAGGCCGCCGAAGCCGGTGTCGGCCAGGACGTCGCCGCCGCCACCGGTCTTGACGCCCCGCACGGAGACTGTGGCTTCGGGGGTCTGCGAGTCATCCGTGGTCGTCCCGACCTTGGTCGACAGCACCGAGGTCTCCGCGGTGGTCTCGACAGCCGACGTGGTCCCCGCCACCGGAACCGTGGCCGGCGCGCTCGTCGTCGTCGTGGCCGGCGCGCTGGTCGTCGTGGTGGCCGGCGCGCTGGTCGTCACGGTGGGGAGCCCGTCGTTGCAGATGTGCGAGAGCTGCATGTCGTTGTTGCCCGATGTGGCTGCCGTTCCCTGGCCGGCGCGCCCCGAGAACGCGGCGATGCCGACCAAGGTGTCGTCGCTCGGCGTGAAAATCACGGCACCCTTACCGCCCTGGACAATGGCTCCGTTCGCCGTGTCCGTGGTCGTGACCGTGATCGTGCCCGCCGATTGGAAGTTGGCGCTGAACGATGTCAGCCCGCTCCCACCAGGGAGCACGAAGTGCCACCCAACGCCTGCGTGGGAGACGACAAGCTCTGTGTACTGGCACCCGGATCGGTCCAGGGACTCGTTGGTCGAGGACGTGTTGTTCCACTTCTCGGCGAGCAGCACCGTGACAGCAGCCTGAGCGGCTGTCCCGCCCACCCATGGCGCGATGGCCACCGTGATCATGACCGCGCCGAGGACGCGACGCATCGTGCTCTTCGTCTGCATGTGGTGCTGACCCACTCCCTGTACGTACCGACAGGGGCCGGTCTCACCACTCGCTCCCCGCGCCCGGCCTGCTCCCCCAGCAAGCGTGGTGACCGCACTACCGGTCGCGGATCCTCACGTCCCCACCTGTGACGCGTGCTCGCGCCAGCAGCAGATCCTGCTGGAGCGACCGGACCAGGTCAACTACCAACCGTGACGTCGGCGGAAGTTCGACCGAACGGCGGATGCAGGAGTGAACGGACAGTGACGACGAAAGTCTGAGGGGCCCCCGGGTTTCGCCCGGGGGCCCCTCAGTCGGCGTCGGCTACCCGACCTTGCGAGGTGCCGGATGCCGCCGCCGGGCTGCGGCCACGAGGAGCAAGCCGAGCCCGAGCAGGCCGAGCGCACTCATCGCGAGCACTGCTGGGTCAGCCACGGCACCGGTCCGCGGCAGCGGCGCGGGTGCGGGCGGCTTGCCCTCCTTGACCGGGAACACCGCGGTCACCGGGGTGACGACCTCGTTGGACGGCGTCCTCGGGGTGCGGTCGGACTGCACCGCACCGGCGTTGAGGATGTCCACCGCGACACTCGTTCCGGCCTCGCCGACGACCGGGTCGATGACGACCTGGAAGGTGACCTGACGCGTCGTGCCTGCCGCCATCTCCCCCAGGCTCCAGGTGATCAGGCCGTCCGTTCCCGGCTCGGTGACCGAGCACGTCCCGGCACCGACACACGTAGCAGACCCCGGCACGTAGGTCGTCGAGCCCGACTCGTCCCGCTCCGGGTCGAAGCCCGGGACGTAGTCGGTCACGACCACGTTCGGCTGGCGCTGCTCACCGGTCGCGCTCACGGTCAGCGTGTACGTCAGGGTGTCGCCGATCTCGACGACGACCCCCTCACCTGCGACCGGCGAGACCTCCTTCAGGATGTTGAGCGTTCCCTGGAGGCGCTGGTTGGTGAACGTGACGGTCGACCCGACCGCCACCGCGCCGCCTGCCGGCACGGTCGTCGTCAGCTTCCAGTCCGGCGTCGCACGCTCGGTCACCGTGCAGACCAGGCCGGTCGGGATCTGTCCGGTCGTGCCCGTGGCGGACGTGCCGCTGGCGACGTTCACCACGACCGACTGGTCGTACGCCGTACCGACGCAGTCGACGTCGAACGTGAACGTCGTTGCCGCACCGTTGGCGGCGCCGTCAAGGACCTTCGCCACAGTGATGACGCCGGTCGTCCGGGTATTGGTCACCGTGACGGCGGCCACGGTTCCCTTCTGCACCGCGAACTTCCCGGGCGGACTGACCGATGTCAGGACCCAGCCGGCCGGGACGGTGGGCTCCGTCACCCGGCACTGCACCAGGGTCGGGATGTTGTCCACCCGTGCGGTCCAGCTGCTGGCGGCAGTGAGCGCCAGTGTCTTGTCGTACGCGGACCCGTCGCAGTCGAGCAGCACCGAGAAGTCCGTGCTCGCTCCGGCGACGTCCCCGACGACGACCTTCTTGACCTCGACGCTGCCGACGTCGCGGGAGTTCACGACGTCGACCGCGACCGCCCGCTCCACGTCGTCGACGACGAAGCTGCCGGCCGGCGTGACGGAGATGAGGCTCCAACCCGCCGGCACCGCCGGTTCGGTGACCTGGCAGCTCACCCCCGTCGGGATGCCCATGGCGAACACGGTCCAGCTGTTGCCCTCGTTGAGCACGAGCGACCTGTCGTACGCGGTGCCGTCACAGTCCAGGGTCACCGTGAACTCCGTGCTCGCTCCGGCCACGTCGCCGACGACGGACTTGTGCACGACGACGGCTCCGACCCGACGCTCGTTCGTCACGGTGACGACGACGGTGGCGCTCGAGCCCACCGTGAACTTGCCAGCCGGAGCGATCGACGTCAGGTCCCAGCCTTCCGGCACAGTGGGCTCGCTGACCTGGCACTCGACCAGGGTCGGGATCCCGCCGAACGTGGCGGTCCAGCCGTTGGCCTCGTTCAGAGCGACCGCGGTCCGGTCGTAGGCCGTGCCGTCGCAGTCGAGGTCCACCGTGAACTCGGTGGACGCTCCCGCGACGTCACCCACGACGGCCTTCGCGATCTTCACCGCTCCGACCTGGCGCTTGTTCGTGACCGTCACGGTCACGACCTCGTCGTGGTCCGACTGGAACATTCCTGCCGGCGTGATCGACGAGAGCTGCCAGCCCGCGGGGACGTTCGGCTCGGTCACCTGGCAGTCCAGGAGAGTCGGAACGTCCTCGATGGTCTGAGACCAACCGTTCGCCTCGGTGAGGACGACGGTCGCGTCGTAGGCGGTGCCCTCGCAGTCGAGCTTCACGGTGAAGTCCGTGCTTGCACCGGCGACCGGCCCCTCGACCTTCTTGCTGATCGTGATGTCGCCGTCCTCACGGTCATTGGTCACGTCGACGACGACCCGGCTCTCCGACCCGATCACGAACGTGCCCTCTGGCGTGATCGTCTCCAGCTCCCAGCCCTCGGGGACGTCTGGCTCGGTCACCTGGCACTCGACCCCGGCCGGGATGCCGTCGTAGGTCGCCGTCCAGTCGTTGCTCTTCTTCAGGTGGACGGTCCGGTCGTAGTCCGTGCCGTCGCAGTCGAGCAGAACGGTGAAGTCGGTGGAGGTTCCGACCGGGTCGCCCTCGATGATCTTGTTGATGACGACGCCGCCCTGCTGCCGCTTGTTGGTGACGTCCACCGTCACCGTCTGGCCGGCACCGACCGTGAACTCGCCCGACGGCGAGATGCCCTTCAGCTCCCAGCCGGCCGGCACCGTCGGCTCGGTCACCGCGCACGTCACCCCGGACGGGATGTCGTACGACCTCGACCACGAGTTGCCGGCGTTCAGCACCACGGTCCTGTCGTACGCGTTCACGTCGCAGTCCAGCTCCACCGTGAACTCGGTGCTCGCACCGGCCACCGCACCCTCGAGCAGCTTGTTGACCGTCACCTCGCCGAGCAGCCGCTCGTTCGTGATGGTGGCGGTCACCGCGTAGGGCGTGCCAAGGGAGACGCTCACGACCTCAGGCGTGATGCCCTTGAGCGTCCAGCCCGTCGGGACGTCCTTCTCCGTGACCGTGCACTGCGTTCCGGTCGGGATGTTGCCGGTGAGACCGATCCAGCCGTTGCCGGAGTTCAGGGCGACGTCCTGGTCGTACCCCTCTCCCGGACAGTCCACGTGCGCGACGAAGCTGGTGCTTGCGCCCGCCGGGTCACCGACAAGCTTCTTCTCGATCTTGATCTTGCCGAGGTCCCGGACGTTGTTGACGGTCTCCGTGGCGTCCTCGCACAGGGCAAGTGCCTTGACGGCGCCGTCGACCCCGGTGTAGCCGCTTGCGGCAGTCTCGGTGTAGAGGTAGCCGTGCTGCGACGGCGCCACCGTCTGGTACCCGGAGCTGGCAGAGGTCTCACCGGCCGGTACCGTCACCTCGACGGTGTAGGTGGGGCCGGTCGGTTCGCCCTGTGCGTCCTTGGCCCGCACGTGGAACGTGAACGTCGCGTCCGTCGTCGGGGCGATGTCGACCTTCTTGACGAACTTCAGCTGTGGCGGCGCCGCGGTGACCGTGACGGGGATCGTCACGGTGCTGGTGAGCGCCTCCTGCGTGCCACCAGGCGTGAGCGAGACCTTGTTGACGAGGTCCACCGTGCCGTTGAACGGAGTAGGTGCCTTCACGGTCTTGCTGAGGGTCAGCGACCCGCCCCCGGCAAGGTCTTTGGTGAACGTGTTCGACCCGGCGAACGACGACATGGCGTATTCAGATGGCGAAGTGATCTTGAAAGCGAGAGGCGAGCCGATGGTCTCCTCGTCGGTGAGCTTGGCCGTACTGCTCGGGCCGTCGACGGTCTTGACCTCGACAGGGACGGCGACGGTGACGTTCAGCGGGTCGAGGCTCTGACCGGGACGGTCCGGGTCCTGGTAGACGGCGCTTGCCGTGTTCGTCAGGTTGCTTCCCGCCCCTCCGCTGAGCTCGATGCTGTAGGGGATCTCCTTCGTCCCGTTCGCCGGCACCGTCTGGTTGGTGAACGTCGCCGTGCCGACGACAGACGCTCCGGCCTTGACGGTGTCGGTCACGGTCGCGACGAGCGCGCGGTTCGCGGGGTTCGTCAGCGTGATCTTCCCCGAGACGACCCCCACGTCCGCGGCCTCGTTCGCGGCCCGGGTCCAGCTGACGGTGTAGGAGACGCTGGCTTGGTTGGCCGTCGTGCTGCAGCTGTCGAGCGTCTCGCTCTCGGTCTGGGACGACTTCGAGACCGACCAGGTGTAGCCCCGGGTGTTGGTGGCCGACGCGGTCTTCTCGATCTTCTGCGGCGAGATCTCCTTGACAGGCAACGGAACCGTCTTCTGGCCCTCCTGGCCCCACGTCTCGCTGTAGACCCGGGTCTGCAGGTTCGAGCCGCTGAACTGTCGTGCACCGATGGCGAGGCGCTGGCTCCATGTGATGGTGCATTCGCCGCCAGCGGGCATCGTGATCTCGAGCAGGTTGCCGATAGCGGTGTCTGTTCCGTTGGCGACGCCGGTCGGCGACACCTCGTTCGCGTTGACAACGCTGACCTGGCAGTTGCCCGCGGTGACGGTCGGTGCGGTGAAGTAGTCGTATCCGGTCTTGCCTTGGTACTTGTAGTCGCCGCCGGCGATGATGCGGAAGGTCTCCGCCTCGTCCCCTCCGTTGCCCAGGTTGAAGCGGTGCGGGACGAGGTCCAGCTCCGACCAGTTCTTGCCCAGGTTGCCCTCGATCCAGAAGCACGTCCCGTCGTCCTCGAGCCGACATCCCTCGATGTTGATCGAGATGTCCTTCGACGGCTCCGCCGCGTGCGCGGGCAGGGCGCCGAGCGGGACGAAGTAGAGCGCCAGGAGCGTGGCGAGCGCGATCGCGAAGGGCTTGGGCAAACCGCGCTTGGTCAGAGACCGGACCATCGAAGGCACCTCTCGTGCTGGACGAAGACGGCACCGAGGTCGGTCTCACCAGTGGCTCCCCGCGACCGCCGCCCGTCTCTCGACGGGCGGGGTGACCGGTGACACCGGTCGCGGCTCCAAGCCCCCCCAGCAGTGCGCGCCCTCCCCCCGGAGAACGCGTGGGACTCACTGTCCGTGACCGAGATCATCGGGTCAAGCGATCACCAATAACGCACCGTGACTACGTCAGGTGTGCCCGGATTTGTCGCGTACCTTTCACCCGTTTGGCGCATCAAGCCCGTTGAGTTCTACGCCATCGTCCGTAGGACAGGCGGTGCGCCGGCCCGGCTCGGACAGGCGAAGGGCCCCGGTCGCCCGGGGCCCTTCTCCGTTGCACCTCCGCGAGCTCAGGCCCGCGGTTCGTGACCTTACCTCTGCGGACGGATCCCCGCCGGCCGGGCCACCACCATCAGGGCGATGCCCATGAGCAGCAGGATCCCGGCGATGCCGCCGACCATCCCCGAGGAGATCCCGGCACCGGTCCGTGGCAGGACGCCGGTGTCCGTCGGACCCGCCGGCACCTCCTCGTCCGGTGTCTCGGCGCCCGGACCCTTGGGCCCCTCCTTGACCCGCTCCACCGCGGTGACCGGCGTCGTGACCTCGTTGGACGGGGTCGTCGGCACCTCGCTCGAGGCCGCCGCACCCGCGTTCACGATGTCGACCGCGGGAATCGCACCGTCCGAGTCCCGGGCCGGGGTGTCGATCGTGACCTGGAAGGACACCGTGCGGCTCGTCCCGGCGGCCATGGTGCCGAGCGACCAGCTGATGACGCCGCCCGTGACCGCCACCGTGCAGGTTCCGGCGTCGCATCCCGCCGAGCTCGGCACGTACGTCGTCCCAGCCGGCACCGGGTCGGTCACGACCACGTTGGACTGCGGCAGGTTGCCGGTCGCGCTGACCGTCAGGGCGTAGGTCAGCGTGTCGCCGAACTCCGCCGCGCCGGTGGGCGAGACCGCCTTCACCACGCTGAGCCCACGCGAACCGACCGTGTGGGTCGTCGTGCTCTCCTGGAGCAGGAACGTCGCCTTGTTGACGAGCGAGGCGTTGGCAGGTGCGCCGGCGGCGACGAGGCCCTGGTAGGTCAGGGACTTGGTCGCCCCCGGAGCCAGCGTCACCGTCCAGGTGATGCTCCGACCGTCAGCACTGGTGGTGCCGCCGTCGGAGACCGTGCCCGGGACCACGGTCACGTGGCTGGGCAGCGTGTCGACGACGGGTGCCCCGGTGATCGCCGCCTGGCCGGTGTTCTTGACCGTGACGGTGTAGTCGATCTTCTGCCCAGGCGCAACGACGGTCCCGGTGGCCGGCACCGACGTCTTGGTCACCGAGCCCGTGGGCGGCGGCGGCGTGACCCTGGCGTTGGTGAACGTCACGGTCGATCCGACCGCCACGACGCCACCCGCCGGGACGACGCTCGTCTGGGACCAGCCGGGCGTGCTGCGCTCGGTCACCGTGCACGTGAGCCCGGTCGGGATCTGGGTCGTCGTGCCGGTCGCCGAGGAACCGTTGGTCACGGCGACCACCAGGGACTGGTCGTACGCCGTCTCTGGGCAGTTGACGTCGAACGTGAAGCTCGTCGACGCGTCACCGACCGGCCCGGTGAGCTGCTTGGTCACCGAGATGACACCGGTGCCCGGCGGCGGGACGGGGACGTTGGTGACCGTGACGACCACGGTCGCGAACGAGTCGATGCGGAACGAGCCGGTCCCCGAGTCCTCGTCGGGGTCGCCCACGACCTCCCAGGTAATCGACCCGAGCGTCCAACCCGGCACCGCGTCCTCGCTGACCGAGCAGGTGATCCCGGAGGGGATGCCCTTGTACTCCTCGCTGGTCCACTTGTTGCCTGCGTTCAGCACCGCGGTCTCGTCGTACGCGTCACCCTCGCAGTCCAGATGGACGGTGACCTCGGTGCCGGAAGCCGGCTCACCCTCGAACGCCTTGATGATCTGCACCCGGCCGGTGCGGCGGTCGTTCTCCACCGTCGCGCTGGCGGTCTCCGGCGTCCCTTTGCCGACGGTGACCGTGACGGACTCGGTCTTCTTGTCGCCGACGACGAAGCCGTCGATGTCCCAGCCGCTCGGCGTCTCTGGCTCGGTCAGCGTGCACTCGGTGCCCGTCGGGATGTCGCCGGTGACGTTCAGGTAGCCGTTGCCCTGGTTGAGGACCACGTCCTGGTCGTACGCCGTGTCCGGGCAGTCCACGTGGACGGTGAACGTCGGGTCGGTGCCCAGCGGGTCGCCGTCGAGGACCTTGCGGATCTTGAGCTTGCCGGTCTCATCTTCCTGAGGCTGCTCGCACTCCTTGACAGTGACCGAGTCCAGCTTGGTCCAGTC
>DASTVO010000168.1:0-4207 GCA_035759075.1 Actinomycetes bacterium
GGCGGAAGAAGCCGGTCTGCCGGGTGCGCTCGTCGGGGCCCTAGCCGGGTGCGGGCAGGAACCGCTGGGCCACCGCGCGGACGAGCCGCAGCCCGCCGAGCCGGTGCGCCAGCGCCTGGGAGCCGCTGAGCGCCGCGGCCCGCAGCGCGCCGCCCGGGCCGCGGCCGGTGGCGACCACCTCCCGGTAGCGGAACCGGCGGCCGTAGGCGTGGCGGAGCAGCGCGTTGCTGCGGCGCACGACCCGGGTGTTGAACCCGGCCATGACGAACGGCGCCACCCACAGGTCCGGGTCGTCGAGATGCTCAGGGTGCCGCAGGTCGGCCTCGTCTCCCAGGTCCGGCTCGGCCGACCGGTCCGGGCTGAGGGCGTACGGGTCGGCCAGCAGCCGCCCTACGGCCGGGTCCCGTCGGGCCGCTGCGAGCTGTCCCAGGCCGGACGCGACGGTCCCGCCGCTGACCCCGCCTCGAGCCCTCGTCAGCACGAGCGTCGTGCCCTCCAGCTCGCCGGCGCCGTCGGCCCGCGCCCGGTGGTGGAGCAGGTGGACCGCGAGGTCGGAGGGCACCGAGTCGAAGCCGCAGGCGTGCACGATGCGAGCTCCCGACCGGACGGCTTGTTGGTGGGCGCGGTCGATGCTGGCGCGGACGAACAGCAGCTCGCCGGTCAGGTCGGCGTAGTCGGTGCCGGCGGCGGCGCAGGCCTCGACCAGGAGCAGCCCCTGGTCCGCGTACGGGCCGACGGTTGTCGCGACGACCCGCGCCCGCTCGGCCATCCGCTGCAGCGCCGCCCGGTCCCTGCTGTCGGCGACGACCAGCGGCCAGTCCGCGGCCGGCGGGCCGAGCTCCCGCCGGACCTCGACGAGCCGGTCGTACGACCGGCCGGCGAGCGCCACCCGGGTGCCGCCCGGCGCGTACGCGGCCAGGTGCTCGGCGACCAGCCGCCCGACGAACCCGGTCGCGCCGAACACCACGACGTCCAGGTCGCGGTGCGCCATCGGCGGGTCAGAACGCGACGACGATGACGGTGACGTTGTCGACGCCACCGTTGTCCAGCGCGGTCTGGACCAAGGCGTCGCAGGCCTCCTGCGCGTCGCCCTGGCCGAGCAGCTCGGCGAGCTTGTCGTCGTCGACCATGTTGGTCAGGCCGTCGGTGCACAGCAGCAGCCTGGAGCCGGGCTCGCAGAGCACCTCGGCGACGTCCGGCTCGACGTCACGGTCCAGGCCGAGGGCCTGGGTGAGGTAGCCGTGCATCCCGTGGTCGCGGGTGACCGCCTGCAGCTCGCCGTCGGTGGAGAGCAGGTAGGCGCGGCTGTCGCCGACGTGCACGATGCGGGCCCGGCCGGCGTCGATGGCGGCGAGGACGACCGTGGTGCCCATCCCGAGGCGGCCGGGCTCCTCCTCGGCCACGGCGAGGACGGCGTTGTGGGCGTCTCTGGTCGCCGCGACGAGGTCGTCGGCGCTCGCGGCTGCGGTCAGCGGTGCCTCGTCGAGGGCCTGGACGGCGGTCAGGCTGGCCAGGTCGCCCGCGGGGTGCCCACCGAGGCCGTCGGCGACGGCGAGGATGCCCCGCTCGGGCCGGGCGAGCAGCGCGTCCTCGTTGCGCTGCCGGACGTGTCCGACCTCGGTGCGGTAGGCGACCTGCATGCGTCCACCGTATGCGGGTAGGTGCCGCACGCCGCCCGGGCGCGCCGGGACACACCGCAACCGGGCGCGTCGCACCCGCACGACGATCGGCTCCCGATGACCTACCCGCCTCGACCTGGCGAGGTCCCCGCGCGCACCTCATCGCCTCCGGTGTCGCCCGTGCCCTTGCGCTGGCTGGCGGCCGCCATCTTCCTGGTCGCGCTCAACCTGCGGGCTGCGCTCGCGTCGCTGCCGCCACTGGTGCGGACGATCCAGGACGACCTCGGGCTCAGCGCCGCGACGGCCGGGCTGCTCACGACGCTGCCGGTGCTGTGCATGGGGCTCTTCGCACCGGCCGCGCAGCGGCTCGCGCACCGGGTGGGGCGGGAGGCCACCGTCGCCTGGGCGCTGGCCTCGATCCTGGCGGGCCTGCTGCTGCGGCTGGCCGGTGAGGTCCTGGTGCTGCTGATGGCCAGCACGATGCTGGTCGGGGTGGGGATCGCGCTGTCCGGCACGGTGCTGCCCGGGATCGTCAAGCAGTTCTACCGGTCCAGGTCGGGCGCGGTGACCGGCCTCTACCTGCTGGCGATGATGGTGGGCGCCACCGCCGCCTCGGCGCTGACCGTGCCGCTGGCCGACGCGCTCGGCTCGTGGCAGCGGTCGCTGGCCGTGTGGGCGGTGCTGGCGGTGCTGGGGCTGGCGGCGTGGCTGCCCGTGGTGCGAGCGGTCAACGACCACGACGAGCCCGCCGGGCCGGTGCGGCGCGGCCCGATGCCTTGGCGCAGCTCGACGGCGTGGCTGCTGGCGGCGTACCTCGCGATGCAGTCGTTCGGCTTCTACAGCCAGCTGGCGTGGATCCCGCCGTCCTACGAGGCGCTGGGCTGGTCGGCCCGCGAGGCCGGGCTGCTGCTGGCGGTGTGGAGCATCGTGCAGCTGGTCACCGGGGTCGGCGGGCCGACCCTCGCGGACCGGGTACGCGACCGGCGGCCCCTGGTGGCCCTGGCCCTTGGGCTGTCGGCCATGGGGCTGCTCGGGGTCGTGATCGCACCGACCGCCGCCCCGTGGCTGTGGGTGTCGCTGCTCGGGCTCGGCCAGGGCGCGGGGTTCGCGCTCGGTCTGGTGAAGCTCGTCGACTACGCGCCGACGCCGGCCGCGTCGGCGCGGCTGTCCGCGCTGGTGTTCCTGCTCTCCTACTCGGTCGCCTCGCTGGGACCGTTCGTCTTCGGGGCCGTCCACGACCTGACCGACAGCTTCCGCGCTCCCTACCTGCTCCTGCTCGGGGTCGTCGCCGGGCAGCTCACGCTGGTCCGCCGGCTCCGCCCCGGCCGTCTCACCGAGGCCTGACCGCCATGCCACGGCACGAACGGTCACCACCGAGGGTCAGGTCACCACCGGGTGTCAGCGACGACGGAACGACTGCACGTCCTCCGCCGTGTCGAGATCCTCGGGCTCGCCAACGTCACCGCACTCGACGGACGTGACCAGGTCGGGGTGCGCGGCGAGGAACGGCCGGGCACCTACGTCGCCGACGGCCCGGTCGGAGACCTCCGCCCAGTGCGCTCGACCGAGCGCGACCGGATGGCGTTGCTGCCCGCCGTACGTCGCGACGGCGACCGTTGCGGCGCCCGTCCGGCGAGCCGAGTCGACGAGGCGGGCGACGGCAGCCGACGTGAGACCTGGTTGGTCCACGAGCACGACGACGACGGCGTCCACGTCGCCGGGCAGGGCCGCCAGCCCGGCGCGCAGGGAGGACCCCATGCCGAGCGCCCAGTCCGGGTTGTCGACCGTGACCGCACCCTCGACCGCGAGCGGCGCAGCGCCTGCGACGACGTACACGGGGTCGCTCCCGCCCTCCCGCAACGCCCGCACCGCCCGGTCGACGAGTCGCTCGCCGTCGATCTCGGCGAGCGCCTTGGGGCCGCCGAAGCGTCGACCGGCGCCGGCCGCCAGCACCAGCCCGGCGATGCCGGTCTCGCGTGAGGCGTGCCGGTGGGGCGGCGTCATGCGTGGATGGGGCCCTCGGTGTCGGTGAGGCGACGGCCGGTGCCGCCCCAGCGGTGGGCGACGATCTCGGCGGCGATCGACACCGCGGTCTCCTCGGGGGTACGGGCGCCGATGTCCAGCCCGATCGGCGAGGCCAGCCGGGACAGCGCCTCCTCGCTGACGCCTTCGTCGCGCAGCCGGGCGAGCCGGTCCTCGTGGGTGCGCCGGCTGCCCATGGCTCCGATGTACGCGGCGTCGGTCTTCAGCGCCTCCTCGAGCAGCGGCACGTCGAACTTCGGGTCGTGGGTCAGCACGCAGATCACCGTGCGTGAGTCGACCGGGGTCGAGGCGAGGTACCGGTGCGGCCACTCGACGACCACCTCGTCCGCCTCGGGGAACCGCTTCGGGGTCGCGAAGACCCCGCGCGCGTCGCAGACCGTCACCCGGTAGCCGAGGAACTTGCCGACCCGGGCGACTGCGGCCGCGAAGTCGATCGCACCGAAGACCAGCATCCGCGGCGGCGGCCCGAAGGACTGCACGAAGACGCTGAGCTCGTCCTGGCGCCGCTCGCCGTCGGGACCGAGGTGCAGCACCCCGGTCGCCCC
>DASTVO010000169.1:0-2019 GCA_035759075.1 Actinomycetes bacterium
CCGCGGCCAAGCCCGCGACGATGGCGAGCATCACGGCGGACCCCGCGCTGAAGGGCACCAGCACCGTGGCCTTCTCCGGTGACGTCCGCAACGTGACCAGCTCGTCCGTGCTGCTGACGGTGGCCGGGTCCACTTCCGGGGTGGCGGCGGGGCTGTCGTGCCGCACCGCGGCCGGCTCGGCGGCGGACTGCGCATCCGGCGCCGTCCGGACCGTCAAGGTCGCGCCGGTCCGGCCGCTCGTCCCCGGCCAGACGTACGTGCTCTCGGTGACCAGCGGCGTGGTGGACGGTTCCGGCTCGGCGGTCACGCCGGTCGCGAAGTCCTTCCGCGCCTCCACCGTGGAGCAGGAGACGAGCCTGCGGGCCGCGAGCACCTGGCAGAAGGGCAAGTCCTCGGGCGCGTACGGCAAGCGCTACGTCACCGACAACCGCGCCGGCGCGGCCGTGTCGCTGACCGTGCGCGGGTCGAAGGTCACCTGGTTCACCATGACCGGCCCGGCGCAGGGCAAGGCCACCGTCTACGTCGACGGCGTCAAGAAGGCCCGCGTCGACACGTACTCGCCCGAGGCCCGCTGGAAGGTCGCCAAGACGCTCAAGGGTCTCGGCAAGGGCACGCACCAGCTGCGGATCGTCGTGGCCGGCCGCAAGAGCAAGGCCTCAAAGGGCACCGGGGTCGTCGTCGACGCGGTCCGCTCCGGCGCCAAGCTCGTGGCCAACCCCCGGTCCCGGACCAGCTGGGGAGTCGCGAAGACGTCCACGGCGTCCGGCGGTTCCTACGCGGTCACCGGCCTGAAGGGTGCGACCAGCTCGTTCACCTTCAAGGGCACCTCGGTCTCCTGGGTGACGGTGACGTCGCCGACGATGGGCAAGGCCAAGGTCTACGTCGATGGCGTGCTCAAGGCCAGGGTCGACAACTTCTCGAAGCGGTCGGCCTTCAGCGTGCGGCGGACACTGACCGGGCTGTCCGACGGCACGCACACGGTGAAGGTCGTGGTGACCGGCACCAAGCGAAAGGCCGCGCGCGGCACCGACGTGGTCGTCGACAAGTGGGTTGTCGGCTGACCGGAGACCTCCGGGCGGAGGGACGGAGCCGGTGTCGGGCACTGCCCGGCACCGGCTCCGCGCGTCCGTGGGTCAGCGGCGGCCGGAGCGGCGCAGGACCAGCACGATGAGCACGAGCACGGCGACGATCCCGCCGGCCCGTGCCACGAGGTACGCGTCGCGCCACCAGTCCTCGTCGCCGGTGCCCCGGGCCGCCGGCTCGTCGGACACCGGCGACGGATCGGTCGCCGACGCGCTCCGGGCGGCCGGCACCGGGACCTCGTAGACCGCGGACCGCTCCCCCTCGCTGCCGACCAGCAGCCGGCCGTCACGGACCGCGAGCGACTCCCCCTGCGGCTGCGCGGGGAGCGCAGCCGAGCCCACCTGGTGTCCGGGCCGGTCGAAGAGGTGCACCGACGCGTACGTCCGCAGCACGAACCGCCCGTCGGGCAGGTACGCACCGTCGGTGACCAGCGACGGGACCGACGCGACCCGCTCCAGCCGGTTCGTGCCGACGTCGGCGGTGACCGGGTCGGGCGGCGCGCGGTAGAGGCCGGCGCCGGAGATGCCCTTCGTGGCGATCAGCAGCCGACCCGTCCGCGGGTGCACGAGCAGCGCCTCCGCGTCGTGCGGCCCGTCGGGGTAGGTGAAGCGGTACCACGCCGCGTCCACGGTCTGGTCCGCCAGCGTCGAAGGCTCGGTGAACCGGAACACCGACACGTCCGGACGGGCCTCGAGGTTGTCGCCGATGTCGCCAAGGTGCAGCACCGGCTCGCCGTCCGCGTCGACGCCCGGCGCGAGGGCCTCGGGGTCGTACGGGTCGATGCCGGCGAGCGTGACGGTGGCGACGGTCTCGCCGTCGGTGCCCACGGCGAGCACCTGCGCGGCCGAGCCGCCGTCGGCGTGGGTCCAGAGCACGCCGTCGTGCCGGGCCGAGGCGGCCAGGCCGCTGGACTCGAGCAGTGCGGGGTCCTGCAGC
>DASTVO010000170.1:0-12049 GCA_035759075.1 Actinomycetes bacterium
GGTCCGCCGCGGTCCGGGTCCGCCGGGCCGCGGTCACCGGGGACAGCCCGAGCGCGGCGCCGACCTCGTGCCGGGCCAGGTCCCCGTCCAGCCCGGCCGCCTCGGTGGCCTCCACCACCGCCGCCAGCGCGTGCTGCTGCAACCCGTCCAGCACCGCCCGGACCCGCTCCAGGGCCTGGATCAGCTCCACCCGCTGCGCCGGCGTCAACGTCTGCGGGTCCACCGCGGCCAGCGCCGGCAGCTCGGCCAACGCCACCGCCGACTCCGCCGCCCGCGCCACCAGCGCCGCCACCCGCGACCTCAGACACGCCGACAGCAGCCGCTCGGCCGGCGACTGCCCCGACCGCTCCACCACCGACCCCGACCACATGCCCGCAACCTACGACCAGGGCTGGACACAACCCCGTCGTCGTCGCCCGGCCTAGAGTCGAGAGCATGCACAGCGATGCCAGGACAGTGCAGCAGTACCTCGACGAGCTCGGCGACGTGCAGCGCGCCCAGGTCGAGCCGGTCTACCAAGCCATCCGCCAGGCGATGCCTGAGGGCTATGAAGAGACCATGGACTACGGGATGATCTCGTGGTCGGTGCCGCTCGAGACCTATCCGGACACGTACAACGGCCAGCCGCTCTGCTACGTCTCGCTGGCCGCCCAGAAGCGCCACAACGCGCTGTACCTCATGGGTCTCTACAGCGACAGCCAGCAGGCCAAGGAGTTCGAGCGACGCTGGACGGCCGACGGCCGCAAGCTCGACATGGGCAAGAGCTGCGTCCGCTACCGCACTCTCGACGACCTGCGCCTCGACCTCATCGAGGAGGCCGTCGCCGCCACGCCACCCCAGGCGATGATCGCGGCCTACGAGCGCGCGCGGGCCGAACGCCCCGCGAAGCCGAGAACGTCCAAGAAGAAGGCCTGACGTACGTCAGCTCGCGGCGTGCTCGGAGCCGTGCGCGGCCTGCCACTCGCGCGCGAGGATCGCGTACTGGTAGCCGTCGACCCACCCCAGCTCGGCGTGCCACGAGTCCTCGACGCCGTGCTGCTCGCGCCGCATCCCGGCCTTCTCGAGCACCCGCGCGGACGCGGGATTGTCGGCGTTGCAGCCGGCAGTCACTCGCCGGAGCCCGAGCCGGTCGAAGGCTGCCGTGAGCAGGCCCCGGGCGAGCGCACTCGCGACGCCCTTTCCCGCGGACCTCGGCTCGACGATGTAGCCGATGACGCCCTCGGTGCGCAGCGGCATACCCGGCTGGCCCATCCCGTCGACGATCTCGAGGAAGCCGATCGCGACCACGGCCCCGTCGAGCTCGGCGACGCAGGAGAAGTCGCTGTCGCTGGTCGGAATGGCCAGCCACTGCTCTCGGAACTGCGCGGGGTCCACGCTGGTGCTGATCATGAACCGGTTGACGTCGGGGTCGTTGCGGAAACACAGCAGGTGCTCGATGTCGTCGGCGTGCGCCTCGCGCAGCAGCAGCGGACCGACCCGCATCGGCCACGGGCTTTGCACCACCGGAGTCACAGCCCGACGGACTTGTAGAGCGCGCCGATCTCCTGCTGGCTCAGCCGCCGGTGCTTCCCCGGCTTGAGGTTCCCGAGCGTGATCGGCCCGACCTGCGTCCGGATCAGTCGCGACACCGGGTGCCCGACCTCAGAGAGCATCCGTCGTACGACGTGCTTGCGCCCCTCGTGCAGCGACACCTCGACCATGACCCGGTTCCCCACCGTGCTCACGAGCTTGAACGAGTCGGCCTGCACCACCCCGTCGTCGAGCGCGATGCCCTCACGCAGCCGCTTCCCGACGTCGCGCGCGACCGGCCCGACGATCTCCGCGAGATAGGTCTTCTCGACCCCGAACGACGGGTGCGCGAGCCGGTGGGCCAGGTCACCGTCGTTGGTCAGCAGAATCAGGCCCTCGGTGTCGACGTCGAGCCGGCCCACGTTGAACAGCCGCACCGACCGGTCGGCGACGTACTCGGCCAGCGACGGCCGGCCCTCGGGGTCGCTCATCGTGCTGACGACGCCTTTCGGCTTGTTCAGCACGAGGTAGACGTGGTCCGACGCCGACGCGATCCGCAGCCCGTCGACCTTGATGACCGCGCTGTCCGGGTCGACGCGCATGCCTTGCTCGCGGACCTTCTTGCCGTCGACCTCGACCCGGCCCTGCTCGATCAGCTGTTCGCAGGCCCGCCGGGAGCCGAGCCCGGCGGCGGCCAGCACCTTCTGCAGCCGGACCCCCTCGTCGGAACGGGTCACGAAGAGACCTCGTCCAGGGCGTCGATCTCGGGCAGGAACGGCGCCAGGTCCGGCAGCTCGTCGAGGCTCGTCAGCCCGAGCCGCTCGAGGAAGTAGGACGTGGTGCGGTAGAGCGTCGCACCGCCTTCACCGTCCTGGCCGGCGTCCTCGACGAGCCCGCGCGCGACGAGGGTGCGCATCACGCCGTCGACGTTGACCCCGCGCACCGCGGAGACCCGCGCGCGGCTCACCGGCTGCCGGTATGCGACGACAGCGAGCGTCTCCAGCGCGGCCTGGGTGAGACGTGCCTGCTGGCCGTCGAGCACGAACCTCTCCACGTACGCGGCGCAGCTGGCGCGCGTGTAGAACCGCCAGCCGCCGGCCACCTGCCGCAGCTCGAAGCCCCGGCCGGCCTCGTCGTACTCGGCCGCGAGACCGCGCAGCGCCGCCAGCACCTCCTCGGTGGGGCGCTCGGTGACCTGCGCGAGCAGCACCTCGCTCACCGGCTCGTCGACGACCATCAGGATCGCCTCGAGCGCGGTGCGCAGGGCCGGGCCCTCGTCCTCGCCGAGGTGGCCGAGGTGCGCGAGCTGGACCTCGGGCTCCTCGCCGGTGGTCGGCTCGTCGCCGGTGGTCGGCTGCTCGCCGGGCTGGTCAGTCATCGTCGGTCTCCTGTGCGGTGTCCGGCTCGGCGTCGTCGGCCGCCGCCGGCGTCATGTCGTCCTCGAACTCGTCCGGCACCTCGACCTCGCCCTCGTCGGTGCCGGTCCAGCGGATGCTCAGCTCGCCCAGCGGCGAGACCTGGTCGAAGACCACGGCGCCCTCGCGGTAGAGCTCGAGCAGGGCGAGGAAGCGCGCGACGACCACGAGGGTCCCCTCGCAGTCCGCGGTGAGCGCGCGGAAGGTGCTGACCCGCGACCGGCGCAGGGCCGTCACCAGCAGCGCCGCCTGCTCGCGGACGCTGACGGCGGGTGCGTGCAGGTGGTCCATGCCGACGGTCGGCACCTCGCGCGGCGTGAACACCTTCGCGGCGAGGGCGGCGAACTCCTGCGGCCCCAGCCCGAGCAGCACCTCGGGCAGCAGCCCGGCCAGCTGCGGCTCCAGCGTGACCGACCGCGGGAACCGGCCGGCCTCGGCCGCCATCCGGCCGGCGAACACCGCTGCGACCTGCTTGTAGGCGCGGTACTGCAGCAGCCGGGCGAAGAGCAGGTCCCGCGCCTCGAGCAGCGCCAGGTCCTCCTCGTCGTCCACCTCGCCGCTGGGCAGCAGCCGGGCTGCCTTCAGGTCGAGCAGGGTGGCCGCCACGACCAGGAACTCAGTGGCTTGGCCGAGGTCCCACCCCGGGCCCACCGCCTTGATGTGCGCGATGAACTCGTCGGTCACCTTGGACAGTGCGACCTCGGTGACGTCGAGCTTGTGCTTGGCGATCAGCGCCAGCAGCAGGTCGAACGGGCCCTCGAAGAGCTCACCGAGGTCGACGCGGAAGCCGTCGGACGAGGAGGTCACGGCGACCTCGTCGCCGTTCGTGGTCTCCTCGGTCACCCCGGCACGGTAGTCGAGCACCGTCACGCGCGAGAAACCGATCAGCGCGAGCGCAGGCGCTGGACGACGATGCTGTCCGGGCCGTGCGTCTCGAGGTCGACCAGCAGCTCGGCGATGGCCTCCCGCACCAGCCGGCCGCGGTCGACGGCGACGCCGTGCTCGGCGCGGAGCACCAGCCGGGCCTGCTCCAGCGCGACGAGCTCCTCCCCGCTGACGTACACAGTGATCTTCTCGTCGTGGCGCTCCCGGCCCGAGGTGCGCGCGGCCGCCGGCCGGAGCCGCCGGACCTGCGCCGTGGGCGCGTCCTCGCCCTCGCCGGCCTGCTCCGGGGTGCTGCTCACGTGCCCGGGCACCGGGTCAGCACCTCCTTGGCCAGCTGCCGGTAGGAGTACGCACCGCCCGACGAGGTCGCGAAGGTGGTGATCGGCTCGCCGGCGACGGTCGTCTCCGGGAACCGCACGGTCCGGCTGATCGCGGTGTGGAAGACCTTGTCCTCGAAGGCCTCGACGAGCCGGGCGAGCACCTCGCGGCTGTGCACGGTCCGCGAGTCGTACATGGTCGCGACCAGGCCGTCGATCTCCAGCTCGGGGTTGAGCCGGTCCTGCACCTTCTGGATCGTCTCGACCAGCATCGCGACGCCGCGCAGGGCGAAGAACTCGCACTCCAGGGGCACGATCACCCCGTGCGACGCGGTGAGGGCGTTGACGGTCAGCAGGCCCAGTGACGGCTGGCAGTCGATGATGATGAAGTCGTAGTCGGCGACGGCCGGCGCCAGCGCCCGCTGCAGCACCTGCTCGCGGGCGACCTCGGTGACCAGCTGCACCTCTGCAGCGGAGAGGTCGATGTTGCTGGGCAGCAGGTCCATCCCCGGCACGTTCGTCTTGAGGACGACGTCCTCGATGCCGGTGTCGCGGTCCATCAGCAGGTTGTAGACGCTGCGGTCGATGTCGTACGGGTTCACGCCGAGCCCGACCGACAGCGACCCCTGCGGGTCGAAGTCGACGAGCAGCACCTTGCGGCCGAACTCCGCGAGCGATGCCCCCAGGTTGATGGTCGTCGTCGTCTTGCCGACGCCACCCTTCTGGTTGCACATCGCGATGATGCGCGCCGGGCCGTGGCTCTCGCGCGGAGTCGGCTCCGGGAACACCGGCATCGGCCGGCCCGTCGGCCCGATCGGCCGGTTGGCCGCCGCCGGGGCGGGTGCCGGTGGGGCGGAGACCGCGACCGGCGGCACGGGAGGCACAGCGGGCGCCACGTGCTCGACGGGCTCAGGTGCCCCGCTGTCCTCGCTGGGCTCGATGTCCTCGGGGGGGACGAACGGCTGCGTGCTCACGGGACCGTCCTCGCTTTGTCGACTCGTCGGCCTGTCGCCGTACCGACCTTCGCGCACGACAGTAAGGAGGCTGGGCGGCGGGACGAAGCCGCCACGCCGGGGGGCGCACGACTTCTCCGCAGCGCGGCCTCTCCATCGAGACGCCGGCCGGCCGATGCCACGGTTCGGCAAAACGGGTCAGGACGGCGTACGCGGCTGCCGAGACTCTCCGGGTGCCCCGATCCACACGACTGTCCCGACTCGCCCTGACCGCCTCCGCTCTGGCCCTCGCGCTCGGCATGCCCGGTGCATCCACGGCCACCGCGTCGCTGTCGACGCAGAGCGTCTCCCCTGCCGCGACCGGGCTGGTCCGCGGAGCCGACATCTCCTGGCCGCAGTGCCCGGTGGGCATGGGCATCCCGGCGCGCCGCACGCTGGGCCTGCCGCTGCCCGGCGCGAAGGCGACCTTCGTCGTGGTCGGCCTCACCAACGGGCCGGCGTTCACCCCCAACCCGTGCCTGGGCTGGCAGGTCGAGTGGGCCCAGGGCCGCGGACTGCCCATCTCGGCGTACGCGGTGGCCACCTATCCCACGACGCGTCAGCTCGCGAAGCACAGCCAGAGCGGCCCGTTCGCCGGCACCACCCACCGCTCCCGGCTGCGAAACGTCGGCTACGCCCAAGGCCGCTACAACATGGGTCGGCTGGCCTCGGTCGGTCTCACCGTGCCGCACGTGTGGATCGACGTCGAGCACTACTCGATCCGGCCGTGGACGAAGGACCGCAGGGCCAACCGCGCGGTCGTCCGCGGGATCGTGCGCGCCTACCAGGACGCCGGCATCTCCACCGGCTTCTACTCCACGTCGCTGCAGTGGCCGCAGATCGTGGGCAAGGCGAGCTGGGGGCTGCCCGAGTGGCACACCGCCGGACCGCGCAGCAAGGCCGTCGCGCTCAGCCGCTGCACGGAGCCGTCGTTCCAGGGCGGGCCGACCGTGCTCGCGCAGTGGTGGACCGACCGGCGCGACCACGACATCGTCTGCCCGAATGGTCCGGCCTCGACCGGGCTGACGGGCTTCTTCGCCCGGTGATGGCGGATCGGGCTGCGACCTCAGCGGGCGCGGGGGTGCGCGGTCGCATACACCTCGCGCAACCGGTCGACGGTGACCAGCGTGTAGACCTGGGTCGTCGTCACCGACGCGTGCCCGAGCAGCTCCTGCACCACCCGCACGTCGGCGCCGCCGTCGAGCAGGTGGGTGGCGAACGAGTGCCGCAGCGTGTGCGGTGACACCTCGCGGGTGATCCCGGCTCGCTCCGCGGCGGACCGCAGCACCGACCAGGCGCTCTGCCGCGAGAGCCGCCCGCCGCGGGCGTTGAGGAACAGGGCCGGTGTGCCCTTCCCGGCCGCGGCCAGCTCCGGCCGGGCCCGGACCATGTAGGCCGACACCGCGTCGCGGGCGAACGAGCCGACCGGCACGACGCGCTCCTTGCTGCCCTTGCCGAGCAGCCGGACCGTGCCGTTCTCCATGTCCAGCTCGTCGAGGTCGAGGCCGACGGCCTCCGAGATCCGCGCGCCGCAGCCGTACAGCAGCTCCAGCAGCGCGCGGTCGCGCAACGCCCGTGGGGTCTGGTCGGCGCCGGCCGCGTCCAGCAGCTTCTCGACCTCCTCGACAGAGATCGCCTTGGGCAGCCGCTTCGGCGGGGACGGCGGCCGCACGGAGCGGGCCGGGTCGACGGTGGCCAGCCCCTCCCGCATCAGGAAGCGGTGCAGCCCGCGCACCGCGACCACTGCCCGCGCGGCGGAGTTGGCGGCCAGCGGCGGGTGCTCCTCGTCGCCCTCGCGCAGCGAAACCAGGAAAGAGGCGACGTGCGGTTCGCCGACCTCCTCGGGTGCGTGGACACCGGCCGCCGAGAGGTGGGCGAGGTAGCGCCGGAGGTCCCGGCGGTAGCTCGCCAGCGTGTTCGGCGCGAGCCCGCGTTCGACGGCCAGGTGGTCCAGGTAGGTCCGCAGCGCGACCTGCAGCGCCGACGGCCCCGCTGTCGTCACGGCACCACTCGTCAGCTCAGCACCTCGTCGAGCTCGAGAACCGACATGCCGTGCGCGTCGGCGACCGGACCGTAGGTGATGTGCCCGTCGTAGGTGTTCAGGCCCAGCGCGAGCGCCTTGTCACGCCGCAGCGCGTCTCGCCAGCCGCGGTTGGCCAGCTCCAACGCGTACGGCATCGTGACGTTGGTCAGCGCGTACGTGGACGTGTGCGGCACGGCACCCGGCATGTTCGCCACGCAGTAGAAGACCGAGTCGTGCACCGTGTAGGTCGGGTCGCCGTGCGTGGTGGGACGCGAGTCCTCGAAGCAGCCGCCCTGGTCGATGCTGATGTCGACCAGCACCGAGCCCGGGCGCATCCGCGAGACGAGCTCGTTGCTCACCAGCGTCGGTGCCTTGGCGCCCGGCACCAGCACCGCGCCGATGACCATGTCGGCGTCGAGGCAGGCGCGCTCGATCTCGTAGGAGTTGGACGCGACGGTCTGCAGGTGGCCCTGGTAGATCGCGTCCGCCTGGCGGAGGCGGGCGACGTTCTTGTCCAGCAGCAGCACCTCGGCCTGCATGCCGAGCGCGATCGCGGCGGCGTTCATGCCGGACACGCCGGCGCCGATGACGACCACCTTCGCCGCGTACACGCCGGAGACGCCGCCCATGAGGACGCCGCGACCGCCCTCGGCCCGCATCAACGTGTGGGCGCCGACCTGAGGCGCCAGCCGGCCGGCGACCTCCGACATCGGCGCGAGCAGCGGCAGCGAGCGGTCGGGCAGCTCGACGGTCTCGTACGCGATGCCGGTCACCTTGCGGTCGACCAGCGCGTCGGTGCAGGGCTTGGACGCCGCGAGGTGCAGGTACGTGAAGAGGGTCTGCCCCTCCCGCATCCGCGGGTACTCCTCCTCGATCGGCTCCTTCACCTTGAGGATCAGGTCGCCGGTGCCCCAGACGTCGTCAGCGCTCGGCAGCGTCTGCGCGCCCGCCGCGACGAAGTCCGCGTCCGGGATGGAGGAGCCGACGCCGGCGTCCTTCTCGACGTAGACCTCGTGGCCGTTCCGCACGAGCTCGTGGACCCCTGCCGGGGTGATGGCGACGCGGTACTCGTGGTTCTTGACCTCGCGAGGGATGCCGACCTTCACGGCTATCAAGTCCTTCGTTGCAGGATGCGTACCGACCTCGTTGTCGGTGCGCCCGGAGTCTAGCCAGAGCCTTCCGCGGGAAGGCCTTGCGGATGAAGCTCTACGCCGACCGACCGCTCCGCCTGGCCAACCAGGTGCTGGGTGACGTGCTCGTCCTCGTGCTCGTCGTGCTCAGCGTCCGTCTCGGGCTGCGGGCCCGCGACCAGGTCGCCGGGATGGCGACGCCCGGGCGGGAGGCGGAGGAGGCCGCCCGGAGCCTTGCCGAGACGATGCGCGGGTCGGCGCGCTCGGTGGCGGACGCCCCGGTGGTGGGCGGCACACTGAGCCGGCCGTTCCGGTCGCTGGCGGGGACCAGCCGCGACCTTGCGGTGACAGCCCAGGCATACCAGGACACGGTCGCCGAGGTCGCGACCCTCACCGGCGTACTCGTGGCCGGCGCGCCGCTGCTGCTGCTCGCCCTGTGGTGGCTCCCCCGCCGGGTGAGCTGGGTCGTGGAGGCGAGCGCGGCGGCCCGGCTGACGCGTAGCGGTCCTGGCGCGGCCGACCTCCTCGCCGTGCGCGCGCTGGCCCGGCAACGGCTCACCACGCTGGCCCGGCTCGACCCCTGGGTGGTCGGGGGGTGGAAGGCGGGCGACCCCGAGGCCACCGAGCAGCTCGCCCGGCTGGAGCTGGACGCACTGGGGCTGCGGCCCCGCGGGCTCCGATGAGGGGCTGCTGTCAGCGACCAGGGACGTCGTGGGCCATGTCGTAGCCGTAGTCGCCGTCGTACCCCTCTGTCTCGGTGGCGACGTAGACCGACGGCTTCTCCTCCTGCTCGTGCTCCGGCGCGCCGGAGGCCTCGTGCGCGAGGTCGTACTCGAGGTCCGGGGCCTCCTCGGCGATCGGCTGCTCGGTCATCGGGTCAGGTGCACGGCGCGGTGCTCGATGCGGCTGATCTCCTCCGCCGCCGCCTCGACCAGCCGGTGCGAGAGGTCGGAGAGGGCCCGCGCGGTCGCGAGCTCGTCACCGATCTCGGGAACGTCGGGGTCCTTGGGGTGACGGTGTGCCTCACCGTGCCCCTCGAGCTTCGTGCCCGACTCCATCGTCACCGCGACGTCTGCCCGGGTCTGGGTCTCCATCTCGACGAGGTGCACGGTGATGGGAAGGGTCCTGGTCTGGTTCATGGTCGATGCCTCCTGTCGTGGTCGGCTCCGACGCTGCTCCTCGGCCCTGCCGAGCGCAAGGGTCCAACGGCCACTCGACCCCACCCCCGGTCGGGCGACGTTGCGCACGCGGGCGTCGGCGTGTCGTACGGCGTGTCGGGGCGCAACGTCGCCGAACGCGCCGGTCGCCGGCCGGGCTAGCGGCCGGGCTCGCGGCCGGGCGAGCGCTCCGGCCAGGGCGCGTCGGCCGGGCGCAGCGTCGACCAGCCCTTCTCGCGGGCGGCAGCGGCCGCGAGGATCCCGGTCACCGCGGTCGGGTTGTGCAGCCGGCCGGCCAGGACCAGGTCGCGGGCCTCGTCGAGGGGAACCCAGACGCGCTGCATGCCGCGCTCCTCCCCCTCCCGTTCGTGCCGCTCGTGCTCGGGCACCTCGCGCAGGTCGCGGGCCAGGAAGCAGCGGAACGACTCCGTGCTGCCGCCCGGGGAGTTGAAGTAGTCGACCAGCACGTGCCACTCGTCGGCCTGCAGGTCGGCCTCCTCGGCGAGCTCGCGGCGGGCGGTTGTCAGCGCGTCCTCGCCGTCGACGTCGAGCAGCCCGGCGGGCGGCTCCCAGAGGTAGTGCCGGACGGGATGGCGGTACTGCCGCAGCAGCAGCACCCGGTCGCGATCGTCGAGCGCCACCACGCCGACCGCGCCGGTGTGCACCAGCACCTCGCGGGTGACCACCTGACCGTCCTCGAGGGCCACGTCGTCGCGGCGGACGTCCCAGACCGTCCCGTCGAAGACCGTCTCGGACGACCGGACCTCGAGATGGGCAGCCACGTCGCCCAGCGGTGGCGCGTCGCTCACGCCGTCGGGACGGCCGGCGCCAGGTCGACCGCGTGCACGGCGATGCCTCTGCGCGAGAGCCCGGCCGCGATCAGCCCGGCGAAGAGCGGGTGCGCGTGCGCCGGACGCGAGCGGAACTCCGGGTGCGCCTGGGTCGCCACGAAGTAGGGGTGCACCTCCTGCGGCAGCTCGACGAACTCCACGAGCCGACCGTCCGGCGAGGTCCCGGAGAACTCCAGGCCCGCCGCGGACAGCTGGTCACGGTAGGCGTTGTTCACCTCGTACCGGTGCCGGTGGCGCTCCTCGACGTAGGTCGTCCCGTAGGCCGACGCGACGACGGAGCCCTCGGCCAGCTGCGCCGGGTAGAGCCCCAGCCGCATCGTGCCGCCCATGTCGCGGTCGCCGGCGACCACGTCGTGCTGGTCGGCCATCGTCGAGATGACCGGGTGCGGCGTCTGCTCGTCGAACTCCGTGGACCCGGCGTCGGCCAGACCGGCGACGTTGCGCGCGTACTCGATCACCATGCACTGCAGCCCCAGGCACAGGCCCAGCGTCGGCACCAGGTTCTCCCGCGCCCAGCGGACCGCGCCGAGCTTGCCCTCGATGCCGCGCACCCCGAAGCCGCCGGGGATGCACACCGCGTCCACGCCGTCGAGCTGCACGGCCGCGCCCTCGGGCGTCGAGCAGTCGTCGGAGGTCACCCACCGGATCGACACCTTGCAGTCGTTGGCGAAGCCGCCCGCGCGCAGCGCCTCCGACACGGACAGGTAGGCGTCGGGCAGGTCCACGTACTTCCCGACCAAGGCCACCGTCACGTGGTGCTCGGGGTGGTGGACGCGGCGGAGCAGGTCGTCCCACTCCGTCCAGTCCACGTCACGGAAGGCGAGACCGAGCCGGCGCACGACGTACGCGTCGAGGCCCTCGGCGTGCAGCACCTTGGGGATGTCGTAGATGGACGGGGCGTCCTTCGCGGCCACCACGGCCTCGTCGTCGACGTCGCACATGAGCGAGATCTTGCGCTTGACGCTCGCCGGGATCTCGCGGTCCGAGCGCAGCACGATCGCGTCCGGCTGGATGCCGATGCTGCGCAGCGCCGCCACCGAGTGCTGGGTCGGCTTGGTCTTCAGCTCGCCGGAGGGGCCGATGTAGGGCACCAGCGAGATGTGCAGGAAGAACACGTTGTCGCGGCCGACGTCATGGCGGACCTGGCGCACCGCCTCCAGGAACGGCAGCGACTCGATGTCGCCGACGGTGCCGCCGATCTCGGTGATGACGACGTCCACGTCCGGGCCGCCCATGTCGCGGATGCGCGCCTTGATCTCGTTGGTGATGTGCGGGATGACCTGCACGGTGTCGCCCAGGTACTCCCCGCGCCGCTCCTTGGCGATCACCGACGAGTAGACCTGGCCGGTCGTGACGTTGGCCGAGCCGTGCAGGTCGCGGTTCAGGAACCGCTCGTAGTGCCCGACGTCCAGGTCGGTCTCGGCGCCGTCGTCGGTGACGAAGACCTCACCGTGCTGGAACGGGTTCATCGTCCCGGGATCGACGTTGAGGTAGGGGTCCAGCTTCTGCATGGTGACCCGCAGCCCGCGGGAGCGCAGCAGGTGACCGAGGCCGGAGGCCGTGAGGCCCTTGCCGATCGAGGAGGCGACGCCCCCGGTCACGAAGATGTGCTTGGTGGTCGCCGATGCGGCCAATGGGGGCTCCCGTGGTTCTGGTGCGGCGGAGGAATCCGCCTGTCCACGGGCTTCGAGGTTATCAGCCCTGCGGCCCCGGGTCGGGTAGGACGGCCTGCGCGCCGCGGCCGAGTCCGTAGTGACCCGACCCGTCCTG
>DASTVO010000171.1:0-3036 GCA_035759075.1 Actinomycetes bacterium
TAATCAAGATTATCAATGCGACTCCTCCAGAATTGGCATTAGTCGTCATACCGTGCCTGCTCCAAGCTGATGATCGACAGGAGGAGGACTCGGCAATGACCACAGGCAAGGTGACCTGCGACCTGACGCTCTCCCTCGACGGGTACGCGGCGGGGCTCAACCAGACCGAGGAGCGCCCGTTCGGCGACGACGGCGGCGACGGCTGGGGCGACAAGCTGCACGCCTGGTACGCCGATGCTCCCGAGGAGAACCGGGCCGAGATCGACCAGATGACGGCCGCCAAGGCCTTCATCATGGGGCGCAACATGTTCGGCCCGGTGCGTGGCGAGTGGGACCGGGACTGGAACGGCTGGTGGGGCGAGGATCCGCCGTACCACGCCCCGGTCTTCGTGCTCACCCACCACCCGCGCGAGCCGCAGCCGATGGTCGGCGGCACCACGTTCCACTTCGTCACCGACGGGGTCGAGTCGGCACTGGCGCAGGCGCGGGCGGCGGCCGGTGGCGGCGACGTCGCGGTCATGGGCGGCGCGACCACCGTCAACCAGTACCTCGCTGCCGGCCTCATCGACGAGCTGCGGCTGCACATCTCCCCGCTCACGCTCGGCGCCGGCACGCGGCTGTTCGACGGCGTCCCCCCGCTGAGGCTCGAGCAGGTGACGGCGCGGGCAGCGAGCCTGGTCACGCACGTGACCTACCGCGTGCTGCCCTGAGCCGGCGGCCGGGTCGCTGCCGGAGCCGTCGTCACGGCGTGGCGCGTCGACGTACCGCGTAGCGCACGTGGGTGGCGTACGGCGAGCTCCACACGCCCAGCACCTCGAGGTCGCGGTCCTGCTCGAAGCCCTCGAAGAGCCTCTTGCCGCTGCCCAGCACCACGGGCGCGGTCGAGATCGCGAGCTCGTCGACGACACCGGCTGCCAGCCCCTGGCGGATCAGGTCCGCGCCGCCCCCGAGGGCAACGGCTCCGTCGCCGGCAAGCTCGCGGGCCTTGGCCACTGCAGCGTCGAAGCCGTCGATGAACAGGAAGCCGGTGCTCGCATCCGGCTGGTCCTCCGTCCGGTGGGTCAGCACGATCAGGGTGCCGGGGAACGGGTTGGACCCGCCCCAAGCCCCCGCGGCCTCGTACATGTTCCGTCCGACGATCCCGCAGCCCATGTCCTCGGTCAGCGAGTCGAAGAACTCCTTGTCAGCCCCGTGCATGCCGCCGGTGTCCCTGCCGTCGTCGGCGTATGTCCAGGGGCCGCCCATGACCCAGTAGTGGAGGCGTTCGCCTCCGACGCCGAGGCCGCGGCCGGGGCCGTTCTTCGGGCCGACGATGTAGCCGTCGACCGAGGTCGTGATCGATGCGATGACCTTGCCCATGACACCTCCTGAGTGCGGGTACGCAGGCTCAGACCGTCGGATGACGGATGACTCATCGGATGGTCGCCCCGTCGCACCGGAGGTGCATTTCCAGTGGCCGCGATCAGGTCCCGGAACGGATACTGCGCGCTATGCGCAACCGAACCCTCGCGTGTGTCTTCGCGCATCCAGACGACGACGCGTACGGTGCTGCGGGCAGTGTCGCGCTGCACGCGGACGAGCCAGACTTCCGGTTCATCCTGGTTCACGCCACCCTCGGCGAGCAGGGGGACATCAGAGACGGATTCCCGGCCACACCACAGACGCTTGGGTCCATTCGCCAGGCTGAGGATGAAGCCGCGTGGCGAGCACTCGGTCGCGTCCCGGACCGTCACGAGTGGCTGGGTCTGCCGGATGGTGGTGTCGCGGATCTTCCCTTCGATGACGTTGTCGCGGCGGTCGCGCGGATCCTTGAGGAGGAGGAGCCCGCTGTTGTCGTGACGTTCGGCCCCGACGGCATCTTCGGGCATCCCGACCACATCGCTATCGGTGCAGCTACCGACGAGGCGTTCGCACGCCTGCGATCCGGGAGCCGGTCTGGTTTCCGACGCCTCGCGCACGGCGCGGTGCCGCAGACGGTGTTCGAACGGTGGAACCGCCAGCGGGCTGAGCTCGGGCTCTACACCTTCACTCCCACGCAGACGTACCACATGCGTGGCGTACCGGACGAGCAGATCCGGATCACCGTTGACTGTGGAGAAGTCACCAGTCGCATCGTTGCCGGCCTTCGCGAGCACAAGAGCCAACTGCACGTCATGTCGGACGAGTCCGCGACGACCGATCAATGGGAGCGACGAGTGCGGCGGGAGTGGTACACGATCGCGTGGCCAGAGCACGAACGCGGTGCAGCCATGCTGACTGACCTCTTCGACGGCCTCGACTGACTCGCCCCGCTCACCGAGCCGCATCAGCACCTGCTGCGACGACGCCTGAGGATCCGCGGCGGCCGCCGCTCTAGTCACCGCCGTGACGAAGACAACCGCTCCTAGACTCGGGCGGTGCCCCGGCTGATCCTGCTCAACGGTCCGCCCGGCTCCGGGAAGTCCACCCTCGCTCAGAGGTACGTCGACGACCGTCCGCTCGCGCTGAACCTGGACATCGACCGGCTCCGCGGGCTGCTCGGCCAGTGGCGGGCCGACGCGCACTCGGCCGGCTTGCTGGCCCGGGCGATGGCGCTGGCAGCGGCCCGCGTGCACCTAGCCGCCGGTCACGATGTGGTCGTGCCGCAGTTCCTCGGCCGGCCGGAGTACATCGACCAGCTCGAACAGCTGGCCCTTGAGATGCACGCTGAGTTCCACGAGGTCGTCCTGATGGACGACAAAGAGGTCGCGCTACGGCGCTTCACCGACCGAACCCGCGCGGCGATGGACCCGACTCATGTGGAGGCGCAGGAGACGTTGGACCGCGCCGGCGGGCTCGAGGAGCTGGACGCGATGTACGACCGGCTGGTCGCGATGCTGACCACGCGACCCAGGGCCAAGATCGTCGCAGTCGAAGACGGCCACGAAGATCGGGCGTACCGAGACTTCATTCGCGCGATTCTCACCCCTGCGCCGACAAGCCCACGCCGTACCGAGTAGCACACGGTGTGCCGGTGACCCGCTTGGGCGGGCTGCGCACCAACTTTGGGTGCTGGAA
>DASTVO010000172.1:0-14004 GCA_035759075.1 Actinomycetes bacterium
CGGTGTAAACCCTTTGTCCGTATTTCGCCGCTTCCAGGCGTAAGGCTGCGCCGGGCCGACCGCCAGGTCACGGCGGACGTGCAGCCCGCTCCCAGGCACCTCCCAGGAAGCCGACGCAGACTCGACGCCATGACCCACCAGGACTGGAGCCAGACCTCCTACGCCGGCGTCGGCAGCGCCCCGCCGGACACGCCGGACCTGCACGACACGGCACCGCAGCCGCCGCACGACCGGGGCACGTTCTCCCCGTGGCAGCCGGCGGCGCGGCCGGGCTCGCCCGCCCCGCCCGCCGGGCCGGGAGCCGCCCCCGCCGGCGAGCGCCCGAGGCGGCCGATCGCACTGGTGGCCGCCGTCGCCCTGGTCGCCGGGCTCCTCGGCGGCGGCGCCGGCGCGGCGGTCACCCTCGCAGTCGACGACCAGCCGGCGGCTACCCAGAGCGGTACCTCGGGCAGCTCGCTGCAGACCAGTGCGCCCCGCGCGGACACCCCGCCGACGGAGGGCTCGGTCGAGCAGGTCGCTGCTCAGGTGCTGCCGAGTGTCGTGTCGATCCAGGTCTCGACCGGGTCCGGCGGCGGCGAAGGGACCGGCGTCATCATCGACCCGGACGGCCTGATCCTCACGAACAACCACGTCGTCGAGGCGGCCGCGAACGGCGGCGGCATCGAGGTCACCTTCAACGACGGGGCGACCGCGTCCGCGTCGATCGTCGGGCTGGACCCGGTCACCGACCTGGCCGTCATCAAGGCCGAAGGCGTCGGCGGGCTGCCTGCAGCCACACTCGGCAGCTCGGCCGACCTCGACCCGGGTGAGGTCGTCGTCGCCATCGGCTCCCCCCTGGGCCTGCAGGGGACGGTGACCAGCGGGATCGTCAGCGCGCTGGACCGCCCGGTCCGCACCGGCAACGCCAACGGAGCCGAGTCGCTGAGCACCGTCATCGACGCGATCCAGACCGACGCGGCCATCAACCCGGGCAACTCCGGCGGCCCGCTGGTGAACCTGCGCGGCGAGGTCGTGGGCATCAACAGCGCCATCGCGACGCTGGGCTCGGGCGGCCAGTCGGGGTCGATCGGGCTCGGGTTCTCGATCCCGATCGACCAGGCGAAGTCGATCGCCCGGCAGCTGATCGACACCGGCACGGCGACGCACGCGTTGCTCGGGGTCAGCGTGCAGGACACCCAGCGCGGGGCCGGCATCGCCCAGGTCGCGCCGGACGGCGCGGCGGACGGGGCCCTGCGGGCGGGCGACGTCATCACCAAGGTGGGCGACCGGCGCATCGACAGCGCCGACGCACTCATCGCGGCGATCCGCTCCCAACGGCCCGGCGACGAGGTCACGCTGACCTACGTGCGCGGCGGCCAGGAGCAGACGGTCACCGTCACTCTCGGCAGCGACGGCTGACACAGCCGGCCGGCCCGGCCGGCACGCCAAGGCCCCTCGACCTCATGCGTCGAGGGGCCTTGTCGCGTGTCCCGACTTGTCTACCGGGTTCTTCCCGGCGGACCTGGGTGCGACACGCGGAACTGCACGAGACCCCGCGGGTGCGAGGATGGCCGGGTGCTCGACCCCCACGACCTCTACGACCTGCACGAGCCGCTCCCCCAGCACACCGACGCGGGTGACTCAGGACCCGTGCTGCTGCACGTGCTGACCGGGTTCATCGACGCCGGTCAGGCCGGGGCGCTGGCCCGCGACCACCTGCTCGACACCATGGAGCACCGCCCGGTCGCCACCTTCGACGTCGACACCCTGCTGGACTACCGGTCCCGACGCCCACCGATGATCTTCATCGAGGACCACTGGGAGTCCTACGACGACCCGCACCTGGTCCTGCACGAGGTCGTCGACGCCGCCGGCGTGCGGTTCCTCCTGCTGGAGGGCGCCGAGCCGGACGTGCAGTGGGAGCGGTTCATCGCGGCCGTCACGGCACTCATCGAGCGGCTCGGGGTGCGGCTCACCATCGGCCTGCACGGCATCCCGATGGGGGTCCCGCACACCCGGCCGACGTCGGTCACCGGCCACGCGACCCGCGGCGAGCTGGTCGCCGGCCGGGACGCCTGGGTCGGCACCGTCCAGGTGCCCGGCAGCGTCATCAACCTGCTCGAGCTGCGCCTCGGGCAGGCCGGCCGGGACGCGATGGGCTTCGCCGTGCACGTGCCGCACTACCTGGCGCAGGCCGAGTACCCGGACGCGGCGGCGGTGCTGCTGGAGAACGTGGCCGCCGCCACCGACCTGACCCTGCCGACGGCCCCGCTGCGGGCGGCCGGCGAGGCAGCCCGGGCCGAGCTCGACGAGCAGGTCGAGGAGTCCGCCGAGGTGGCCGCGGTGGTGCGCGCGCTCGAGCAGCAGTACGACACGTTCGTCGCGGCCCGTGGTGGCGACGCCCCGGGAGACGAACAGGGGCTGCTCGCCGGGCGGCGCGGCTTCCCGACGGCCGACGAGCTCGGGGCCGAGCTCGAGCGCTTCCTCGCCGACCAGCCCAAGCGCGGGGACCAGCCGGACAGCTAAGCCTGTCCGCTCTGTCCGATATGTGTGATCTGTCCCACACTGGGGCAGAGGCCTCCCCGGACGTGCCGACAGCCGGCACCAACGGGAGGTCCCCATGTCGAGCGACACCGCCCCCTCGCGTACCCCTGACCCGTCCGCGCCGTCGGCGCAGCGTGACCGCACCCACTGGCTCTACCTCGCGGTCATCGCCGCCGTGCTCCTGGGCGTCCTCGTGGGCTTCCTGGCGCCGGACGTCGGCACGGCGCTGGAGCCGCTCGGCACGGGCTTCGTCGCGCTGATCAAGATGATGATCGCGCCGATCATCTTCGTGACGATCGTGCTCGGCGTCGGCTCGGTCACCCGGGCCGCGCAGGTCGGCAAAGTCGGCGGGCTGGCGCTCGGCTACTTCCTCACGATGTCGACCGTCGCGCTGGTCATCGGCCTGGTCGTCGGCAACCTGCTCGACCCTGGTGCCGACCTCAACCTGACCGACGACGTGTCCAAGGCGGGTGCGGAGGCGGCAGGCGAGGGCAGCGGCAGCACGGTCGACTTCCTGCTCGGGATCATCCCGACCACTCTGTTCTCGGCCTTCACCGAGGGGGAGATCCTGCAGACCCTGCTCGTCGCGCTCCTCGTCGGGTTCGCGCTGCAGTCCCTCGGCTCCCGCGCTGAGCCGATCCTGAGCGGGATCGCCCACCTGCAGCGACTGGTCTTCAAGGTGCTCGCCATGATCATGTGGGTGGCGCCGGTGGGCGCGTTCGGCGCGATGGCCGCGGTCGTCGGCGAGACCGGGCTGGACGCGCTGAAGAGCCTTGCGGTGATCATGCTCGGCTTCTACGCGACCTGCGTCGTGTTCGTGGTCGTCGTGCTCGGCACGCTGCTCAAGCTCACGACCGGGGTGGGGCTGTTCGGCCTGCTGCGCTACCTCGCCCGCGAGTTCCTGCTGATCGTCTCCACGTCGTCCTCGGAGACCGCGCTTCCCCGGCTCATCGCCAAGATGGAGCACCTCGGCGTCTCCCGGCCGGTCGTCGGCATCACCGTGCCGACCGGGTACTCCTTCAACCTGGACGGCACCGCCATCTACCTGACGATGGCCTCGATCTTCATCGCCGAGGCGCTCAACGACCCGCTGTCGGTCGGCGAGCAGATCTCGCTGCTGGTCTTCATGGTCATCGCCTCCAAGGGCGCCGCCGGCGTCACCGGCGCGGGCCTGGCCACCCTGGCCGGCGGGCTGCAGTCCCACCGCCCGGACCTCGTGGACGGCGTCGGGCTGATCGTGGGGATCGACCGGTTCATGTCCGAGGCGCGCGCGCTCACCAACTTCGCCGGGAACGCCGTGGCGACGGTGATCATCGGGCGCTGGGTGGGCGAGCTCGACGCCGAGCAGGCCGAGCGGGTGCTCTCCGGCGACGACCCGTTCGACGAGCGGTCGATGCTCGACGAGCACGACGAGGAGGCCGCGACCCAGGGTCCGGTCGACGTCCGCGAGCGCGAGGCCGTACGGGTCTGACCTGACGTAGCGCCCGGTGGTCAAGCCATCGGCATCGCCCGGACGTGGGCGCCTCCTGGTGCAGGGTGCGAGAGAGGCGCCGGGCCGGGAGCGCCTCACGGCGCAGGGCCGCTCGAAGCGGCTTCACATGGGACCCGGGGCTACCGCGGCCCGGCGCCCTCAGCGGCCCCCGAGGGGACCACGAACAGCATGACAAACCCCGGGGCATCTGTCATGTCAGACGAGGTCATGCGTCCGCCACAGTGCGGCCGCCGCCTCCAGGTCCTCGGCGGTGTCGCGCAGGGACGCCGACGAGCGGGTGAGCGCGGCCGCGCCGGTCGGGTCCCGGCGCTCGAGGTCGTCGGCCCGGTTGACGCGGCCGGCAACGACGACCCGGCAGAAGGCGCCGGCGCGCTCCAGGGCGACGTCGAGCTCGCCGGAGAAGACGCCGTGCAGCACCTGGTCGAGCAGCCGTCGCAGCGCCTCCGGTGTCGGCGGGTCCGCGGCGCCCGCCACCACGTGCGGCACGTCCGCGGTCGACCGGCCCGCGGTGAAGTCCGCCGAGGCCTCGACGGCCTGGGTGCGCACCCACTCCCGCAGCGCGTACAGCCGCCACAACGCCCCGGGCAGCGACCGGGCCGGCCGCTGCGACCACATCTCGGCGATGGTGTCGAGGCCGACGTCGTCGACGAGAGTGACCAGGCGGGCGCGGGTCTGCGGGTCGTCGGTGGCACGACCGGACTCGACGAGCAGGGACGCGGTGGCGTGCGCAACCTCGGCGAGCTCGGCCGGGTCGGGCGACCCGCCGATCGAGTCCAGCGCCGCCTTGCCGAGCAGCGCCGGACGCCGCGGCCGTCGTTCCTCCACCCGTCGATCCTCTCACCGGAGCGGCGTACTCCCCTTTCCTCCGCTTTGATGACACGATGTCGGAACGGGTCGGCGGGGGGAGGGAGGCCGCGTTGGGCGCGCACACCAGCACGGACGTAGGGCACAGCCGCGACCTCGACCCGGTCCCGGAGAGCGCCCGCGCCGCCCGCCGGCTCGTCCTCGAGTCACTGGCCGGGGTGGGGCGCTCCGACCTCGCCGAGGTCGCGGGCCTGCTGGTCAGCGAGCTGGTGACCAACTCGATCGTGCACGCCCGGACCGCCATCGGCCTGGACGTGGTGGTCGGTGCCGGCGGGCTGCGCGTGTCTGTGCGCGACGGTAGCCCTAACCTGCCGGTCCCCCGCCACTACGGCAGGTCCGCGACAACCGGCCGCGGGCTCGAGCTGGTCGAGCTGCTGGCCGACCGGCACGGCACCACCGGCGACGGCAACGGCGGCAAGACCGTCTGGTTCGAGCTCGGCACCCCGGACGCGACCGACGACCTCCCCAGCGACGCCCGGCCCGACGCGGCCGGCCTCGACGACGGCGAGGACGGGGTCGTCGTCCATCTCAACGGCATGCCGCTCCGGCTGGCGCTCGCCTGGCAGCAGCACATCGACGCCCTGCTGCGCGAGCACGTGCTGTCGCAGTGGGACCCCGACACCCCGTCGCACGGCGAGTGCCCCGGAGACGACATGGCGGCCGGCGACGCCTTCGCCACCGTGGCGGCCGCGCTGGAGGGCCTCGGGACGGCGGCTGACCTCACCCCGCACGTCGATATCGCCCTGCCGCTGCGCGACGGTGCGGCAGCGCACTTCGTCGACTTCGACCTGCTGGTCGAGCACGTCGTCGACCTCGCGCACCGGGGGCTCACCCTGGCCCCGCCGACCCAGCCCGAGATCCAGCTGCTGCGGCGCTGGATCTGCGACCAGGTCGAGGCGCAGACGTCCGGCGCCGCGCCGCAACGGTGGCCCGGGCTGCCCGCCGGGCTCCCGGCCGGACTGCCCCCTCACCCCGGCGTCGGCCTGTCCGAGTGGGACACCAGCAGTGTCCGGACCGCGGCGGAGGCGGTCGTCGCCGCGGACGCCAACAACCGCATCGTCGCGGCCTCCCCCGCGGCGCTGGAGCTGCTCGGCTGGGACGAGGACCTGGTCGGGCAGCGCATCGTCGCGCTGATCCCGCAACGGTTCCGCGAGGCCCACATCGCCTCGTTCACCACGCACCTGCTCACCGGTGAGCGCCGGATCCTCGACCAGGAGGTCACCGTCCCGGCGCTGCGGCGCGACGGGACCGAGGTCACCGTGCTGCTGCTGGTCCGGCGGGAGAGCACGTCCGACGGCGGCGTCGTGTTCACTGCCACGATGAAAACCCCCTGAGCGTCGTGGCACCCGCGGACGTCGCAGCCCAGCTGGCTGCCAAGCGCACCGAGCTCGAAGCTGAGCTCGCGGAGCTCACCCGCGAGCTGCCGGACACCGGCGGCATCGGCTTCGGCAAGCGGGTCGGCGACGCCACCAGCGTCGCGGTCGAGCGGATGGCGCAGGTCGCGGCGCACGATCGGCTGCAGGTGATGCTGGCCGACGTACGGCGAGCGGAGGCGAAGCTCGCGGACGGCACGTACGGCACCTGCGACGCCTGCGGCGAGCCGATCTCCGCCGACCGGCTCGACGCGCTGCCGTGGGCCGGTCTCTGCATCCGCTGCGCATCCCGGCGCTGAGCCGACGTTTCCGCGGGAACGTCCCCGCCCGCGCCGGTCCCGCCCGCTACGGTCGGACCCCGTGCTCGTCTCCCTGCCGGTCACCGCCGGCCTGCTCGCCGCGACCCTGGCCTTCCCGACCACGACACCGCCGGCGTACGACCCGGCGATCGACCCGGCCGGGTGGGGCAACCGCCGGCTGGCCGCCCAGCTGACCGTCTCCTGCGTCGACATGGGCGACCTGCGCACCGCGCGGCGGCATGCCCGGGCGGGGATGGGCGGCATCACGCTGCTCGGCCGGCGGGCGCCCGGTGACCTGCGGCAGCAGCTGCGCGCGGTACGTAGGTCGGCTCCGGGCCAGGTCCGCCCGTTCGTGGCCAGCGACGAGGAAGGCGGCACCGTCCAGCGGCTGCGGACCGCGATCTACCGGCTGCCGTCCGCGCGCACCATGGGCACCTGGTCGCCGCAGCGGGTCCGTCGCACCGCGTACGACTACGCCGTGCGGATGCGCCGGCTCGGTGTCCGCATGGACCTCGGTCCGGTCGCCGACCTGGCGGTGCGCGGTCGCTACATCGACGACCTCGGCCGGGCCTTCCACCGGCGGCCCGGCCAGGTCGCCCGGCGGGCGCGCGCCTGGCGGCTCGGGATGGCCGACGCCGGGGTGGTCACCGTGGTGAAGCACTGGCCCGGCCACGGCGAGGCCCGCAACTCCCACACCGGACCGGCCCGGGTGCCGCCGCTGTCGACGCTGGAGGGCCGCGACCTGGTGCCGTTCGAGAGGGAGCTCGCCGGCGGGGCCGAAGTCGTGATGGTCGGCCACCTGCTCGCGCGCGGGCTTACCCGCCACGGCGTCCCGACGAGCCTGTCGCCCCGCGCGCTGCGCTACCTGCGCCGCTCGGCCGGCCCGGACACCGTGGTGGTCACCGACTCCCTGGCGATGGCCGCCGCCAGCTCGTCGCTGGGCATCACGCCGGCTCGCGCAGCGGTCCGGTCGCTGCGCGCCGGCGCGGACTGGGTCATGCCGTGCGACGCGGCGCCGCTGCGGGCGGTCCGCGCGATCCGCCGAGCACTGGACGACGGCACGTTGCGCAGGTCACGTGCCGTCGCCTCAGCCCGGCGGGTCCTGGCGCTGAAGGCACGGTGGGGCCTGGCACCGAGCGCCCCCGAGTGACGCGGCACACAGCGCGGATGGTCGGGTGACGATCATTCCGCCGGTAGGATGGTGCACGTTCTCGAGGTGGCTCCCTGCCACCACTCCCGCGGGCGAGCTGCCCGCGAGGTCGTTCCACGAGTCGAGCTCCTGACAGCCCTGACGGCGGTCAGCAGAGCCCTCCGGCGCGGCCCACCAACCGCAACGGAGTCCTCGTCCGCATGTCCTCGCACGCCCGTCGCCGCCCGGCGCAGCCCACCCACTCCTCCGCCAACCGCTCCGGCGGCCCGAGCCGCCCGCGCCAGAACCGCCCGCAGAAGCCGAGCCGCGCCGCGCAGACGGCGGCCGCCGGCCGCGCCGCCGACCGCGAGCTGGAGGCCTGGTTCGAGCAGGCCGCCGCCGCGAGCCCGGCCCCCACCGAGACCTCCTTCGCCAAGCTCGGCCTTCCGCAGGGTCTGGTGACCGCGCTCGAGCGCCGGGACATCCGGACGGCCTTCCCGATCCAGGCCGCCACCCTCGGCGACGCCCTGGCCGGTCACGACGTGCTCGGCCGGGCCAAGACCGGCTCGGGCAAGACGCTGGGCTTCGGGCTGCCGATGCTGACGCGTCTCAGCGGCTCCCGCTCGGCACCGAAGGCCCCGCGCGGCCTTGTCCTGGTGCCCACCCGCGAGCTCGCGGTCCAGGTCCGCGACGCCCTCGAGCCCCTCGGCCACGCCATCGGCGTGAAGACCGTCGCCGTGTTCGGCGGCGTACCGCTGGGCCGGCAGATCGCCGCGCTCGAGCGGGGCGTCGACCTGGTCGTCGCCACCCCGGGCCGGCTGCTCGACCTGATCGAGCGCCGCGCCCTCAGCCTCTCCTCCGTCGAGGTGTCGGTGCTGGACGAGGCCGACCACATGGCCGACATGGGCTTCCTGCCCGACGTCACCCGACTGCTCGACATGACGCCGACCGGCTCGCAGCGACTGCTCTTCTCCGCCACGCTAGACGGCGCGGTCGGCCGGCTCGTTCGCACCTACCTCACCGACCCCGTCGCCCGCGCGGTGGACCCGGCAGAGTCGCACGTGACGACGATGGAGCACCGCGCTCTGGTGGTGCGGCACGAGCACAAGGTCGACGTGCTCGCCGAGATCGCGTCCCGTCCGGCCCGGACGCTGCTGTTCGTCCGGACCAAGCACGGCGCCGACCGGCTGGTGAAGCAGCTCGGCCGGCTCGGTGTCGACGCGACGGCCATTCACGGCAACCGCACCCAGGGCCAGCGCCAGCGAGCGCTCGACGCGTTCTCCCGCGGCCAGTCGCGGGTGCTGGTCGCCACCGACGTCGCGGCCCGGGGCATCCACATCACCGACGTGGACCTCGTCGTGCACGCCGACCCGCCCAACGACCACAAGGACTACCTGCACCGCTCCGGGCGCACGGCCCGGGCCGGCGCGGCCGGCGTCGTCGTGTCTCTGCTCGCTCCCGAGCAGGTCAAGGGCTCCCGGCACCTGTTCCAGCGGGCCGGGGTCGAGGTCGCGCACGTCGAGGCTTCCCCCGGCGCTGCGCCGGTGCGCGAGCTGGCCGAGTCGGGCGAGCCGGTGGTGGTGGCCCCGGCGCCGAGCCGTCCCGCGTACGAGGCCCCCAGCCGCCGTCCGCGCCCCGGCGGCGACGCCCCGCACCGGCACCGCCGCAACCGGCGCCCGCGTCCGCAGGGCCGCAACGCCGCCTGAGCCCTGGTGACGTGGTCCGCCCGGCCGGTCAGACGGGGATGTCGAGCTCGAACCAGACGACCTTGCCCTCGCCGTGCGGGGCGGTGCCCCACCGGTCGCTGAGGGCGTCCATGAGCGGTACGCCGCGGCCGGACTCGTCCAGCAGCCCACGCCCGCCGGTCACCGGGTTGCGGGACGTCTCGTCCGAGACCTCCACCCGCAGGTGGGTCGGGAAGCGCCAGAGCTCGAGGGTCACCTGGCCCTCGGTGTGCCGCAGCGCGTTGGTGACGACCTCGGACACGAGCAGCACGCAGGTGTCGCGGATGTCGACCAGCTCGGTGTCGTCGACGAAGGTCGCAATGAAGTCGCGAGCCGCCCGGGCCGCCCGCGGGTCCACCCGGTCCACGGAGGTCCGGGCGTGCACCGGCCGGTGGCTCTCCGGCAGGCCGTCGTGGCGCACGACCAGCAGCGCCACGTCGTCGGACCGGTCGGTGGCCGGCAGCGACTCGGCCATCAGCAGGTCGGCGAGCGCGTCGAGGTCGTCGACCGCTGCGTCGCCGAGCAGCCGGGCCACCGCGTCCAGGCCGACGTCCAGGCTGCGCCGGGAGTCCTCGACGAGCCCGTCGGTGAAGAGCACCAGCACGTCGCCGCGGGAGAGCTTCACGTCCTCGGTGACGTACTCCACCTCCGGGGCCACGCCGAGCGGAGCACCGACCGGAGCCTCCATCGACACGACCGGACCGTCGACGGGGCGGCGCATCGGCGGCGGGTGGCCCGCCAGCGCGACGGTCGCGATCCCCGAGCGCATGTCGACGGTGAGGTAGCAACAGGTCGCGAACAGCGACGGGTCGAGGTCGCTCATCAGCCGGTTGGTCCGGGACAGCACCGCCGCCGGCTCGTGACCCTCGGCGGCGTAGGCGCGCAGGGCGTTGCGGAGCTGGCCCATGACCGCGGCCGCTCGCATGTTGTGGCCCTGGACGTCGCCGATCACCAGGCCGATGCGCGGCCCGGGCAGCTCGAGCACGTCGTACCAGTCGCCGCCGACCCCCATGCCGTCCGTGGCGGGCAGGTAGCGGGCGCGCGCGCTGACACCCTCCGGCTCAGGCAGCCCGCGCGGCAGGAGCTGCTCCTGCAGCTCCGCGGCGAGGCTGCGCTCCGCGTCGCGGAGCCGGGCGCGGGCCAGCGTCTGCGCGATGAGGCCGCTCACGCCGACCAGCAGGGAGCGCTCCTCCGGCGGGAACTGGTGGGCGACGTCGAAGCTGATGGTGAGGCTGCCGAGCGCCCGACCGGAGACGACGAGCGGCAGGAACGCCCAGGCGTGCTTGTGGCTGGCCTCCACGACGACGTCGCGGTCGGGGAACATGCCCAGGTAGGTCTGCTGGTCCTCCAGGAACAGCGCCTCCCTGGTCCGCAGCACCTGGGAGATCGGAGACCTCTCGTCCACGTCGAGCCGTTCGAGCAGCGCGACGGCACGCGGCCCGTACCCGGCGTGGCCGGCCAGCACCAGCCGGCCGGACTCGACCAGCGAGACGAGCATGCCGGTGGCACCGAAGGCCGGCAGCACCATCGTCGCCACCGTCTCGACCACGTCGCCCAGGCTCTCCGCCTCGGTCAGGGCCGCGGTGTAGGCGAGCACCCGGCGCGCCTGCTCCGGCCGCTGCATCTCCCGTTCCTCGGCGAGGGCAGCCGCCCGGTGGGCGGTCATGTCGGTGGCGAAGACCGACAGGTCGCCGGCGCCGTCCACCGACGGGACGGCGCGCAGCTGGTACCAGCGGTCCACTGCCGCCAGGTAGGTCGTGACCACCTGCGGCTGACCGGTCTGCATCGCCTCGCGCAGCACCCGGTCGTGCCCGCGCGCGGCCAGCTCGGGCCAGGCGTCCCAGAGCACCCGGCCCACCGCATCCCGGTCGCGCCCGACGAGGATTTCGGCGTTGCGGTTGAGGAAGGTGACGCGCCATGCGCCGTCGACCGCGAGGAAGGCGTCGGCCATGTGCTCGATCGCCCTCGCCGCGGTGTCCCGGGCCAGCCGCAGCTCGGTCGAGTCGCGCGCGACACCCAGCATCCGCAGCGCCCGGCCGTCGTCGCCGGGCACCACCTTGCCGCGGGCGTCGACCCATCGGATCGAACCGTCCGGGTGCCGTACGCGGTACTCGGCGTGGTAGTCACCGCAGGTGTCGATCGCCCGCTGCACGGCCGCCTCCGTGTGCGGGACGTCCTCGGGCAGCAGCGTGGCCCAGAACGTCTCGATCCGGGAGTCGAAGGCGTCCGGGTCGATCCCGAAGATCCGGCAGATCCGCTCGTCGAACGTCAGGACGTCCTCGCGCAGGTCCCAGTCGAACGAGCCCACCTCGGCGGCCTCGAGGACGAGGTCGAGCCGGATCCGACCTCGCTCGTCGGGAGGCGTGGGCAGGCGGCGAGGTTCGTCCTCCACCGCCCACCCCTCTCTCCCCGCCGAAGACTGGGCAAAGTCTGACACGCTGACCGGCATGAACGAGCACCCCCGCGCAGGTCTGCCCGCCGAGCCCGGAGACCTGGTCGACGTCGCCCGCCTGGTCACCGCGTACTTCACCGACGAGCCCGACCCGGACGACCCCGGCCAGCAGGTCGCGTTCGGCACGTCGGGTCATCGCGGCTCCTCGCTGGACCGCGCGTTCAACGAGGCCCACATCGCCGCCACCACCCAGGCCATCTGCGAGCACCGCGCCGCGGCCGGGGTCCGCGGCCCGCTGTTCCTCGCGCGCGACACCCACGCCCTGTCCGAGCCCGCCTGGGCCACAGCGCTCGAGGTGCTCGCCGCAAACGACGTGACGGTCCTCGTCGACAGCAACGACCGCTACACCCCGACCCCGGCGCTCTCGCACGCGATCCTGGCGCACAACCGCGACGCCGCCGGAGGCGTGCGGGCCGACGGCATCGTGGTGACCCCGTCGCACAACCCGCCGCGGGACGGGGGCTTCAAGTACAGCCCGCCGGACGGCGGTCCCGCGGGCAGCGACATCACCAAGGCGGTGCAGGACCGCGCGAACGAGATCCTGCGGGGCGGCCTCGCCGACGTGCGCCGTGTGCCCCTGGCCCGCGCCCGCAGCGCCGAGTCGACGTCGACGTACGACTACCTCGGGAGCTACGTCGACGACCTGCCGTCGGTGCTCGACCTGGACGCGGTCCGCGCGGCCGGCGTCCGCATCGGCGCGGACCCGCTCGGCGGGGCCAGCGTCGACTACTGGGCCGAGATCGGCGAGCGGCACCGGCTCGACCTGACCGTCGTGAACCCGGAGGTCGACCCGACCTGGCGGTTCATGACCCTGGACTGGGACGGCAAGATCCGGATGGACTGCTCGTCGCCCTACGCGATGGCCTCACTGCTCGGCAAGCTCGAGGCCGGTGCCGCGTACGACATCGCCACCGGCAACGACGCCGACGCCGACCGGCACGGGATCGTCACCCCCGACGGCGGGCTGCTCAACCCCAACCACTTCCTGGCGGTCGCGATCGAGTACCTCTACTCCCACCGCGACGGCTGGCCGGCCGGCGCCGCCGTCGGCAAGACCCTGGTCAGCTCGTCGATGGTCGACCGGGTCGCGGAGAGCCTGGGCCGACGGCTGGTGGAGGTGCCGGTCGGCTTCAAGTGGTTCGTGCCGGGGCTCTTCGACGGGTCGGTCGCGTTCGGCGGCGAGGAGTCGGCCGGTGCGTCGTTCCTCCGTCGCGACGGCAGCGTCTGGACGACGGACAAGGACGGCATCCTGCTGTGCCTGCTCGCCTCCGAGATCCAGGCGGTCACCGGCTCCTCGCCGTCGCAGCGCTACGCGACGCTGACCGAGAAGTTCGGCTCCCCCGCGTACGCCCGGGTCGACGCCCCCGCCACCCGCGAGGAGAAGGCGGTGCTCGCCAGGCTCTCCGCCGACCAGGTGACCGCGACCGAGCTCGCCGGCGAGCCGATAACGGCCACGTTGACCGAGGCACCGGGCAACGGCGCCGCGATCGGCGGGCTGAAGGTCACGACCGAGTCGGGCTGGTTCGCCGCGAGGCCGTCGGGCACGGAGGACGTCTACAAGATCTACGCCGAGAGCTTCCGCGGCCCCGAGCACCTGGCGCAGGTGCAGGCCGAGGCCCGCGAGGTCGTCACGGCGGCGCTCAAGGGCTGATCGTGCAGCTACGGGTGATGACCGAGCCCCAGGAGGGCGCGACCTACGACCAGCTCCTGCGGGTGGCCCAGGAGTCCGAGCGCCTGGGCTTCGACGCGTTCTTCCGCTCCGACCATTACCAGCGGATCGGGCCGGGCGACCCGGGTCCGGGCCCGACCGACGCCTGGGTGGTGCTGGCCGGTCTCGCCCGGGAGACGCGCACCATCCGGCTCGGCACGATGGTGTCGTCGGTGACGTTCCGGCAGCCCGGGCCGCTGGCGATCGCGGTCGCGACCGTGGACGCGATGAGCGGGGGCCGGGTCGAGCTCGGCATGGGCAGCGGCTGGTTCGAGCGCGAGCACCGGTCGTACGGCATCCCCTTCCCCCCGGTCGCCGAGCGCTTCGACCTGCTCGAGGAGCAGCTCGAGGTCGTCACCGGCCTCTGGGAGACCCCCGTCGGCGAGACCTTTTCGCACGACGGCCCGCACTACCGGCTGGTCGACAGCCCGGCGCTGCCC
>DASTVO010000173.1:0-37691 GCA_035759075.1 Actinomycetes bacterium
GATCGGCTCACCGCCGACCACCACCAGCGAGTCACCCAGCCCGGCCAGGCGCTCCCGCAGCACCGGGACGGCGTCCGCGGGCGCGTCGAGCAGGTACATGACCTCGTACGCGGGGCCGATGCTCCCGGCGTCGTCGGTGTCACAGGGGGGCGGGCCGGGCCGGGCCTCGACCCGCACCGGGGTCGGCTCGGGCACCGCCCCGGTGACCACCGAGGCGAGGGCGTCCATCAGCACGCACACCCCGCGACCGCCGGCGTCGACCACGCCGGCCCGGCGCAGCACCTCGAGCTGGTCCGGCGTGCGGGCCAGGGCCGCGCGGGCACCGGCCGCCGCCCGGGTCACCACCGCGGCGAGCCCGTCGTCGTCGCTGGGCTCCTGGGCGGCGACGGCCGCGGCCCGGGCGACGGTCAGCATGGTGCCCTCGACCGGCTCCGCGACCGCCGCGTACGCCGCGTCGGCCGCCGACCCCAGCGCGCGCGCCACGTCCGCCGGCCCGACCGGTCCGGGCCGGTCCGCCACGGCGTCGGCGAAGCCACGGACCATCTGGCTCAGGATCACCCCGGAGTTCCCGCGGGCGCCCAGCAGCGCGCCCTGCGCGAGCGCGGACAGCGCCGGCGCGGGCGCTGCCCCGACCCGGGCCGCGCCGTCGGCGGCGAGCGCCTCGGCCGCCGCGGCGACGGTGAGGTGCAGGTTCGTGCCGGTGTCGCCGTCCGGCACCGGGTACACGTTGAGCTCGTCGATCTCCTCGCGCGCCTCCTCGAGCGCGTCCCGCCCGGCCCGGGCCCACCGCGCGACGGCCTCGGCGTCCAGCGCGCGCAGCGGGGCGCTGGGCGCCGGCGGGGCCGCGGTGCTCATGAGCCCGCAGGCTAGCCGCAGCGCCGGCCGCAGCGCGGCCCCGCGCTCGGTTGGCGCCCGGGTGCGCCGGTCGGTTACCCTGCTGCGGTTGCCCGGGCGGCTCGCGCCCGGCAGGTCTTGTCCGTCCCACCCTCTTGGAGATCAACCGTGGCTGCCACCTGCGACGTCTGCGGCAAGGGTCCGGGCTTCGGTCACAGCATCTCGCACTCGCACCGGCGCACGAAGCGCCGCTGGAACCCCAACATCCAGACCGTGCGCGCGATGGTGGGTCGGACCCCCAAGCGGCTCAACGTCTGCACCTCGTGCCTCAAGGCGGGCAAGGTCACCCGCTGACCTGAGCCCCTGGCTTCGCGCAGGCCGGTCCACCCCTCGGGGCGGGCCGGCCTTCGTCGTCCCCGGCCGGCGCAGCTAGAACGCCAGCCAGCCGGCCGGGCCGTCCCACGGCTTGCCGTCGACCAGCACCCCCTCGCCCGCCTCGACGCGGCCCACGACGCTCCACGCCATCGGCAGGTCCACGTCCGGCGGGAAGCAGGCGGCCAGCGCGTGGTCGTCCCCGCCGCCGAGCAGCCAGTGCAGCGGGTCGGCGTTGAGCGCCCGAGCGGTGTCCTGGAACTCCTGGGGGACGTGGAACGCGTCGCTGGACAGGCTGACCGCCACGCCGCTCGCCCGGGCGACGTGGCCCAGGTCGGCGACCAGGCCGTCACTCACGTCGACCATCGCGGTGGCACCGAGGACGGCGGCGCGGGGGCCCTCCGGGTACGGCGGCGCCGGCCGCCGGTAGGCCTCGACCAACGCACGAGGCGAGCGGAACCCGCGGGAGAGCACGGCCAGACCCGCGGCGGCCCAGCCGAGCCGGCCGGCCACCGCGACCAGGTCACCGGGGCGGGCGCCGGCCCGGGTGACCGGGTCCCGGCCCTCCAGCGAGCCCAGCGCCGTGACGGCGACGGTCAGCACGTCACTGCGCACGACGTCACCACCGGCCACGACAGCGCCCGCCGACGCGGCCTCCTCACCGAGGCCGTCGGCCAGCTCGAGGACCCAGGACGCGTCCCGGTCGGCCGGCACGGCGAGCCCGACGAGCAGTGCGGTCGGCACCGCGCCCATGGCGGCCACGTCCGCGAGGTTCGCCCCGGCGGCCCGGGCGCCGATGTCGTGTGCGCTGGACCAGTCGCGCTTGAAGTGGCGGCCCTCGACGAGCACGTCGGTGCTCGCGACCACGCGGCCGTCCGGGGCGGCGACGACCGCGGCGTCGTCCCCCGGTCCGAGCAGCAGCCCGGGGCCGCCACCGAGCCGGGACGTGACCGCCTCGACGAGCGCGAGCTCGCCGAGCTCTCCCACGGTGGTGCCCATCGCCGCCTCTCCTCCGACTCTCCGTCGACCAGTGCGCCGTCCGGTCCCACCGGAGATCCGATAGGTTCGCTCGCGATCGATGCTCACGTCGGTCGGTACGCCGCCAGACTCTACGAAAGGCCCCACCGATGGTTGTCCAGGCCTACATCCTCATCCAGACCGAGGTCGGCAAGGCCGCCGCGGTGGCCCGCGAGATCGCCGAGGTCAAGGGCGTGACCCTCGCGGAGGACGTCACCGGGCCGTACGACGTCATCGTCCGCGCCGAGGCGCGCAACGTCGACGAGCTCGGCAAGCTCGTCGTCGCCAAGGTGCAGGCTGTCGACGGCATCACCCGCACCCTCACCTGCCCGGTCGTCCACCTCTGACGAGACGTGTCGCCGCCGCCGGCGGCCTGCTGACCGCAGTCGTGCTCGGCGGCTGCGCCGGCGAGGGACCTGTGTCGGTGCGCCCGCCGGCCGACGGTCCGGCCGCGCAGCCCTGCGCGGCGCTGCACCGGTCGCTGCCCGAGGAGCTCGACGGTCGTGAGCGTCGCGAGACCTCCCCGGCCTCGCAGCTCACCACGGCGTGGGGCGACCCGGCCGTGGTGCTGCGCTGCGGGGTCGACCGCCCGGCCGCGCTGACCGCGACCTCGGAGGTGCTCGAGGTCGACGGTGTGGAGTGGTTCCTCGAGGAGCGACCGGCCGCGTTCGTCTTCACGACGGTGGGGCGCACCCCGTACGTCCAGGTCCGGGTGCCGACAGCCACCCCGCGGGAGCGGGCCGTCGCACCGCTGGTCGACCTGGCCGGCCCGGTCGAGGAGACGCTCCCGAGAGGCTGAGCAGCCCAAGATCTCCACGACCGTGCTCAGGAAGCGAGTCGACTGCTTTCCTGAGCACCGCCGTCGCGATCATGACGGGGGCAGGGCGGTCAGCGCAGGCCGGGCGGCTTCGCCAGCGCGGTCCGGACCAGCCGGTCCACCAGCGCCGGGTACTCCAGGCCGCTGGCCTGCCACAGCAACGGGAACATCGACACCGGGGTGAAGCCCGGCATGGTGTTGACCTCGTTCACCAGCACCGTGCCGTCGCGGCCGACGAACAGGTCCACGCGGGCGAGCCCTTCGCACGAGAGGGCCTCGAAGGCACGGACGGCGAGGTCACGGACCTCCGCCGCGACCTCGTCGGGCAGGTCGGCCGGCACGACCAGCTCGGTCCCCTCGTCCGGCAGGTACTTCGCCGCGAAGTCGTAGAACTCGTGGCCCCCGCCGACGACCACCTCACCCGGGACGCTCGCGTCGGGCGGCTGCCCGTCGATCCCCTCGAGGACACCGCATTCGATCTCGCGCGCGTCGACCGCGGCCTCGACGACCACCCGCGGGTCGTGCGAGCGCGCCTCCTCGACGGCCGCGTCGAGCTCGTCCGGGCCGTGCACCTTGGTGATGCCGACGCTGGAGCCGGCCCGGGCCGGCTTGACGAACACCGGGTAGCCGAGAGCGGCGACGGTCTCGCGTACGGCCGCCTTGTCCGTGGCCCACTCGCGCGGGGTGACGACGGCGTAGGGCCCCACGGGCAGCCCGGCGGCCTTGAGCAGAGCCTTCATGTGGCCCTTGTCCATCGCCGCGGCCGACGCGAAGACACCGGACCCGACGTAGGGCACCCCCGCCATCTCGAACAGACCCTGCAGCGTCCCGTCCTCCCCGTACGGGCCGTGCAGCAGCGGCAGCACCACGTCGACCTCGCCGAGCTCGCGCGGGACGTGGCCGGGCTCGTGCACCATCAGGCCGCGGTTGGTCGGGTCGCCGGCGAGCACCACCGCCGCGCCGCCCGACGCCTCCACCTCGGGAAGCTGCCGGCCGGTGATCGCGAGCTTGTCCGGGTCGTCGCCGGCGAGCACCCACGTGCCCTCTCGGGAGATCCCGATCGGCACGACCTCGTAGCGGTCACGGTCGACGGCGGCGAGCACGCTGCCCGCCGTGACGCAGGACACGGCGTGCTCGGTGCTGCGGCCACCGAAGACGACGGCGAGGCGGATACGGGGTGTGGGCTGGCCATCGGGAGTGGGGTCGCTCATCGCCGACGACCCTACCGACGGCGTCGGCAGCGGGGATACTCGCTTCCATGCCGGAGCCCGCGGAGTCCCCGCTCGCCAGCACGAAGCCCCTGGCCCCGGCGACGGTGGCCGTCGCCGCGGGCCGGCCGCCCCGGCGCCCGGACGGTCCGATGAACCCGCCGATCGTGATGGCCTCGACGTACCACGCCGGCGGGGACGTCGGCTACGGGCGGTACGGCAACCCCACCTGGGAGATGCTCGAGAGCGCGGTCGGCGCCCTGGAGGGCGGTGTCGCGACGTCGTTCGCGTCCGGGCTCGCGGCGGTGGCGGCGGTCCTCGACCAGGTCCCCGACGGCGGCGTCGTCGTGACGTCCCCCGACTGCTACTACGGGACGCTGTCGCTGCTGTCCCGGCTCGAGGCGCGCGGCCGGCTGTCCGTCCGGCAGGTCCGGCTCACCGACGAGTCGGCCGTGGAGGAGGCGCTCGCCGGCGCCGACCTGTGCTGGGCCGAGACGCCCACCAACCCGCTGCTGTCCGTGGTCGACCTGCCCGGGCTGGCGGGACGCTGCGCGCGCCACGGCGTCCTGCTGGCCGTGGACAGCACCCTGGCGACCCCGATCCTGCAGCGGCCGCTGGAGAGCGGGGCCGACCTCGTCGTCCACAGCGCGACGAAGTACCTTTCCGGGCACTCCGACCTGCTGCTCGGGGTCGCGGTCACCCGCGACCCCGACCTGTCGGACCGGCTGCTGTCGGTGCGGAGCACCCAGGGCTCGGTGCCCGGCACGGTCGAGGCCTGGCTGGCACTGCGCGGGCTGCGCACCCTGCACCTGCGCGTCGAGCGTGCGCAGGAGAACGCGGCCGAGCTGGCGGCCCGGCTGGCCGGGCACCCGGCGGTGACCCGGGTGCACTACCCGGGCATGGGAGCGATGGTGAGCATCGAGCTGGCGGGGGACGCGGCCGGAGCGGAGAAGGTGACCGCGGCGACCCAGCTCTGGGTGCACGCGACCAGCCTCGGCGGCGTCGAGTCCAGCCTCGAGCGGCGGCGCCGGTGGCCGGGCGAGAGCACGGAGGTGCCGGAGACGCTGCTGCGTCTCTCGGTCGGCGTCGAGGACGTCGACGACCTGTGGGGCGACCTCTCCGAGGCGCTGCTGGGCGTGGCCGGCTAGACCTCGCGCAGCGTGGGCCCGAGCGGCACGTCGAGCTTCAGCGTGGCCAGGTCGTCGCCCCGGGTCCAACCCTGGTTGACGATCACCACCGGCTTGCCCAGCGCCGATGCCTTGCGCACGAACCGCAGCCCGGACATCACCGAGAGGGAGGACCCGAGCACCAGCAGCGCGCGGGCCTGCTCGACGAGGCCGTAGCAGTGGGCGACGACGGGCGGCGGGACGTTCTCGCCGAAGAACACGACGTCCGGCTTGAGCACCCCGCCGCAGGTGGTGCAGTCGACGACGCGGAACGTGGCGACGGCGTCGTCGTCGAGGCTCACGTCGCCGTCGGGGTTCAGCTGCTGCGCGCGGGCGTCCCAGCCCGGGTTGGCCTCCTGCAGCCGGGCGGCCACCTCCACGCGCGGGGTCCGTTCGCCGCAGCCCAGGCAGACCACCCGGTCCACGCTGCCGTGCAGCTCGACCACCGAGCGAGCTCCGCCGGCCTGGTGCAGGCCGTCCACGTTCTGGGTGACCAGGCCGGCGAGCCGGCCGCCCTGCTCGAGCCGGGCGACGGCGCGGTGCCCGTCGTTCGGTGCCGCCCGGGCGATGACCCGCCACCCGAGCTGGCTGCGGGCCCAGTACCGGCGGCGGGCCGACGCGTCCCGGCGGAAGGTCTCGAAGGTCATGGGCAGCGACCTGCGCAGCGCACCGGTGGGGCCGCGGTAGTCGGGGATCCCGGACTCGGTGGAGATCCCCGCGCCTGTGAGCACCAGCACCCCGCCGACCTCGACCAGGTCGGTCACCGCGGCGGCGGCGCTCTGCACGGTCAGCGTGGACACGGCGCGTCAGTCGGCCTCGGACTTCGCCGACCGGCTCATGATCCGCCGCACGATCTCGCCCGGCGGCAGCCCGTCGTGCACCGCTGCCACCACGTGCTCGACGATCGGCATGTCGACATGGTGCGCCCGGGCGAGCGCCAGGATCGACTCCGCCGACTTCACGCCCTCGGCGGTCTGCCGGGTCGCCGCCACGACCTCCTCCAGGGTCATGCCGCGACCGAGGTTCTCGCCGAACGTCCGGTTCCGGGACAACGGGGACATGCAGGTCGCGACGAGGTCACCGACACCGGCCAGGCCGGCGAAGGTTGCGGCGTCCGCGCCGAGCGCCAGCCCGAGCCGGGTGATCTCGGCGAGCCCGCGGGTGATGATCGAGGCCTGGGAGTTGTCGCCCATCCCCATGCCCTTGGCCATGCCGACCGCCAGCGCGATGACGTTCTTGACCGCGCCGCCGAGCTCGACGCCGACCACGTCGGTGTTGGTGTACGGCCGGAAGTACGGGGTCATGCAGACCTGCTGCAGCTTCTCCGCCACCGCCTCGTCGGCGCACGCGACCACGCTGGCCGCCGGCTGGCGCAGCGCGATCTCCTTCGCCAGGTTCGGTCCGGACACGACGGCGATGCGCTCCGGACCGGCGCCGGTGACCTCCGCGATGACCTCGCTCATCCGTCGGGTGGTCCCGAGCTCGACACCCTTCATCAGGCTGACGAGCACACAGCCGTCCGGCAGCTCCGGCGCCCACCGCGTCAGGTTCTCGCGCAGCGTCTGCGACGGCACGGCCAGCACGACGACCTCGGCGCCCCGCAGCGCCTGCGCCGGGTCCGAGGTCGCCACGACCGTGTCGGGCAGCGCGATGCCCGGCAGGTAGTCCGGGTTCTCGTGCCGAGCGTTGACCTCGGCGGCGAGACCGGGGCGCCGGGCCCACAGCGACACGTCCCCACCTGCGTCGGCGAGCACCATCGAGAAGGCCGTCCCCCACGAGCCGGTGCCCAGTACCGCGGCGCGAGTCACGCGCTCCTCCTGTCGTCGCGGTCGTCCCCGCCCCGGCGCGGGTCCCCGGTGCGGGGAAGGCCGGACGTCCGTGGGTCGAAGCGTACGGCCGGCGCCGGCTCGCCGCGGATCTCCGAGAGCAGCGCGGTGATGGCCGACATGATGCGCTCGGTGACCTCGTGCATCAGGGCAGCGTCCATCGGCCTGCCTGCCACGTCGGAGAGGTCGAGCGGTGGGCCGGCCCAGACGTGCACGGTGCGGCGGGGGAAGAGCCGCGGCTTCTTCGCGTACGGCCAGAGGATCTCCTGCGGCCCCCACTGCGCGACCGGGACCAGCGGCGCGCCCGTCTCCAGGGCGACCCGGGCCGCCCCCGTCTTGCCCGTCATCGGCCACAGCCCCGGGTCGCGCGTCAGCGTCGCCTCCGGGTAGATGACGACCAGCTCGCCCGACCGGACCGACTCGACCGCGGCCGAGTAGGCCTGGCCGGCGCTGCCCGACTCGCGGAACACCGGGATCTGCTTCGCGCCGCGCAGCACGGTCCGGACGAACGGGACCCGGAACACCGACTCCTTGGCGAGGAAGCGAGGTGCCCGGCCGTGGTCGTAGACGAAGTGGGCGAAGGTGAGCGGGTCGATGTGCGAGACATGGTTCACCACCACGACCGCGCCGCCGTCGGGCAGGTGCTCGCCGCCTCGCCAGTCGCGACGCGTAAGCAGCATCAGCGGTGGACGGAGCACCGCGGCCGCGAACCGGTACCAGAAGCCCAGCCGGCCGCGCCGTCGCGCCAGCCGCGACCGCCGGTTCGCCACACCCGTCCTTTCGCCGCTCTCGAGTGGGCGCCCAGTCTTTCGTCCGGCGGTCATCGTGTCGAGCCGCCCTGGCAGGATCGGGCGCGTGTCCTCCGACGACGGGCGCTGGTTCCTCGTGGTCCCCGTCAAGCGGCTGGCGGCGGCCAAGACGCGCCTCGGACCGCCGTACGACCATGACCGCGCCGAGCTGGCGCTCGCGTTCGCACTGGACACCGCGGCGGCTGCCCTCGCCTGCCCGGCGGTGGACGCCGTCGTCGCCGTCACCGACGACCCGACAGCTGCGGCCGCGCTGCGCGACGTCGGCGCCGAGGTGGTGGCCGACGAGCCGGACGCCGGACTCAACCCCGCCCTCACGCACGGTGCGTCGGTGGCGGCCGGCAGCTGGCCCGGGCGCGGTGCGGGCGCCCTCTCCGCCGACCTGCCCGGCCTCCGTCCGGACGAGCTCGCCGCCGTCCTCGTGCGCGCCGCGGCCCACGGCCGCTCGTTCGTACGCGACGCCGAGGGGTCCGGCACGACGCTCGTCCTCGCGCGCTCCGCGGCCGACCTGCGGCCCTCGTTCGGTCCGGGGTCGGCCGGTCGGCACGCCGGGTCCGGCATGACGGACCTGACGAGCGAGGACGTGATGTCGGTCCGTCGTGACGTCGACACCGCAGCGGACCTGGACCTGGCGCGGGCGAGCGGGCTCGGTCCACGGACGACCCGGCTGCTCGAACGGCTCCGGGGCGCAGGCCTGGGATAGGTTCGACAGGGTGCAGGCGACGGTGCGCAGCTTCGACGCGGTGACGCGGTCCGGCACCGTCCTGCTCGATGACGGCACGGAGCTGCCCTACGGCTCGAGCGCCTTCGACGCGTCGGGGGTGCGGTTGCTGCGCCTCGGACAGCGGGTCCGTATCGAGGTGGACCAGGCGCCGAGCGGCCGCGAGGTCAGTTTCCTGACCATCGCCACTCTCTGACTCAGCCGGCGCCACGCACGAGGGTCCGGTCGCTCGCGGAGCGACCGGACCCTCGGCGACGTGTCAGCGCTTGCGGGCAGGCGCCTTCTTCGCGGTCGACCGCTTCGCCGGGGCCTTCTTGGCGGTGGTCTTCTTCGCCGGAGCCGACTTCTTGGCGGTGGTCTTCTTCGCCGTGGTCTTCTTCGCCGGAGCCGACTTCTTGGCCGGCGTCGCCTTCGACGTGCCGCCGGTGGCGGTACGCGCAGCGGAGGCGGCCACCTTCGGCAGCTTCTTGGCGCCGCTGACGACGTCCTTGAAGCTCTGCCCGGCCTTGAACTTCGGCACCGAGGTCTTCTTGATCTTCACGGTCGCGCCGGTGCGCGGGTTACGGCCGGTCCGGGCCGGGCGCGCGACCTTCTCGAAGACGCCGAAGCCGGTGATCGCCACCCGCTCGCCCGATGCCACGGCACGCGTGACCGTGTCGATCACGGCCTCGACCGCCTCGGTCGCCGCCTTCTTGCTGCCGAGCTGGACGGACAGCTTGTCGATCAGCTGAGCCTTGTTCACGTGGGAACCCCTTGAGGATGCGTTTGTCGAGCGGTCACTCGACTCGAAGGCGACGTTAGGCCCCTCCGGGGTGCGAGACAAACACCCGAGGGTTCAATTTCCGTTGTGTCGCAAAGGTGTCCGCGGCTTCCGAGAGGTGCCTCAGACAGTCGTCGGCATCCAGCGGGGCCGCCGATCCTCATACGCCGCAACGGAATCCGCGTGCCGCAGGGTCAGGTCGACGTCGTCGAGACCTTCCATCAGCCGCCATCGCGTGTAGTCGTCGATGTCGAAGGACACCGTGCTCTCCCCCCAGCGGACCGTGCGGGAGGCGAGGTCCACCGTCACCTCCGTCGAGGGGTCGGCCTCGACGGCGGACCACAGCCGCTCGACGTCGGGCTGCTCGACGCGCGCGGTCACGAGGCCGCCCTTGCCGGCGTTCCCACGGAAGATGTCGGCGAACCGCGACGAGATCACCACCCGGAAGCCGTGGTCCCGCAACGCCCACACCGCGTGCTCGCGCGACGAGCCGGTCCCGAAGTCCGCCCCGGCGACGAGCACGGTCGCACCCGCCGACTCCGGGCGGTTCAGGACGAAGTCGGGGTCGCTGCGCCAGGCCGCGAAGAGCCCGTCCTCGAAGCCGGACCGGGTGACGCGCTTGAGATAGACCGCCGGGATGATCTGGTCGGTGTCGACGTTCGACCGGCGCAGCGCGACCGCCCGTCCGGTGATGGTCGTCACGGGTTCCATGTCAGGCCTTCCCGGCGTGGCGCTCGAGGTCGTCCGGGCTCGCCAGCCGGCCGACCACGGCGGTGGCCGCGGCGACGAGCGGTGAGACGAGGTGGGTCCGCCCGCCCTTGCCCTGACGCCCCTCGAAGTTGCGGTTGGACGTGGACGCGCTGCGCTCCCCGGGCGCCAGCTGGTCCGGGTTCATGCCCAGGCACATCGAGCACCCGGCGTGCCGCCACTCGGCGCCTGCCTCCTTGAAGACCACGTCGAGGCCCTCGGCCTCGGCGGCGAGCCGCACCCGGACCGAGCCGGGGACGACGAGCATGCGCACGCCGTCGGCGACAGACCGGCCGCGGATGACCTCCGCGGCAGCGCGCAGGTCCTCGATCCGCCCGTTCGTGCACGAGCCGAGGAAGACGGTGTCGACTGCGATGTCGCGCAGCGGCGTCCCCGGCCGCAGGCCCATGTACTCCAGCGCGCGCTCGGCTGCCTGCCGGGCGCTCTGGTCGTCGAAGGACGCCGGGTCCGGGACCGAGGCGGACAGCGGCAGCCCCTGCGCGGGGTTGGTGCCCCACGTGACGTACGGGGTGATGTCGGCCGCGTCGAGCACCACCTCCCGGTCGAAGGTCGCGTCGTCGTCGGTGCGCAGCTCGCGCCACGCACGCACCGCCGCGTCCCAGTCCTCGCCCTTCGGTGCGCGCGGACGGCCTTCGAGGTAGGCGAACGTCGTGTCGTCGGGTGCGACCATGCCGGCCCGCGCTCCGGCCTCGATCGACATGTTGCAGATCGTCATCCGGGCCTCCATCGACAGCGCCTCGATGGCGGAGCCGCGGTACTCGATGACGTAGCCCTGCCCACCGCCGGTGCCGATCTCGGCGATCACCGCGAGGATCACGTCCTTCGCGGTGACCCCGGGCGCCAGCTCGCCGTCGACCGTCACCGCCATCGTGCGGAAGCGGTCCAGCGGAAGGGTCTGGGTGGCGAGGACGTGCTCGACCTCGCTGGTGCCGATCCCGAACGCGAGCGCCCCGAAGGCGCCGTGGGTGGATGTGTGCGAGTCGCCGCAGACGACTGTCATCCCGGGCTGGGTGAGACCGAGCTGCGGACCGACGACGTGCACGATCCCCTGCTCCGCGTCGCCGAGCGGGTGGATCGGCACGCCGAACTCCGCGCAGTTGCGGCGCAGCGTCTCGACCTGCGTCCGCGACACCGGGTCGGCGATGGGGCGCTCGATGTCCAAGGTGGGGACGTTGTGGTCCTCGGTCGCGATCGTCAGGTCCGGCCGGCGGACCGGACGGCCGGCGAGCCGCAGCCCGTCGAACGCCTGCGGGCTGGTGACCTCGTGCACGAGGTGCAGGTCGACGTAGAGCAGGTCCGGCTCCCCGGCCGCCCGGCGAACGACGTGGGCCTCCCAGACCTTCTCCGCCAGCGTTGCCGCCACGATTTTCCCTTCAGGGCTTGCGTCTCATGCAATGAGACGCGAATATCGGTACATGGACAACTCTAGCGGAGTCGGCGTTCTGGACAAGGCCGCGACGGTCCTCGGTGCCCTGGAGGCAGGGCCGGCCAGCCTGGCCGCCCTCGTGCAGGCGACGGGTCTCGCCCGGCCCACTGCCCACCGCCTTGCGACCGCCCTGGAGCACCACCGCCTCGTGGCCCGCGACATGCAGGGCCGCTTCGTCCTCGGCCCCCGCCTCCGCGAGCTCGCGACCGCGGCCGGCGAGGACCGGCTGCTGGAGGCCGCCAACCCGGTGCTGTCCCGGCTGCGCGACATCACCGGGGAGAGCGCGCAGCTCTACCGCCGGCAGGGCGACCAGCGGGTGTGCGTGGCCGGGGCCGAGCGGCTCACCGGCCTGCGGGACACGGTGCCGGTGGGTGCCACGCTGACCATGAAGGCCGGGTCGGCCGCCCAGATCCTGCTCGCGTGGGAGGAGCCCGACCGGCTGCACCGCGGGCTGCGCGACGCGCGGTTCACCGCGACCGCGCTCTCGGCCGTCCGCCGCCGCGGGTGGGCGCAGAGCGTCGGGGAGCGCGAGCCGGGGGTCGCCTCGGTCTCGGCGCCGGTGCGGGGGCCGGGCGGACGGGTGGTGGCCGCCGTCTCGGTGTCGGGCCCGATCGAGCGGCTGAGCCGGCAGCCCGGCCGGCTGCACGCCCAGATCGTGTGCGCGGCCGCCGCCAAGCTCAGCGAGGTGCTCCAGCACGGCCAGGGCGGAGGGCAGCAGCAGCCCGCGTGAGCACGAAGTCCGCTGGCCGCGGATGTCGATCCGGACGAGGCTCACTCGTTGGAGGAGTGAGTCACCAGATCGGAACGGACCGGCGAGAGGAGCCGCGGCATGACCCACTACCTGCTGTCCGTCCACATGGTCGAGGGCGAGGCCCGCAAGCCCATGACGGACGACGAGATGAAGCAGTCGTACGCGACAATCGGTGCGCTCGAGCAGGAGATGCGCTCGAACGACGCGCTCCGCTTCTCGGGCCGCCTCACCGAGCCCAAGGACGCTGCGGTCGTCCGGGCGTCCGGCGGCACGGTGGTCACCACCGACGGCCCCTTCGCCGAGACGAAGGAGCAGATCGGCGGCTTCTACATCATCGAGGCGGCCGACCTGGACTCCGCGCTGGGCTGGGCAGCCAAGGTCACCGACGCCATCAACGCGCCGATCGAGGTCCGACCGTTCGCGCACGTGGCCTGACCGACGGCTCGCTCGACGACGAAGGCCCAGGTCCGAGGGACCTGGGCCTTCGTCTCGCGTGGTAGCCCCGACGGGATTCGAACCCGCGCTACCGCCTTGAGAGGGCGGCGTGCTAGGCCGCTACACAACGGGGCCACGATTGCTGTGCGACGAGACGTCGCGGACCGGAACTCTAGCGGAGGGGACCGCGACGGTTCCAATCGGCCGCACCCTCCCCGGAGGGACGGACTGCGGACACGCGCTGGGGTACCAGGACTCGAACCTAGACTAGCTGAACCAGAATCAGCCGGGCTGCCAATTACCCCATACCCCAAGGTTTCGCGCCCCCCGCTGGCGGCGGGGTGGACGGGCGCGCACCAGGATAGCCGACGGCTCGGTGGCCGATCAAAACGTCACGAGTCGGGTCGCGCCGGACCGCCACGGGGCGCCGACGGGTGACCCGGTCCACCAGCACCGCGAAGGTCGCCATCATCGCGACGTCGGTCACCGCGAACTGCCACTCCAGCGTCGAGGCGGTGAGCGAGGCCTCCAGCGACCCGGTCGCCGCGGTGAAGCCGAGGCTCGCCATGTTGTTCACGACGTGCAGCGCGACGGCGGCCTCGAGCCCGCCGGTGCGCCACACCAGCCACGACGCGACGGCGCCGAAGGCCAGCCGGTCCCCGAACAGCCAGACGTCCTGGGTCCCGTGGGCCAGCGCGAACAGCAGCGCGCTGACCGCTCCGGCGACCAGGGTCCCGGTCAGCGGGTGCGCGAACCACGACGAGACGGCCTGCGACAGGTAGCCGCGGAAGCCGACCTCCTCGGCCGCGGCCTGCAACGGTGTCGTGAGCAGGATGACCGCGAACAGCGCCACCAGTGTCCCGGTCGGCGGGACGTCGACATCGCTCGTCACCGACGAGGGCAGCAGGAAGCTGCCGGCGAAGAAGACCACGACGACGACGGCCGCGAGGGCCAGCATCCGACCGAGCCAGCCCCAGCGGGCGCGGCCCGTCACCGAGGCGAGCAGCCCGGCCGGCCGGCGGTGCGCGACCAGCACCGCCAGGACCGACGCCGGCACCATCACCGCGATGACCAGGTTGTTGGCGAGCAGTCCGAGCGGGCTGTCCGGGCTCAGGGCCTCATCGGAGAACGGGTCCTCGGCCGCGCCGGTGAGGGCTGCGACGACGACGGACGCGAGAATCACCGCGACCGCGCCGGAGACCAGCGTCACGCCGGCCAGCAGCAGCCCGAGCAGCGGCTGCCACCAGCGCACACCCCCGGCGCGCAGCAGCTGGGGGTAGCGCTCCCCTACCGGCGCCGGTGACGGCTGCGGGTCAGCCACCCGCGACGGCCAGCCCATCACGCAGCCGCTTGAGGGAGCGCTCGCGGCCGAGCAGCTCGAGCGACTCGAACAGCGGTGGCGACACCCGCCGGCCCGTCACGGCCACCCGCACCGGGCCGAAGGCGTGCTTCGGCTTGAGGCCGAGCCCGTCGACCAGCGCGGCCCGCAGCGCCTGCTCGATCGACCCGGTGTCCCAGGACGGCAGGGCACCGAGCGCCGCAGCCGACGCCTCGAGAACGGGAACGGAGTCACCGGTGAGCACCTTCGCGGCGTCGTCCGGGTCGAGGGCGAACGCCTCCTCGTCGACGAGCAGGAACCCGAGCATCCCCTCGGCCTCGGACAGCACCTGCATCCGCTCGTTCACCAGCGGTGTCGCGGCGAGGACGGTCGCCCGCTGCTGCGCCGTCGGCTCCGCCGGGAGCATGCCCCGTCGGGACAGGTGCTCCGTGATGCGCCCGGCCAGGTCATCCACCGAGAGCTCACGCACGTAGTGACCGTTGAGCCAGCCGAGCTTGTCGAGGTCGAACACCGGCCCGACCGTGTTGACCCGCGCCCAGTCGAAGGACTCGACCATCTCCTCGAACGTGAAGATCTCCTCCCCGTCGGGCTGCGAGTAGCCCATCAGCGCGAGGAAGTTCACCAGCGCCTCGGGCAGGTAGCCCTGCTCCTGGAACCACATCAGCCGGGCGGCGGGGTTCTTCCGCTTGGAGATCTTCGACTTGTCGGTGTTGCGTAGCAGCGGCATGTGCGCGAAGGCCGGCCGCTTCCAGCCGAGCCAGTCGTAGAGCAGAACGTGCTTGGGCGTCGAGGAGATCCACTCCTCGCCGCGCACGACGTGGGTGATCGCCATCTCGTGGTCGTCGACGACGTTGGCGAGGTGGTAGGTGGGGAACCCGTCGGCCTTGACGATCACCTGGTCGTCGGGACGAGGCGCCTTCACCTCGCCGCGGATGATGTCGTCGAACACGAGCGGGACGTCGTCAGGGATCAGCATCCGCACCACGGGCGCCTCGCCGGCGCCGGGCAGCGCGGCCCGCTCCTCCCGGCTCTTGCCGTGGCAGAGCCGGTCATAGCCGGTCGGCAGCTTGGCCTTCTGCTGCTGCTCGCGCATCTCGGCGAGCCGCTCCGGGGTGCACCAGCAGTGGTAGGCCCTGCCGTCGGCGAGCAACCGGTCGACGTGCACCCGGTAGCTCTCGATGCGCTCGGACTGCCGGTAGGGCGCGTACGGGCCGCCCTTGTCCGGCCCCTCGTCCCAGTCCAGGCCCAGCCAGTGCAGGGTGTCGTAGATCTGCTGCTCGCTGTCGGCGACGTAGCGGGCCCGGTCGGTGTCCTCGATGCGCAGCACGAACTCGCCGCCGCGCCGCCGGGCGAACGCGAGGTTGAACAGCGACATGTACGCGGTCCCGACGTGCGGGTCACCGGTCGGCGAGGGCGCAACGCGTACGCGGACCGGGCCGGTCGTCTCGTCAGCCACGGGCCACCACCCGGTTGGTCAGGGTCCCGACCTGCTCGACGGTGACGCTGACCTCGTCCCCGACGGCGAGCGGGCCGACGCCGGCCGGGGTACCGGTGAGGATGACGTCACCGGGCAGCAACGTCATGGCCTGGCTCACATGGGCGACGAGCTCGTCCACTCCCCGCACCATCTGCGACGTGCGGCCGGCCTGCTTGAGCTCACCGTTGACCGTGGTGGTCACCGCGAGGTCGGCCGGGTCGATGCCGGTCGCCACCCACGGGCCGAGCGGGCAGAACGTGTCGAAGCCCTTTGCGCGACCCCACTGCTTCTCGGTGCGCTGCAGGTCGCGAGCCGTCACGTCGTTGGCGCAGGTGAAGCCCAGCACCACGTCGGAGACCCGGTCGGCCGGCACCTCGCGGCAGAGCCGCGAGATCACGACGGCCAGCTCCCCCTCGTAGTGGACGTCCTCGCTGACGCCGACGGGGTACTGCACGGCGTCGCCGGGACCGACTACCGAGGTGCTCGGCTTGAGGAACACCACCGGCGGCTCGTCCGGGTCGAGCTCGGCGCCCATCTCCTTCGCGTGGTCGGCGTAGTTGCGCCCGACGGCCACGATCTTGCTCGGCAGCACCGGCGCCAGCAGCCGCACGTCGGCCACCGGCACGGGGTCGCCCACCACCTGGAAGGGCGCGAACGGGTGCCCGTCGATCGCCCGGACGGTCAGGTCACCCCGCGCCGGGTCGCCGTCGACGACGCCGAAGGACGCGCCCTCTCCCGTCGTGAACCTCGCGATACGCACGCGGCGAGGCTATCTGGGGCTGAGCACCCGTACTCATGCGGACCTCGCGGCGACGGCGCATCCTCGGTCCGTGACAACCACCGGCATGTCCCCGCAACCGACCACCGTCCGCCGTCCCTTCGTCGCCGCGCAGATCGGGCTCTCCCTCCTCGCCGCGTCGATCTTCTTGGCCCGCGGTGTCCGCACCGCCCTCGGCGACGGGCTCCCCGCCGGCCAGTCGGCCACCCCCGGCGTCGTGCTCGCCTCCGTTGTGACGCTTCTCACCCTCGGCGCCGCGGTCCTCGCACTCCGCTCCACCCGACTCGCGGGGATCCCGCTGGCCGCCGCCCTGGTCCTCGAGCTGGTCGTCCTCGGCGACTACGTCGCCCCGCCGCGGCTGCTCGCGGCCCTGCCTCTGATCGGGGGGCTGGCCGTCGCCGTCGTACCGAGCACGCGACCGAGCCCCCCGTCGGGCACCCCGTCCCGGGCGCGGCCGCTGTTGACCGCCCTCGCTCTCGCGCTCATGGCGCCGATCGGCTTCTTCTACCTCAGCACCGGACTGGTGGCCCCGTACCCGGACCTCTTCGGCGCGTACGCACTCTTCGCCGGCTTCGTCACCGCCGCCGTCTGGCTGGCACGGCGCCGGAGCTGGTGGGTCCTCGCGGTCCCGCCGGCAGCCGCCGGGTCCTGGTTCCTCATGCTCCTCCTCGGCGAGTCGCTGCTCGGCTGGTCCGCCTAGCGGTCAGGCGACGCGATGCCGGAGCAAGCCGTAGGTCACCGCGTCGAGCAGGGCCTCCCAGCTCGCCTCGATGACGTTGGCGTGGACCCCGACGGTCTCCCAGGAGGTCTCGCCGTCGCTGGTCTGGACCAGGACCCGGGTGACGGCGTCCGTGCCGTGAGCCTGGTCGACGATCCGCACCCGGTAGTCGATCAGCTCGAGCTTGGCGAGCTCCGGGTAGGCCCTGCCGAGCGCGGAGCGCAGCGCGTGGTCGAGCGCATTGACCGGGCCGTTGCCCTCGCCGACGGCGACCAGCCGCTCGCCGCCGGCGCGTACCTTGACGGTGGCCTCCGCCGCCGCTGAGCCCTCCTGGTGCGCGTCGCCCTGGGCGTCCACGATGACCCGCCAGGACTCGACCTCGAACAGCTCCGGCCGGCCGCCCTCGACCTCCGCCCGCAGCAGCAGCTCGAAGGACGCGTCCGCGGCCTCGAAGGTGTACCCGCGGCTCTCCATCTCCTTGACCCGCTCGGTGACCCGGGTGAGCAGCTCGGTGTTGCCCGCCAGGTCGTAGCCCAGCTCGCGGCCCTTGAGCTCGATCGACGCGCGGCCGGCCATGTCCGAGACCAGCATCCGCATGTCGTTGCCGACCGACTCCGGGTCCTCGTGCTGGTAGAGCATCGGGTCGACCCGCACCGCACTCGCGTGCAGCCCGGCCTTGTGCGCGAACGCGGAGGACCCCACGTACGGCTGCCGCGAGTAGGGCGGCACGTTGGCCAGCTCCGACACGGCGTGCGCGATGCGGGTGGCCTCGCGCATCGTCCCCTCGGGCAGCACGCGACGCCGGCGCTTGAGCTCGAGGTTCGCGACGACGGTGAGGATGTCGGCGTTGCCGGTGCGCTCGCCGTAGCCGTTGAGGGTGCCCTGGACGTGAGTGGCGCCGGCGTCGACGGCGGCGAGCGAGTTGGCCACGGCGCAGCCGGCGTCGTTGTGGCAGTGGATGCCCAGCCGGGCCGAGGTCGCCTCCGCCACGGCGTGCACGACGTCGGCGACCTCGTCCGGCAGCCGGCCGCCGTTGGTGTCGCAGAGCACCGCGACGTCCGCGCCCGCGGCCACGGCGGTGCGCAGGACCTCGAGGGCGTACGCGGGGTTGCTGGCGTAGCCGTCGAAGAAGTGCTCGGCGTCGAGGAACACCCGGCGCCCCTCGGCCCGCAGGTGCTCGACCGTGTCGCGCACCATCGCCAGGTTCTCCTCCAGCGAGGTGTGCAACGCGAGCTCGACGTGCCGGTCGTGGCTCTTGGCCACCAGCGTCACCACGGGCGCGGCGGAGTCGCGCAGTGCGGCCACCAGGGGGTCGTCGGCGGCCTTCGCACCGGGTCGGCGGGTCGCGCCGAACGCGGCGAGCTGCGCATGCTTCAGGTCGAGCTCGGTCCGAGCCCGCCGGAAGAACTCCGTGTCCTTGGGGTTGGCGCCGGGCCAGCCCCCCTCGATGAACCCGACGCCCAGCTCGTCCAGGTGCGCGGCCACGGCCAGCTTGTCGGCGACCGAGAAGGCCAGGCCCTCCTGCTGGGCGCCGTCACGCAGGGTCGTGTCGTAGACGTGGAACTCGTCGACCGTGGGACCGGTCATGGGCTCTCCCGGGAAACAAAAGAGCCCCCGCGGTCGCGGGAGCTCTGCGCGTCGGCCGGTCTGGTCCGGCGGGCGCGCTCAGGTGGTAATGCCGAGGCTGGTGCTCATCACCGTCGAGGGTGCCACCGGGAGCAGCGTTCCTGGAACCTCCCGTCCACCATCCGGGACGGGTCTGCAGTCGCGGACCCGTCCCGGAGCGCGTCGGTCAGGCCTGGCCGGGGGCGCCGTAGACGGGCAGCGACCGCACGGCGTCGGGCGGCAGCGTGAGGCCGTCCTCGGTGCCGGGGTTCACGGCCAGCCACAGGTCCTCCGACGGCCAGTTGGCCCCGAGCTCGGAGGCCGAGACCGAGATGGCGTCCTCGATGTCGGGGGCCGCCTCGTGCATGGTGGCCTCGGAGGTGAAGACCGGGACGTAGGAGGTCCCGTCCTGCTCGATGACAGGCAGCGAGATCGAGCCGTCGGGCGCCTTCTCGCCACCGGAGCCGGCGGCCTGCGGGACCACGACGTCGCTCGAGGCCACGGCGCGCATGACGGCCTCGGTGTCCCCCGCGGCCATGCCCGCGGAGATCGCGGACTCGGTCTGCTGGCTGGGCGAGCTGCCGTTCGGGGTCGGGTCGGTCATGACGTTCGTCTCCTCGGGTGGCGTTGTGCGGTCTCGCCTCTACCCTGGCCCGCGACGCGGAACCGGCGCAAATCCCCCGGCCGCGCCGGGACGTCCTACTCGACCGTCTGCATCCAGCCGTGCGGGTCGGACGCGGTGCCCTGCTGGATGCCCAGCAGCGCGTCCCTGATCTTCATCGTCACGGCTCCGGGCTCGCCGTCGGCCACGCTGAACGCCCCGTCGGCGTGCTTCACCTCGCCCACGGGGGTCACCACCGCGGCCGTGCCGCAGGCGAAGACCTCCGCGATCGAGCCGTCGGCGCAGCCCTGCTCCCACTCCTGGGTGGAGATCGTGCCCTCGGTCACCTCGAGCCCGAGATCCCGGCCGAGGGTGAGGATGGAGTCGCGGGTCACACCCGGCAGCAGGGTGCCGGTGAGCGACGGCGTCATCAGCCGGCCGTCGGAGAACACGAAGTACATGTTCATCCCGCCCATCTCCTCGACGAAGCGGTGCTCCACCGCGTCGAGCCAGACGACCTGGTCGCAGCCCTGCTCGGCGGCCTGGGCCTGCGCGACCAGGGAGGCGGCGTAGTTGCCCGCGCACTTGGCCTCGCCGGTGCCGCCCGGCGCGGCCCGGACGTAGTCGGTGGACAGCCAGACCGACACCGGGCGGACGCCGCCGGGGAAGTACGCGCCGGCCGGTGAGGCGAACAGCAGGTACTGGTAGGTCTGCGACGGCCGGACACCCAGGAACGGGTCGGTCGCGAACATCAGCGGGCGCAGGTACAGCGACTCGCCCGGCTTCGTCGGCACCCAGTCGCGGTCGGCGCGCACCAGGGCACGCACCGACTCGAGGAACAGCTCCTCGGGCAGCTCGGCCATGGCCAGCCGACGGGCCGAGCGCTGGAAGCGACGCGCGTTCTGCTCCGGCCGGAACAGCGCCACCGAGCCGTCGGCCTGGTGGTAGGCCTTGAGCCCCTCGAAGATCTCCTGGCCGTAGTGCAGCGCGGAGGTCGCCGGGTCGAGCGTGATCGGGGCGTACGCGGCGAGCAGGGCGTCGTGCCAGCCCTCGTCGCGGGAGTAGCGGATCGAGACCATGTGGTCGGTGAAGACCTGGCCGAAACCGGGGTTCTCCAGCAGCGCTGCCCGCTCCTGGGCACTGCGCGGCGAGGTCGACGGGGCCAGCTCGATGGTCAGGTCGCTCGGCATGGACCGACCGTACCCAACGGTCAGCGCAGCCGGGCCAGCACCGCGTCCCCGACCTCGCGCGTGCTGCGCCGGGCGTCGCCGCGGGCGGCCAGGTCCGCGGCGACCGCCTCCTCGACCCGGGCGGCGGCGACGCCGAGTCCGAGGTGGTCGAGCAGCATCGCCACCGACAGGATCGTGGCGGTCGGGTCCGCGACGCCCTGTCCGGCGATGTCGGGGGCCGAGCCGTGGACCGGTTCGAACATCGACGGGTTGGTCCGGCTGACGTCGAGGTTGCCGCTCGCGGCGAGGCCGATGCCGCCCGTCACGGCGGCCGCGAGGTCAGTGACGATGTCGCCGAACAGGTTGTCGGTCACGATGACGTCGAAGCGGCCCGGGTCGGTGACCAGGAAGATGGACGCGGCGTCGACGTGCAGGTAGTCGGTGGTGACCTCGGGGAAGTCGGCGCCGACGGCCGCGACGGTGCGGGCCCACAGGTCGCCGGCGTGCACGAGCACGTTCGTCTTGTGCACCAGGGTGAGGTGCCGGCGCGGGCGGGCGTCCGCCCGCGCGTACGCGTCCCGGACGACACGCTCCACGCCGTACGCGGTGTTGATGCTCACCTCGGTCGCGATCTCGTGCCGGGTGCCGCGGCGGACGACGCCCCCGTTGCCGACGTACGGACCTTCGGTGCCCTCGCGGACCACGACGAAGTCGATGTCCCGGACGCCCGCAAGAGCCGACGTCACACCCGGGTAGAGCCGCGCCGGGCGCAGGTTGACGTGGTGGTCGAGCTCGAAGCGCAGCCGGAGCAGCAGCCCCCGCTCGAGCACGCCGCTGGGGACCGACGGGTCACCGACGGCTCCGAGCAGGATCGCGTCGTGGCCGCGCAGCTCCTCGAGCACGGCGTCGGGCAGCGTCTCGCCGGTGCGGTGCCAACGGCGGGCACCGAGGTCGTACTCGGTGGTCTCGAGCTTGGTGTCCGGGCCGAGGACGGCATCGAGGACGCGCAACCCCTCGGCCACCACCTCGGGGCCGATCCCGTCACCCGGGACGACGGCGAGGCGGATGGCCGAGGGAGCGTCTCCCACCGTCAGTGGCCGGTCTCGCCGCCGTTGTCGCGGCGGTCCATGGCCTCCTGGACGGCCTGCTGCACGGCGGAGATGGCGTCGGCGCGCGCACGGCGCTCGGTCGGGCTGGTGGTGTGCGGGGTCTTCATGGCGGGTTCCCTAGGGTCGCATCTCGAGGCGGGCCAGCGCCGGTCTCCGCGACGGGGAGCCGGCCCTCGACTAGCGGGCCCCGCCGCGGCAGCGAAGTACGAAGATGCGCCGCATAACGCCTGGAACGGTACGACGGTGAGTCGGCGGTTGTCTCGCGAGATGTCGGCCCGTCCCGGATGGTGGGACCGGAGCGTCGGTCACTCGCTCAGGTCGACCTGCCGGGCCGCCTCGGCGCCGATCTCCACCACGATGTCGTCCAGCACCGGGCCGGGGATGGCGCCGTCCACGGTCATCACGACGAGGGCGTGGCCGCCCTTGCGGTCGCGGCTCACCTGCATCCCGGCGATGTTGACGCCGGCCTCCCCCAGGATCCGGCCGACCGTCCCGACGATGCCGGGCCGGTCCTCGTAGCGGAACAGCGCCATGTGGTCGGAGAGCGTGACCTCGATGTCGAAGCCGTCGACCTCGACGAGCTTCTCGGTCTGGCGGGTGCCGGTGAGCGTGCCGGAGACCGACACCTGCCCGCCGTCGGCCAGCGTCCCGCGCAGGGTGACGAGGTTGCGGTAGTCCGGGGAGTCGGCGTCGGTGGTCAGCCGGACGTCGACACCGCGGTCGGAGGCGAGCACCGGCGCGTTGACGTAGGAGACCGGGTCCTCGACGACGTCGGCGAACATCCCCTTGAGGGCGGCCAGCTCCAGCACCCGGACGTCGTGCGCGGTGATCTCGCCGCGGACCTCGATGTCGAGCTGGCTCGGGACGGTGCCGGCGAGCGAGGTGAAGAACCGCCCGAGCTTCTCGGCCAGCGGGATCCCGGGGCGGACGTCCTCGGCGATGACCCCGCCCTGGACGTTGACCGCGTCCGGCACCAGCTCGCCGGCGAGAGCGAGCCGCACGGAGCGGGCGACCGCGACGCCGGCCTTCTCCTGCGCCTCGTCGGTGCTGGCGCCGAGGTGCGGCGTGGCGACGACCTGCTCGAGCTCGAAGAGTGGCGAGTCGGTACACGGCTCCTTCGCGTACACGTCGAGGCCGGCACCGGCGACCCGGCCCTCCTTGAGCGCCGCGGCGAGCGCGCCCTCGTCGACGATGCCGCCCCGGGCGGCATTGACGAGGATCAGCGACGGCTTGACCGTGGCGAGCTGCTCCTCGCCGATGATGCCCACGGTCTCCGGGGTCTTGGGCAGGTGCACCGAGATGACGTCGCTGACGCGCAGCAGCTCGTCCAGACCGACCAGCCGGACACCCATCTGGGCGGCGCGGCCGGCTGCCACGTACGGGTCGTAGGCGATGACGTGCATGCCGAACGCGGACAGCCGCTGCGCCACGAGCGCGCCGATGCGGCCCAGGCCGACGATCCCGGCGGTCTTCTCGTAGAGCTCGACGCCGGTGTACTTGCTGCGCTTCCACTCGCCGTTCCGCAGGGCGCTGCTCGCCGGCACGATGTGCCGGGCCGCGGCGAGCAGCAGGCCCACGGCCATCTCGGCCGCGCTGACGATGTTGGACTGCGGCGCGTTGACCACCATGACGCCGGCCTGTGTCGCGGCCTTGACGTCGACGTTGTCCAGCCCGACACCCGCGCGGGCGACCACCTTGAGGCCCCGGGCGGCGGCCAGCACCTCGGCGTCGACCTGGGTCGCGCTGCGGACCAGCAGCGCGTCCGCGCCCGCGACAGCGGCCAGCAGGCCGGCGCGGTCGGTGCCGTCGCACTGGCGCACGTCGAAGTCGGGACCGAGGGCCTCGATCGTGGCGGGCGAGAGCTCTTCGGCGATGAGCACGACGGGCTTGGTCACGAGGGGTCCTTCGACGACGGGCGTGGGAGGGCAACGGCCAGCGTAACCAGCCTTGTGAAGCCCTTCACGAGCGTCTCGTGGGCCGAACAGCCCGGGTCAGTCCTCCTCGGAGATCCAGCTCATCATCGGGCGCAGCTGGCGGCCGGTCACCTCGATCGGGTGCTCGGTGTTCTCCTGGTAGTAGCGCTTGTAGTTGGGCAGGCCGCTGTCGTACTCGTCCATCCACTCGCGCGCGAACGACCCATCGGTGATCTCTCCGAGGATCTTCTTCATCTCCGCCTTGGTGGCGTCGTTGACCAGGCGCGGGCCGCGCGTGTAGCCGCCGTACTCGGCGGTCTCCGAGACCGACCAGTACATCTTGGAGATGCCGCCCTCGTACATCAGGTCGACGATCAGCTTCACCTCGTGCAGGCACTCGAAGTAGGCCACCTCGGGCTGGTAGCCGGCCTCGATGAGGGTCTCGAAGCCGGCCTTGATGAGCTCCGAGAGGCCGCCGCAGAGCACGGCCTGCTCGCCGAAGAGGTCGGTCTCGGTCTCCTCGGTGAACGTGGTGCGGATCGCGCCGGCACGGGTGCCCCCGATGGCCTTGGCGTAGGACTTCACCAGGTCCCAGGCGGAGCCGGTCGCGTCCTGCTCGACCGCGACGAGCACCGGCACCCCGCGGCCGTCGACGAACTGGCGGCGGACCAGGTGCCCGGGGCCCTTGGGCGCGACCATCGCGACGTCGACGCCGCCCGGCGGCTTGACCAGGTCGAAGCGGATGTTCAGGCCATGCCCGAAGAACAGCGCGTCGCCGTCGACGAGGTTCGGCTCGATCGCCTCGGCGTAGAGCCGGCGCTGGATCGGGTCGGGGGCGAGCACCATGACGAGGTCGGCCTCCTCGCAGGCCTCGTACGGCGTGACGACCCGCAACCCCTCCGCGTCCGCGCGCTCGCGGCTCTTGGAGCCCTCGGGCAGCCCGACCCGGACGTCGACCCCCGAGTCGCGCAGGGACAGCGCGTGGGCGTGGCCCTGGCTGCCGTAGCCCAGGACGGCCACGTTGCGTCCCTGGATCACGGACAGGTCGGCGTCGTCGTCGTAGTACAGCTCGGCCACGGTGCTCTGCTCCTCGTGTCGTGGTGTGTGCTCAGCGGGCGATCGGGGTGACGGTGCCGCCCCGGGAGGACCGGTCGGTGATGGAGCGCGGGCCGCGCCCCATGGCGACCATGCCCGACTGGACGAGCTCCCGGATGCCGTACGGCTCGAGGACCCGCAGCAGGGCGTCCAGCTTGTCGGCGTTCCCGGTGGCCTCGATGGTCACGGCGTCTGAGGCCACGTCGACGACCTTGGCCCGGAAGAGCTGGACCGTCTCGAGGACGTGCGACCGGGTGGACCGGTCGGCGGAGACCTTCACCAGCATCAGCTCGCGCTGCACCGACACCGCCGGGTCCAACTCGACGATCTTGATGACCTCGATGAGCTTGTTGAGCTGCTTGGTGACCTGCTCGAGCGGGAGCTCCTCGACGTTCACCACGATCGTCATGCGCGAGACGTCGCCGTGCTCCGTCGGGCCCACGGCGAGGGAGTCGATGTTGAACCCGCGCCGGGAGAACAGGCTCGCGATGCGGGCCAGGACACCGGGCTTGTTCTCGACCAGCACGGACAGCGTGTGTCGGCTCATGCCCGCGTCTCCCCCGCCTCGACGTCCCACTGCGGTGCCATGTCACGCGCCACCTGGATCTCGTCGTTGCTCGTGCCGGCCGGGACCATCGGCCAGACCATCGCGTCCTGGTGCACGGTGAAGTCCACCACGACCGGACGGTCGTCGATGGACATCGCACGCTCGATGGTGGCGTCGACGTCGCCGGCCTTCTCGCAGCGCAGGCCGACGCAGCCGTACGCCTCGGCCAGCTTGACGAAGTCCGGGATGTGCTCGACCTGCGCGCCGGCAGCGGCAGCGGACCGGCCGGCGCCGCCCAGGTCGGTGTTGGAGTAGCGCTCGTTGTAGAAGAGCGTCTGCCACTGCCGCACCATGCCGAGGCTGCCGTTGTTGATGATGGCGACCTTGATGGGGATGTCGTTGATCGCGCAGGTGGCGAGCTCCTGGTTGGTCATCTGGAAGCAGCCGTCGCCGTCGATCGCCCAGACCGTGGCGTCCGGCCGGCCGGCCTTCGCGCCCATCGCCGCCGGGACGGCGTAGCCCATCGTCCCGAGACCACCGGAGTTCAGCCAGGTCCCCGGGTTCTCGTAGGAGATGAACTGCGCGGCCCACATCTGGTGCTGGCCGACGCCGGCGACGTAGAGCGCCTCAGGGCCGGCGAGGACCCCGAGCCGCTCGATGACGTACTGCGGCGCCAGCGACCCGTCGGCCGGGCGCTCGTAGCCCAGCGGGTAGGTCGCGCGCCACCGGTCGAGCTGGGTCCACCAGCCCTCGTAGTCCCCGTGCCGGCCGGCGTCGTGCTCGGCCCTCACGGCGAGCGTGAGGTCGGAGATGACCTCACGGCAGTCACCGACGATCGGCACGTCCGCGGTGCGGTTCTTCGAGATCTCGGCCGGGTCGATGTCGGCGTGGATCACCTTCGCCTCCGGGGCGAAGCTGGCGAGCTTGCCCGTGACCCGGTCGTCGAACCGTGCGCCGAGCGAGATGATCAGGTCGGACTTCTGCAGCGCGGTGACGGCCGCCACCGTGCCGTGCATCCCGGGCATCCCGAGGTGCTGGCGGTGGCTGTCCGGGAAGACGCCGCGGGCCATCAGAGTGGTCACGACCGGGATCCCGGTCAGCTCGGCGAGGGTGCGCAGCTCGGCCCAGGCCCGGGCCTTGAGGACCCCGCCCCCGACGTACAGCACGGGCTTGCGCGCCTCGGTGATCAGCCGCGCGGCCTCGCGGATCTGCTTGCCGTGCGGGCGGGTCACCGGACGGTAGCCCGCGAGCTCGACCGTCTCCGGCCAGGCGAAGGTGGTCGCCCGCTGCAGCGCGTCCTTGGACACGTCGACCAGCACCGGTCCGGGCCGTCCGGTCGCGGCGATGTGGAACGCCTCGGCGATGGTGCGCGGGATGTCATCGGGGTTCGTGACGAGATAGTTGTGCTTGGTGATCGGCATCGTGATGCCACGGATGTCCGCCTCCTGGAAGGCGTCGGTGCCGATCGACGCGCTGGGCACCTGGCCGGTGACCGCCACCAGCGGGACGCTGTCCATGTGCGCGTCGGCGATGGGGGTGACCAGGTTGGTCGCACCGGGCCCGCTCGTCGCCATGCAGACACCGACCCGGCCGGTCGCCTGCGCGTAGCCCTCGGCGGCGTGACCGGCGCCCTGCTCGTGGCGCACCAGCACGTGCCGGATCGCGGTCGAGTCCATGAGCGGGTCGTACAGCGGCAGGATCGCGCCGCCGGGGATGCCGAAGACCGTGTCGACGCCGGCAGCCTCGAGAGAGCGGACGAGACTCTGCGCGCCGGTCACCTGCTCGGGCTGCGCTGACATCGGGGACCTCTCGGGTTCGGGGTGGGCCAACAAAAAACCCCTCCGGTCCAGTCTGGACTCGTGAGGGGTCGCGCGCCTGGCTGAGGTGTCAGCCGGCGCGCAGGCGAAGTACGAGGGACGGCCGCGGGTGCATGCCGTCACGCTCGCTGGTCCCACCTCAGGTGTCAACGGTTTCGAGACGCCCGTCCCATGATCCGGACGCGGCCCGGTTCACCCGACCGGCTTATCGAGGTCCCGGGCGGGCCGGGCGACGACAAAGAGAAGGTAAAGGGGGACCCACCATGCCCGCAGACGAGACACCGGCTCGCTGGCAGCGACGGGCGACGTGGGCGACGACCATCCGCGTGGCGGTGTTCTGCGCACCGATCCTCGCCTCCGTGGGCGCCGCGTGGGCGGTCCGGGAGGCGCTGCCCCCGGCCGCGGGGCTCGGGGCCAAGGCGGTACACCTCGCCGTGCTCGTCGTCGTCTCGACCGCGGTGCTGCTGCTGGTCGACCGGGTCGGCCGCAAGGCGCTGCCGCTGGTGACCCTGCTGGACCTGAACATGCTCTTCCCCGACCGGGCACCGTCCCGCGTGAAGGTGGCCCGCGAGGCGATCAAGAAGCGGCCGATCGAGGAGCAGCTGGCCCGAGTGCGCAAGGCGGGGGCGGACCCCGGCGCGGTGGCCCGCGAGATCCTCACCCTGGTGGCCGCGCTGAGCCAGCACGACCGGCCGACCCGCGGGCACGCGGAGCGCGTCCGGATGTTCACCGACCTGCTGGCTGCCCAGATGAAGGTCCCCGCCCGGGACCGTGACCTGCTGCGCTGGGCCGCGATCCTGCACGACATCGGCAAGCTGAAGGTGCCCGCGACCCTGCTCAACAAGCCGGGCAAGCCGACCGACGAGGAGTGGGAGCAGCTCAAGGCCCACCCGAGCCACGGTGCCGAGATGGCCGAGGCGCTGCTGCCGTGGCTCGGCGACTGGGGCGACTGCATCGTGCAGCACCACGAGCGCTACGACGGGACGGGCTACCCGAGCGGGCTGAGTGGTGCGCAGATCAGCCTGGGGGCGCGGATCGTCTCGGTCGCCGACGCGTACGACGTGATGACCGCGGCCCGCGCGTACAAGCGCCCGGTCTCCCGGGCTGCGGCGCTCGAGGAGCTGGTCAAGTGGTCCGGCCGCCAGTTCGACCCCGAGGTGGTCCGCGCCATGGTGGCCGTCGGTGCACCGCGGCTGCGCAAGGCCCAGGGCGTGGTGGCCTGGCTGGCCGACGTGCCGCTCGTCGCCACCGGCTCGGTGCCGGCCGCGACGGTCGCCCGCGTGGTCGGCGCCGGCGCACTGGCCACCGGCGCCGTGACCGGAGGGGTCGCGCTCGCCGACGGTTTCCAGATGCCACGAGCCCAGGCCGCCACGACGGCGGCTGCCGCCACGGCCCAGGGTGAGAAGGACGCGGGAGGGACGGCGGCGCCCACCCCGAGCCAGAGCTCGTCCGGCGGTCGCGCCTCCGACCCGCAGGCACCGGGCACCGGCGCCGACCCTGACGCGCCGCCGTCCGGCGCGGCCGCGGCGGCCGACGCCCCGGCCGCGGGCCCGGGGGACGACCCGACGACCGGTGCTCCGTCGGACGGTGGCGGCGCGAAGCCGCCGCGGACCGGCTCCGGTCCGGGCACCGACGACCCCGGCACCCCGACCGACCCGACCGACCCGACCGACCCGAAGGACCCGGTGAAGGACCCGGTCGACACGGTGGAGAAGGTCGTCAAGGACCCCGTCGGCACCGTGGAGGACATCGTCAAGGACCCCGTGGGCACTGTCGACCGCACTGTCGACGGGGCTGTCGGCACCGTGACGGGCACCGTGGGAGGCGCGGTCAGCGACCCGGTGGGCACCGTGAGCGGCACCGTCAGCGACCCGGTGGGCACCGTGGGCGGCGCTGTGGGCGGGGCCGTCGGCGGCGCGCTCGGCGGCTCGTCGTCGCCGTCGCCCTCACCGTCTCCGAGCCCGACGTCCTCGTCGGGCGGTGGACTGCTCGGCGGACTGCTCGGCAAGTAGGGGGCACGCGTCAGCCGCGGCGCTCCCAGACGATGACGGTGTTGCCGGCCTGCTCGAAGATCTGCGCCAGCTTCCAGCCGTCCCGCCAGCGGTCGTTCATCGTGTCCTTGAGCCAGCCCATCGACAGCTCGTCGCGGTTGACCTCGCAGTCGTAGTGGTCGTCGGCCACCTCGGTCCCTCCGTCGTCTCGATCTGCCTGCTTCCGGTCAGGAGCAGACTGCGCCGCCGGCGGCGGAGCCGACCAGGCGGACGTACTTCGCCAGCACCCCGCCGCGGGGCCGCGGCGGCAGCGGGCTCCAGCCCTGCTGTCGTCCGGCGAGCTCTGCGGGGTCGACCAGCAGGTCCAGGGTCTTCGCCGCCGCGTCGAGGCGGATCCGGTCGCCGTCGCGGACGAAGGCCACGGGTCCCGCGTCCACCGCCTCGGGGGCGACGTGGCCGACGCAGAACCCGGTCGTGCCGCCGGAGAACCTGCCATCGGTCAGCAGCAGCACGTCCTTGCCGAGACCGGCGCCCTTGATGGCGCCGGTGATGGCCAGCATCTCCCGCATGCCGGGTCCGCCCTTGGGCCCCTCGTACCGGATCACCACCACGTCACCGGCGGTGATCGTCCCGTCTTCGAGGGCGTCCATCGCCGCGCGCTCGCCGTCGAACACCCGCGCGGCGCCCTCGAAAACGTCGGTCTCCAGACCCGCCGTCTTCACGACCGCACCGTCGGGGGCCAGCGAGCCCCGCAGAATCGTGAGTCCGCCGGACCGGTGGATCGGGTCGGCGATCGCCCGGACCACCTTGCCGTCGAGGTCCGGCGGGGCCACCTCGGCGAGGTTCTCCGCCATCGTGCGCCCGGTGACCGTCAGAACGTCGCCGTTCAGGAGGCCCGCGTCGAGCAGGGCGCGCATGACGACGGGTACGCCACCGACGCGGTCGACGTCGGTCATCACGTACTGCCCGAACGGCTTCACGTCGGCCAGGTGCGGCACCCGCGCACCGATCCGGTCGAAGTCGTCGAGGGAGAGATCGACCTGGGCCTCGTGGGCGATCGCGAGCAGGTGCAGCACCGCGTTGGTGGAGCCGCCGAAGGCCATCACGACGGCGATCGCATTCTCGAAGGCCTCCCGGGTCATGACGTCGCGGGCGGTGATCCCCCGGCGCAGCATTCCGACCACGGCCTCTCCCGACCGGCGGGCGTAGCCGTCACGGCGACGGTCGGTCGCGGGCGGAGCGGCGGACCCCGGCAGCGACATGCCCAGCGCCTCTGCGGCCGAGGCCATCGTGTTCGCGGTGTACATGCCCCCGCAGGCACCCTCGCCGGGACAGATCGCCCGCTCGATCGCGTCGACGTCTGCGCGGCTCATCAGCCCGCGCGCGCAGGCCCCGACCGCCTCGAAGGCGTCGATGATCGTGACCTGCCTCTCGGTGCCGTCCGACAGCCTGGCCAGGCCGGGCAGGATCGAGCCGGCATAGAGGAAGACCGACGCGAGGTCGAGCCGGGCTGCCGCCATCAGCATGCCCGGCAGCGACTTGTCGCAGCCGGCGAGCAGCACCGAGCCGTCGAGGCGCTCGGCCTGCATGACCACCTCGACGGAGTCGGCGATCACCTCGCGCGACACCAGCGAGTAGTGCATCCCCTCGTGCCCCATGGAGATGCCGTCGGAGACCGAGATGGTGCCGAACTCGAGCGGGTAGCCGCCGGCAGCGTGCACACCGTCCTTGGCGGACTTGGCCAGCCGGTCCAGCGACAGGTTGCACGGGGTGATCTCGTTCCAGCTCGAGGCGACCCCGATCTGTGGCTTGAGGAAGTCCTCGTCGGTCATGCCGACGGCCCGGAGCATGCCGCGCGCCGCGGCGCGCTCCAGCCCGTCCGTCACGTCGCGGCTGCGCGGCTTGATGTCGGGTGCGTCGCTCACGGCTCGCACCCTAGGTCAGGGCAGCAGGCCCGCGTACCCGCGTCCGAGGATTGCGGTTCGGCGACGTTGCGCACCACCGGACCGGCGTGTCGGGCGGCGTGTCGGGACGCAACGTCGCCCAACGCGGAGACCAGCGACGGCAGTACCTGCTCACCGCAGGGCGATCGGGTCGTCGAAGCCGGGCTCCGGCAGCGTCGTGCGCAGCAGGATCCGGCCCGCCGGGTCGGTGACCGTGACGTCCGCCCCGCTGGCGCTCGGAGGTGACGGCCCCGGCTCCACCAGCCCGACCACGCCGTCCTCGCCGATCTGCAGGGTGCGCACCGGCTGTCCGTGCCGGCGGTAGATGAGCGACCCGTCGCCGGTCGGGACCAGGAGCAGGGTGGGGTCCTGGTGCGAGAACGGCTCGAGCAGCCACGGCAGCCGGTCGGGCGCGCCCTCGGACAGCGCACGCAGGCCGGCCGGGAACGTCGAGGTCCCCTGCTGGCCGACGAGCGCCTGGAACCGGCGGCCGTCGCTGCGAGTCACGAGCAGCAGCGCCAGCCGGCGCTGCTTCCAGGGCGCCCCGCTCCAGAGCACCTTGACCGTCGCGGTGCGCAGGTCGGCCACCGCGCCGGCCTGCTCACGCAGGGCCCTCGACATCAAGGCCTCCTCCGGGCCCCCGTACGCGGGGTCGTCGGTGCCCTCCACCGCGATCACGGGCCGGTCGGGGACGGGCGGCACGACCCGCACCAGCATCGGCAGCGGGAAGACACCGGGCCCGGACGCGCGCACGCCGATGACAGGGTCGACGTGCGTCCCGAGGTCGGCGACGACCGCGCCGTCGTCGTCGCCCATCGGCTGCCAGCTCCGCGACGGTGCTCCCGACCGCGGGTCGAACTCGACCCGCGGCGAGATCTCGACCAGCAACGGCTGCCCGGGCCGGGTCAGCACCACCACCCGGACCCGGCCGTCGCTCCCGCGCGCGGCCCAGGCCAGCACCTGCTGCGGGTCCACGAGCGCGGTCGCCTCGACCACCCCGACGCCTTCCATCGGCACGCCGAGCGGAACGTGCAGCGCGTGCACCGACGTCGCGACCACGCCGCGGTTGACGTCGGTGCCGGCGAGGACCAGCCGTGAGCCGTCGGAGAGCTGGCCGGCGAAGTACACCCGCGAGATCCGCGGTCGCTCGGCCCGCATCCGGCGCAGCGCGGCGTTGATGAACTCGCGGGCGCGGACGAGGTCGCCGCGGGCCACCCAGGTCACGCCGGCCAGCGAGTTGTCTAGCCCGATGCTCTCGCGGGGCCTGGGTGGCTCGGGCGTCGGCCGGTCCCGGTCCGCGAGCAGCGAGAGGTCCGGACGGACGACCGCGAGCCCCACCGCCGCCAGCACGACCGCGACCAGCCATCCCGGCCAGCGCCGCGCCGGCCGGTCGTCCCCGGACCCGCCGACCAGCTCGTCGCGCCCGGCACCTGGGATGCGCTCCACCAACCGAGTGTAGGTCGGTCCTCAGTAGGCGTCCCCGACCACGTTCAGCAGCTCCTCGCCGGCCACGAGCCGCCGCAGCTGCTCGGCCACGAGGCGCTGCGCCCGCGGGAGGAAAGCGGTCGAGTTGCCGCCGACGTGCGGGCTGACCAGCAGGTTGGGGGCCGACCACAGCGGGTGATCCCCGGGCAGCGGCTCAGGGTCGGTCACGTCCAGGGCGGCCCGCAGCCGCCCGGAGGAGAGCTCGGCGAGCAGTGCGCCGGTGTCGACGACCGGGCCGCGCGCGACGTTGACCAGCAGCGCGCCGTCGCGCATGCGGGACAGGAACGCCGCGTCGACCATCCCGCGCGTCTCGTCGGTCATCGGCACGGTCAGCACCACGACGTCCGCGGCCGGCAGCAGCCCGGGAAGGTCGCCGAACGCGTGCACGCCGTCGCGTGCCCGGCGGGCCACCCGGACTACGGTGCACTCGAACCCGGCGAGGCGGCGCTCCACCGCCTCGCCGACAGAGCCGTAGCCCAGGAGCAGTACGGTCCGGTCGGCCAGCGCGTCACGACGGCTCGGCGCCCACCGACCATGCTGCGCCGAGCGCACGAAGTCCGGGATCCCGCGCAGCGAGGCGAGCACCAGCGCCACCGCCAGCTCGGCGGTCGAGGCGTCGTGCACGCCGCGCGCGTTGCACAGGGTCACGCCCTCGGGGACCAGCGGTCGCACGTCGTCAACACCTGCGGTCAGCGTCTGGGCGACGCGCAACGACGGCATGTCCGCCATCAGCCGCGCCGGTCCAGGGCCGGCCATGTACGGCAGCACATAGAGCTCCACCTGCTCGATGCCGCGCGGTGGCGCGCCGGCGCCGTCGTAGACGTCGACATCCACGCCGGCGGGGAGCTCGACGTGCTCCCGCCAGTCGTAGGGCCACCAGACCTTCACGACGTCCGCCGGACCTGCACGCCCCCGGGCACCCCCTCGAAGGCCCGGCACTGCGCGAGGTACTCCTCCCAGTCCCAGCGCGCCAGGAACCCGCCGGCGGCCTCGTGACCGGCCAGCAGCAGCTGCTCCTGCTGCTCGTCGGAGATGCCGAAGTCCACCGGCGAGATCCCCGAGGTGTCGACGAAGACGCTGCGCGCCTGCACGCAGGGGTCGTCGATGTGCGTGGCGTCGCAGGCCTCGAGCATCGTCTCGACCAGCGACAGCGCGAGCGAGACGGTCCCGCGTACCTCGGTCGTCTGCACCCGACCGTCCGCGCGCATCGACAGACGTACCCCGAAGGTCGGCCACCGCGGCGGCCGGCCGTCGGTGCGGTCGAACAGCGCGATCGGGAAGTTCGACAGCACGCCGCCGTCGACCAGCGTGGAGACGAGCGACTCGCCACCCTCGCGGGGGCCGCGGAGGGTCACCGGCTCGAAGAAGAACGGGATCGACGTGGAGGCCCGCACCGCGTCGGCCACCTCCTGCTCGTCCGGGTCCAGGCCGTAGAGCCCGTAGTCCCACGGCAGCCGGACCAACCGCTTGCGCGAGACGTCGCTCGCGGTCACCACCAGCGCGTACCCGTGCTCGGGCCGCAGCGAGCTGTCCGGGTCGTCGAGGCGCAGGTCACCGAAGGTGCGGACACCGAGGTCGCCCAGAGCTCCGCGTACCCAACCGTGGAGGTAGTCGCCCTCGAACACACCGCCGTCGAAGGCCAGCGAGAAGCCGTCGACCACCCGGGCCAGCGGACCGGCGAACCGGCCCACCGCCCCACGGTCGCGCATCCGCCGGTAGTCCAGGCTCCGGGCCACATCGGTGAGCCGCTCGAGCGGCTCGCCGGCGCGCTGCAGCGCCACGAGGAAGGCGGCCACCACGGCGCCCGCCGACGTCCCCGCCACCCGCGGGAACGTGTAGCCGGCGCGGGCGAGCGTCGCGACGGCACCGGTGAGGCCGATGCCCTTGACGCCTCCGCCCTCCAGCACGAGGTCGGCGCGCAGCTGGTCCATGCACCGACCCTAACGATCTCGTCACCGGTCGCCAGGGTGGTGGCATCCCGGTCCGCGACAGGTAAGGCTCGACCGATGTCCCCCCGCGCGAAGGTCCCCGCCCGTACCGTCACCGGCGCCGTCCTGCTCGCCGTGACCGTGGCTGCCTGCGCCGGCGACGACCCGGCTCCGGAGGGCAGGGCGACCACGCCACCGCCCTCCACGTCGTCGTCCGCGCCGGGGTCGGCGTCCGCGCCACCGTCGCCGGCGGAGACGGTCGCCCGGGCGGCGGTGGACGGCGTGGTGGCACGCGACCTCGAGGTGCCCTGGGGGCTGGCGTTCCTGCCCGACGGTTCGGCGCTGGTCAGCGAGCGGGACACCGAGCGGGTCCGGCTCGTGACTCCGGACGGCGACGTGCGCACCGTGGGACAGGTACGCGGGGTCGACGGTGTCGGCGAGGGCGGTCTGCTGGGGCTCGCGGTCTCCCCGTCGTACGCGGAGGACGGCGCTGTCTTCGCGTACTTCACGAAGGGCTCCGAGAACGTGGTGGTGCGCATGACGTTCGACGGGTCGTCGCTGTCCGGCCAACGGACGGTGCTCGACGGCATCCCGGCCGCGCCCGTCCACAACGGCGGACGGATCGCGTTCGGCCCCGACGGCTTTCTCTACGTCGGCACCGGCGAGGCAGGCCGGACCGAGCTGTCCCAGCGGAAGGGCTCGCTCGGCGGCAAGATCCTGCGGGTCACGCCGGACGGGGAGCCCGCGCCGGGCAACCCGTTCGACGGCTCACCCGTGTACAGCCTGGGCCACCGCAACGTGCAGGGGCTGGCCTGGGACTCCCGCGGACAGCTGTGGGCCTCGGAGTTCGGGCAGAACACCTGGGACGAGCTCAACCGCATCGAGGCCGGCGGCAACTACGGCTGGCCGGTGGTCGAGGGGCGCGCCGGGGACGACCGGTTCCTCGACCCGGTCCGGCAGTGGCGGCCGTCGGAGGCGTCGCCCAGCGGGATCGCCGTCGCCGGGAGCTCGGTGTTCATGGCCGGCCTGCGGGGCAGCCGGCTGTGGCAGGTGCCGATCCCGGACGGCGAGGCGGGCAGACCGCGTGCGCTGGCGCGCGACCTCGGACGGCTGCGAACGGTCGCCGCGGCGCCGGACGGCTCGCTGTGGCTGACGACCAGCAACCGCGACGGTCGCGGCTCCCCGCGCGAGGGCGACGACAAGATCGTGCGCGTCACCCTGCGCTGACAGGCGCCTTGCGAGGGACAGGTCAGCCGCTGCAGCGCTCCAGGACCAGCTCGCGCACCCGGCCGGCGTCGGCCTGGCCCCGCGTGGCCTTCATCACCGCACCGACGATGGCACCGGCGGCGGCCACCTTTCCCCCGCGGATCTTCTCGGCCACGTCCGGGTTCTCCGCCAGCGCGGCGTCGACCGCGGCGATGAGCGCGGCGTCGTCGCTGACCACGGCGAGTCCGCGCTTCTCGACGACCTCGTCCGGCGAGCCCTCCCCGGCGAGCACGCCCTCGATGACCTGCCGGGCCAGCTTGTCGTTGAGCTTGCCCTCCTCGACCAGCGCGACGATGCGGGCGACCTGCTCCGGAGCCATCGGCAGCGACGCGAGGTCCTCGCCACGCTCGTTCGCGTGCCGGGCCAGCTCGCCGAGCCACCACTTGCGCGCCGCCTCGTGCGAGGCGCCCGCAGCCACGGTCTGCTCGACCAGGTCGACCGCGCCGGCGTTGACGAGCGACTGCAGCTCGAAGTCGCTGAGCCCCCACTGCTGCTGCAGGTGCTTGTGCCGCACGGCGGGCGGTTCGGGCAGCGACGTGCGCAGCTCCTCGACCCACGCCGGGTCCGGGGCGACCGGCACCAGGTCGGGCTCCGGGAAGTAGCGGTAGTCCTCGGCCTGCTCCTTGGACCGCCCGGGCGTCGTGACGCCGGTGTCCTCGTGCCAGTGCCTCGTCTCCTGCACGACCCGGCCCCCCGCGGCGAGCAGCCCGGCCTGCCGGGAGATCTCGTACCGCACAGCCCGCTCGACCGACCGCAGCGAGTTCACGTTCTTGGTCTCGGACCGGGTCCCGAAGGGGTCGCCCGGCGACGGGCGGAGGGAGACGTTCGCGTCGCAGCGCAACGAACCCTGCTCCATCCGGACGTCGGACACCCCCAGCGTCCGCATCAGCTCGCGCAGCTCGGTCACGTACGCCCGCGCCACCTCGGGCGCCAGGGCGCCGGTGCCCTCGATCGGCTTGGTGACGATCTCGATCAGCGGGATGCCGGCCCGGTTGTAGTCGACCAGCGAGTAGTCGGCGCCGTGGATGCGGCCGGTCGCGCCGCCGACGTGCAGCGACTTGCCGGTGTCCTCCTCCATGTGCACGCGCTCGATCTCCACCCGGACCGTCCCCACCCCGTCCGGCCCCGGCACCTCGACGTCGAGCCACCCGTCGGTGCAGATCGGCTCGTCGTACTGCGAGGTCTGGAAGTTCTTCGGCATGTCCGGGTAGAAGTAGTTCTTCCGCGCGAACCGGCACCACGACGCGATCGAGCAGTTCAGTGCGAGGCCGACCCGGATCGTCGACTCGACCGCGGTGGCGTTGAGCACCGGCAGCGCGCCGGGCAGCCCGAGACAGGTGGGGCAGACCTGGCTGTTCGGCGGCGCACCGAACTCGGTCGCGCACCCGCAGAACATCTTCGAGTCGGTGCCGAGCTCGACATGCACCTCGAGCCCGAGCACGGGGTCGTACTGCCCGACGGCCTCGTCGTAGGCCATCAGGTCCGACGTCACCGTCATGCCTCGTCCTCGCCGCGGCGCAGCCGCCGCACGATGATGATGGTCCCGGTGACGAGCACGACCGCGTTGAGCACGGCGTCGACGAGCTCGAGCCGGTCGCCGTCCTCGCGCGCCTGCCGCAGCCGGGACAGCGCGGTCCGCCCCGCCATCACGGTGGTGACGAAGGTGATGACGGACTTGATGTTCTTCATCGCACGGCCTCCGCAGTGGTCGGGACGAGGTCGGGTGCCTCGTCGATGAGCAGGTGCCCCCACCGCTCTGTCAGGGCCGCCTCGAGCGCGCCGCCGACCCGGTAGAGCCGGTCGTCCGCCAGCGGCGGGGCGATGACCTGCAGGCCGACCGGCAGCCCGTCCTCCGGGGCGAGCCCGACCGGCAGCGACATCGACGCGTTGCCCGCCAGGTTCGACGGGATGGTGCACAGGTCGGCGAGGTACATCGCCAGCGGGTCGTCGAGCCGCTCGCCGAGGCGGAACGCGGTCGTCGGCGTGGTCGGCGAGACGAGCAC
>DASTVO010000174.1:0-3335 GCA_035759075.1 Actinomycetes bacterium
CGTCGGCTACGCCATGAGCGAGACGATCCTGCCCGAGGACATCGGCCGGGTGCCGATGGTCGAGAAGGTCGCCGCCGGGGTGAAGGTCGCCATGGAACGGGCCGGGATCACCGACCCCGCCGACGTCCACTACGTGCAGACCAAGACCCCGCTGCTCACGCTGGAGACCATCACCGACGCGAAGAAGCGCGGCCACGACGTGTGGACCGAGGACACGTTGAAGTCGATGGACGTCTCCAACTCGACCACCGCCCTCGGCATCGCCGTCGCGCTCGGCGAGATCGACATGCCGACGGCCGAGCAGATCCACAAGGACCTCTCGCTCTACTCGGCCGTCGCGTCCTGCTCCTCCGGTGTGGAGCTCGACCAGGCGCAGATCGTGGTGCTCGGAAACGTCCGGGGCATCGGCGGCCGGTTCCGCATCGGGCACAGCGTCATGAAGGACGCGCTCGACGCCGACGGCGTGTGGGAGGCGATCCGCAACGCCGGGCTCGACGACCTGCCGGAGCGCCCGCACACCAGCGACCTCAAGGGCCGCGTGGTCAACATCTTCTGCAAGTGCGAGGCCGACCCGACCGGCCGGGTCCGCGACCGGCGCAACATCATGCTCGATGACTCCGACGTGCACTGGCACCGCCAGATCAAGTCCTGCGTCGGCGGCGTCGTCGCCTCGGTGACCGGTGACCCGGCCGTGTTCGTCTCGGTGGCTGCGGTGCACCAGGGTCCGTCCGGCGGCGGCCCGGTCATCGCGATCGTCGAGCCGTAGCAGCCACTCACCGGCGGCGGCCGCCCACCCGGCCGGCTCGCTTCCATGGTCGCGTGGTCGCGATGGAGCCGGATTGGAGATCCACTTCGACCACTGCGCCATGGAAGCCGGCCGAAAACGGGCGGCGGGTCTTCAGCGGGCGAGCAGCGCCACCACCTGCGCGTCGCTGGTCTGGTCGAACCGCTCGTACCACTGGCTGACCGCCCCGAACCGGGACGGCACCAGCAGGGCGACCTCCTCGTCCGCGTCGGCGGCCAGCTGCTTCAGCGCCTCGCCGGCGGCCACCGGCACCGCGAGCACCAGCCTCGACGGGTGGCGTGCCCGCAGCGCGCGCAACGCAGCCCGCGCCGACACCCCGGTCGCGATCCCGTCGTCCACGAGCACGACCGGGCGGCCGGTGACGTCCACCGGCGGCCGCCCGCGCCGATAGACCTCGACGCGGCGGCGGGCCTCCGCCCGCTCAGTGGCGACGACCTCGGCCAGGTCGTCCTCGTCCAGGCCGGTGCGGGCGAGACCGGTCTCGTCGAACACCGGCTCGCCGTCCTCGGCGAGCGCACCGAGCCCGAGCTCGGGCTGCAACGGGTGGCCCACCTTGCGGACGACCAGCACGTCCAGCTCCGCGTCCAGGGCGCGGGCGACCTCGGCGGCGACCTCCATGCCGCCGCGGGCCAGGCCGAGCACCACCGGCGAACCGTCCGTCTCGTGCTTGGCCAGCTCGGCCGCCAGCTCCCGTCCGGCTGCGGCGCGGTCGGCGAAAGGCGGGTGTCCCATGGCCTCCAGCATGCGCTGTCTAGTCTCGCCGGGTGGACAGGCGCATCCCTGACCCGGGCTTCGCGGGTGACTCCGGGGCCGCGGATCCCGCTCTGGCCGCCGCCCAGCAGGCCTACTCGACCGACCCGGCCCGGCTGCCCGAGGTGCTGGCGGCACTGCACCGTGCCCGCGTCCTCGCCCCGGTGGTCGCGGTACTGGGCGAGTCCGGCACCACCGCCGCCGGTCTGCCCGTCGAGAAGACCTCCGACATCGCGCTGCCCCTGCTCGACGCCGGCGACGGCCACCGGGCCGTGCCGGTGTTCAGCGGGCTCGAGGCCCTAGGCCGGTGGGACCCCGCCGCCCGGCCGGTACCCGTCGAAGGTCCGCGCGCGGCCGCGGTCGCGCTGGCCGAGGGAGCGGAGGCGCTGGTGCTCGACGTGGCCGGGCCGCACGCCGTCACCATCGGCCTGGCGGAGGTGCGGGCGCTGCTCGACGGGCGCGGCACCCTCCCCGCGTACGCGGACGAGGCGCTCGCCCGGCTGCTCTGCGGGGTGCTCGCCGCCGAGCCCGAGGTCCGCGCCGGCTGGCTCTCGCCGGCGGCTGGCCTGGACGCCCGGCTCACCGTCGTGGTCGACCCGGCGGCCGACGCGGGCGTGCTCGGCGAGCGCCTCGGGCAGCGGCTGCGCGCTCTCGTCGCCGTCGCGGTCCGCGGACTGGACGTGGCCCTGACCAGCGACGGCACCCCGCCGCCGGACGGCCGCCCGGTGCTCCCGACAGCCGCCGCGGACTGATGCCGAGCCAGCGCAGAGCGCCCGCAGGCCGGGGTGCCGCCCCACGACTTCCATGATCGTGAGGGGAATCGGCACCTCTGGAGGTCCGATTCCCCTCACGATCATGGCGAGCGCGAGGGGGCGGGCGCGACGCCCTGGCCGTACGCGGCGCAGCGGTTCGACCGCGTACCCGCTCGCTGGTAGTCTCGTCCGCGACCACCTCGGGCCGATGTGTCCGGGGAGCAAAGCGGAGGCCACCTCCCACCCGCACCGACCGCGCACGACAGGTCGTCGGGTCCGGTCCAGTCGGTCCGCCTCGGCGGTCCGGCGGGTCGACGCCGAGGTCGGCGCATCCTCTGGGATGACCGGCAGCCGGCGGGGCGTTGTGGCTTCCGTGAGCACCGGGCACGGAAGCCGTTTTCGTGTCCGGGGTCGCTCAGTCTTATCGAGGAGGCCCCATCAGCACTGAGCCCAGGATCAACGACCGGATCCGCGTCAACGAAGTACGCCTTGTCGGTCCCAACGGTGAGCAGGTCGGCATCGTCGCCATCGGCGACGCGCTGCGGCTGGCCCAGGAGGCAGACCTCGACCTCGTCGAGGTGGCGCCCATGGCCCGCCCGCCGGTGGCCAAGCTCATGGACTACGGCAAGTTCAAGTACGAGTCGGCGCAGAAGGCCCGCGAGGCGCGCAAGAACCAGGTCAACACGGTCATCAAGGAGATGAAGCTCCGACCGAAGATCGACCCGCACGACTACGAGACCAAGAAGGGTCACGTGGTCCGGTTCCTCAAGCAGGGCGACAAGGTCAAGATCACCATCATGTTCCGTGGTCGCGAGCAGTCCCGTCCCGAGCTGGGGTTCCGGCTGCTGCAGCGGCTCGCCGAAGACGTCCAGGAGCTCGGGTTCGTCGAGTCGGCGCCCAAGCAGGACGGTCGGAACATGATCATGGTCCTGGGGCCGACGAAGAAGAAGGCCGAGGCCCGCGCCGAGAAGGCCGCGGACCGCGCCCGCCGCGAGGAGGAGGCGTCCGCCGAGCACGCCCAGCCCGCG
>DASTVO010000175.1:0-12694 GCA_035759075.1 Actinomycetes bacterium
GTCGCGAGTCTGCCAGGCGCGGCGGCGGCGCAGCAGCGCTGTGGGTAGCGTCGACCGCGTGGAGCCCTTCGATCCGCCCGGCGAGAACTGGGTGCGCGTCTCGCCGCGGCTGGCGACGGTGCGCCGCATCGGCCTGCTCGCCTTCTGGGTCCCGATCTCGGCGGCCCTCGTCGTGTTCCTTGCCGTCGGCGTCAGCAGCTGGGTCGCCGCGGTGGTCGGCGTGGTCGCGGTGGCGCTGCTGGCCTGGGTGTGGGTGGTCGTCGGGCGGATGGTGCGGTCCTGGGGGTACGCGGAGCGGGCCGACGACCTGCTCGTCACCCGCGGGGTGCTGCGTCGACAGCTCGTGGTGGTCCCGTACGGCCGGATGCAGTTCGTCGACGTGACCGCGGGCCCGCTGGACCGCCGGTTCGGGCTCTCGACGGTGCAGCTGCACACCGCGGCCGCCGCGACCGACGCCACCATCCCCGGGCTCGTGCCCGCGGAGGCAGCGCGCCTGCGGGACCGGCTGGCCGCCCGCGGCGAGGCCACCGCGGCAGGCATCTGAGGTGTCGGAGGAGCTGCGGCACCTGCACCCCCTGACGCCGGTGCTGCGTGGCTGGAAGGTGTTCGCCGCGGTCGTGGCGATCGCCGTCCAGCAGACCTACGGCGACGTCGAGCTCGGCGTCGTGCTGGTCGTGGTGGCGGCGAGCATCCCGGTGGGTGCCGCGTACGGCTACCTCTCCTGGCGCGCCACGCACTACCGGATCGGGCGCGAGGAGCTGCTGCTCGAGACCGGCGTGCTGTTCCGCCGGTCCCGCACCGTCCGGCTCGACCGGCTGCAGGCCGTCGACGTCGTCCGGCCGCTGGTCGCCCGCGCCCTGGGTCTCGCCGAGCTGCGGCTCGAGGTCGCCGGCGGGTCGTCGTCGGAGGCGCCGCTGGCCTACCTCTCCGAGTCGGGTGCGCACGAGCTGCGAGCCGAGCTGCTCGCCCGCGCGGCGGGGCTGGAGCGGCAGGAGGGCGCGGCCGCCCCCGTGGCCCCGGAGCGGGTGCTGCTGAAGGTGCCGCTGTCGCGGCTGGTGGAGTCACAGCTGCGCTCCGGGGTCGTGGTGGTCAGCGTGCTCGGCGGCCTGTCGCTGCTGGTGGTGGCGCTGCTCACCCGCGACCCGCGGCCGCTCGGCTTCGCGCTGCCGTTCCTGCTTGCGTCCGGCCCGGCCGCCTTCACCGGCATCGCCGGCCAGTTCGACTTCACGATCGCCGAGTCCCCGGACGGGCTGCGGCTGCGCCGCGGGCTGCTGGAGACCCGGGCGCAGACCGTGCCGCCCGGTCGCGTCCAGGCGGTGCGCATCCGGGAGCCGCTGCTCTGGCGCAGCAAGGGCTGGTGCCGCGTCGAGATCAATGTCGCGGGGTACGCCGGCGAGGGTCAGCAGCAGGCCTCCGTGCTGCTCCCGGTGGCACCGCTCGCCGACGCCCTGGCCGTGCTGCGGCTCGTGTACCCGGGGGTGGACCCCAGGACGGTGCCGCTGGCCGGCGTCCCGGCCGGCGCGCGCTGGCTCGACCCGCTCCAGTGGCGGTTTCTCGGCGCCGGGTCGGACGACCGGGTCTTCGTGGCCCGGCGCGGACGTCTGACGAGGGAGACCGACGTCGTCCTGCACGAGAAGGTGCAGAGCGTCCGGCTGGTCCAGGGCCGGCTGCAGCGCGCGCTCGGCCTGGCCTCCCTGCACCTGGACACCACGCCGGGCCCGGTGCGGGTGGACGCCGCCCACCGCGACGCCCCCGAGGCACGGCGGATGCTCGACCACGAGGTCACGATCGCGCGTCAGGCTCGGGCGACGGCGAGACCGGATCGATGGATGCGGCCCGCCGGTGGGGGTACGGCACCTACCGTGACGGCCGTGACCCCTGCACCGCACGGTGTCGCCGAGACGGACGGCGCACTGGACCTCGGCGACCCGCGCTTCCTCGCCGACCCCTATCCGACGCTGGCCGCGCTGCGCGAGCGGTCGCCGGTGATGTGGCACGAGCAGACCGGCCAGTGGCTCGCCCTGAGCTACGAGCACGCCAACCAGGTGCTGCGCGACCGGCGGCTCGGCCGGCTCTGGACGGACAAGCAGCCGGCCGACCGGTTCGAGCCGTTCAACCTGCTGCACCGCAACCAGATGATGGAGAACGAGCCACCGGAGCACACCCGGCTGCGCTCGCTGGTGGCGTCGGCGTTCGCCCGCGGTCACGTCGAGCGGCTGCGGCCGCGGGTCCAGGAGATGTGCGACGCGCTGCTGGCGCAGGTCGACCCGGTCGCCGGCTTCGACCTGATCGCCGACTACGCCGAGCCCCTTCCGGTCGCGGTGATCGCCGAGCTGCTCGGGGTGCCCGACGAGGACCGGCACCTGCTGCGCCCGTGGTCGGCCGACATCGTGGCGATGTACGAGTACCGCCGCACCCCGGAGACCGAGGAGCGAGCCGTCGCGTCGGCGGCAGCCTTCGCGGACTACATGCGCGGACTGGCCGAGGCGCGCCGGTCCGCCCCGCAGGACGACCTGGTCAGCCACCTGGTGGCCGCGGAGGAGCAGGGCGACAAGCTCAGCGGTGACGAGCTGGTGGCCTCGGCGATCCTGCTGCTCAACGCCGGGCACGAGGCCTCGGTCAACGCGTTCGGCAACGGGATGCGGGCGCTGCTGGAGCGCCCGGACCAGCTCGAGCGGCTGCGCTCGGACCCGGCGGTGGTGGAGCCGGCCGTCGAGGAGATGCTGCGCTTCGACTCGCCGCTGCAGCTCTTCGAACGCACCGCCAAGGAGGACGTGGCGGTCGGGGACGTCGTTGTCCCGGCGGGGCGCAAGGTCGCGGCGCTGCTCGGGGCCGCGAACCGCGACCCGGCCGTCTTTCCCGACGCCGACACGTTCGACGTCACGCGGACACCCAACCGCCACATCGCGTTCGGGGCCGGGCTGCACCACTGCCTCGGCGCGCCGCTGGCCCGGATGGAGCTGCAGATCTCGCTGCCGACCCTGCTCCGCCACTGCCCGCGGCTGGAGCTCACCGGCGAGCCGGTCCGCCGCCCCACCTTCGTGCTGCGCGGCTACGAGTCGGTCCCGGTCCGCTCGACCACCTAGAAGATCGTTTGCGACGTTCCGCGGGAGACACACCGGCTGGCTCCCGGCGCGTCCCCGCCGGATGTCGCAAATGATCACCTCGGTCGGTCGGGGCGAGCTGCGAGGTGAGCGGCTGCTATCGTAACCGTAGGGTTACGGATGCACCGAGCGAGGGGTGGGCCAATGAGGTTCTACGAGTCCAGCGCGAGCATCGCGGCCGGACCGGAGCAGATCTGGGCGATCCTCGTCGACGCACCGCACTACGCGGACTGGGAGAACGGTGTCATCCGCGTGGAGGGCACCATCGCGCCCGGCGAGAAGATCAAGGTGGTGTCGTCGGCGAACCCGAAGCGCGCCTTCCCCGTCACGGTCACGGAGTACGAGCCGGGCCGGAGGATGGCCTGGTCCGGCGGCATGCCCCTGGGTCTCTTCCGCGGGATCCGCACGTTCACGCTCGCCCCGGAGGCGAACGGCACCACGCGCTTCCACGTGCGCGAGGAGTACACCGGGCCGATGCTGGCGCTGATCTGGAAGTCGATGCCCGACCTGCAGCCCTCGTTCGACGCCTTCGCGTCCGGACTGAAGCGGCGCGCCGAGCAGACGGCGTAGCGCGACACAACGGATCTTGGCTGCGAGCTTCAAGGCTGCGGTCAGGCCGAGGCCAGCGGCTCGGGCAGGTCGGTGCCCACTGCCTGGACGAGCCAGCCGAACCCCCCGAGCCCTCCCGGCCCGGTCAGCTCGGCCACCGAGCTCGCCGACACCACCGCCGACAGGTACCCCATCGGGTCGTGCGCGGCCAGGTCCGGCGCCGGCGCGACCGCCCGCACCCCCAGGGCGTGCAGCGCCGCGCGCTGGGTGGTCAGCAGGGTCGCGGTGGCACCGGCCGAGACGCCGGCCGACGCGCAGGCGTCCAGCGCCACGTGGGCCGTCACGTCGCACGACCCGTCGGGCACGGGCGGGACCTGACGGCCGTGCCGGTACCCGGTGAGCGAGCCGGCGTACGGCCGGTCGGCGCGCGTGTGTGCGTAGTCGACCGAGACTGCCAGGCCGCCGCGTACTGACGAGACCACCGACGCCCATGCCTCGTCGCGCGGGTGGCCCACCTCGGCCCGGGCGCCGACCTCGGCCACCGGCCACCACTCGGCGAGCCACGCGACGTCGCGGTCGGACGGCGGTCCGCCGAGACGCTCCCGCCCGGTGGGGTCCACCTCGACCAGACGCACCCCGTCGCTGGTCAGCTCCACGACGTCGACGGGCACGTTGTCCAGCCACTCGTTCGCCACCACCAGGCCGGCGACCTCCGGCGGCACGGAGTCGGCCCAGCCGACGGCGGCCGGCAGGTCCACCGGCCGGGGAGCCACCTCGACGACGAGCAGCTCGAGCGACGGGTCCAGCTGGTGCAGCGAGCGTGCCAGCTCGCCGCGCCCGCCGCCGACGTCGACGACGAGACCGAGCCCTGCCGCGCGGGCAAGGGACAGCACGGCGCGCGCGAACACCGGGGAGGCGTGCACCGACGTACGGAAGTGCTCGGCGGGCCCGCCGTCCGCGCGCCGGTAGAACCCGTCGTCGCCGTAGAGCGCACGTTGGGTCGCGGCCCGCCACGTGGCCCACCCACGCTGCGCCACCTGTGCCCTCCGGTCCGCCGTGATGCGACTCATCCTGCACGCCGTACGCTGGCCCGGTCCGGTACCCCGCCCCCGAGGACTGGAACTCATCCGTCGTGGAGCCACTGCCCGAGCACCCGTCCGCGCGTCCCGCCCGGCTGACCGTCGGTGTCGTCGGCGCCGGCCGCGTCGGCGCCGTGCTCGGCGCCGCACTGGTCCGCGCCGGGCACCGGGTGACCGCTGCCGCCGCGGTGTCCGCCGGGTCGCGCGCCCGCGCCGACGCGCTGCTGCCGGGCGCCGAGGTGCTGCCGCCGCCGGAGGTCCTCGCCGCCTCCGAGCTCGTCCTGCTCACCGTGCCCGACGACGTGCTGCCCGGCCTGGTCGAGGGGCTCGTGGCGGCCGGTGCCGTCCGCCCCGGGCAGCTGGTGGTGCACACCAGCGGCCGGTACGGCGTCGGCGTCCTCGACCGTGCCACCCGGGTCGGCGCGCTGCCGCTCGCCCTGCACCCGGTGATGACCTTCACCGGCCGGGCGGAGGACCTGAGCCGGCTCACCGGCGCCTGCTTCGGCGTCACGGCTCCCGAGCAGCTGCGACCCATCGCCGACGCCCTGGTGCTCGAGATGGGCGGCGAGCCGCAGTGGGTCGAGGAGGACCAGCGCACGCTGTACCACGCGGCGCTCACGGGCGGCGCGAACCACCTGAGCACGCTGGTCAACGAGTCCGTCGACCTGCTGCGCCGCTGCGGCGTCACCGACCCCGAGCGGGTCCTCGCGCCGCTGCTCGGTGCCGCACTCGACAACGCGCTGCGCTCGGGGGACGCGGCGCTGACCGGACCGGTCGCCCGGGGCGACGCGGGCACCGTGGCGGCGCACCTGCGCGAGCTGCGCGCGGTCTCGCCGGACACCGTCAACGCCTACGTGGCCATGGCGCGGCTGACGGCCGACCGGGCGCTGGCCGCGGGCCTGTTGCGCCCCGAGGCCGCGGAGGCCCTGCTCGACGTCCTCGCCGAAGGAGCCCGATGACCACCCGAGTGGCGCACACCCGCGCCGACCTGCAGGACGCGCTGCACGAGCGGTCCGGCGAGGTGGGGGTCGTCATGACGATGGGCGCCCTGCACGACGGGCACCGTGAGCTGATCAGCGTCGCGCGCAAGCGCTGTGACGTCATCGTCGTCACGGTGTTCCTGAACCCCCTGCAGTTCGCGCCCGGCGAGGACCTGTCGCGCTACCCGAAGACCCTCGACCGGGACGTCGAGCTCTGCACCGCCGAGGACGTCGACATCGTCTTCGCGCCGTCGGTCGCCGAGGTCTACCCGCGCGGCGAGCAGCCGCAGGTGCGGGTGCACGCCGGCCCGCTCGGCGAGGTGCTGGAGGGCGCGAGCCGACCGGGTCACTTCGACGGGGTCCTCACCGTGGTGGCCAAGCTGCTGCACATGACGGCGCCTGACGTCGCCTACTTCGGCCAGAAGGACGCCCAGCAGCTGCTGCTGATCCGGCGGATGACCGAGGACCTCGACTTCCCGGTGGAGGTCGTCGCCGTCCCCACCGTCCGCCAGCCCGACGGCCTCGCGCTCTCCAGCCGCAACGGCTACCTGTCACCCGAAGACCGCCAGGTCGCGCTCGCGCTGTCGCGGGCGCTGCGCGCGGGCGAGGCCGCCGCGGCCGAGGGGGCGGCGGCCGTACGCGGGGCAGCGCTGCGCGTGCTCGAGGAGCAGCCCGGGCTCGGGCTCGACTACCTGGCGCTGGTCGACCCGAGCGACCTCGCCGACGTCGCCGACGAGTTCACCGGTCCGGCGCTGCTCGCGGTCGCGGCGAAGGTCGGTACGACGCGGCTCATCGACAACCTGGTCGTCACGGTCGGCGGGGCGTGACGGTGCCGGCGACCGAGGACGGCCGGCTGCCGCTTCGCCATCGACTGCTCGCCCCCGCACCGGGCTGGCAGGTCGACGCCGACGTCGTGGTGGTCGGGTCCGGCATCGCCGGGCTGTCCACTGCGCTGCGCGCGCGGCAGACGACCGGCGGCCGGGTGCTCCTGGTCACCAAGACCTACCTCGACGCCGGTTCGACCCGCTGGGCGCAGGGCGGGATCGCGGCCGCGCTGGGGGAGGGGGACAGTCCCGAGCAGCACCTCCAGGACACCCTGGTCGCGGGCGTCGGTCTCTGCGACGAGGCGGCGGTGAAGGTCCTCGTCGAGGAGGGACCGGCGCGCGTCCGCGAGCTGATCGAGATCGGCACGCAGTTCGACCGCACCTCCTCCGGCGACATCGCGCTGACCCGCGAGGGCGGCCATCATCGCGACCGCATCGCGCACGCCGGCGGTGACGCGACCGGGCTGGAGATCGAGCGGGCGCTCATCGCCGCGCTGCACGCCGACCCGGGCATCGAGGTGGTCGAGCACGCTCTGGTGCTCGACCTGCTGCAGTCCGGGGACGGGCGGGTCTGCGGACTGACGCTGCACGTCATCGGGACCGGCCAGCGCGACGGGGTCGGCGCGGTGCACGCCCGGGCGGTCGTGCTCGCGACCGGCGGACTGGGCCAGGTCTACGCGGCGACGACGAACCCGTCGGTCTCCACCGGTGACGGCGTCGCCGTCGCGTTGCGCGCGGGTGCCGCGGTGACCGACCTGGAGTTCGTGCAGTTCCACCCCACGGTGCTGTGGCTGGGCGAGCGGTCCCGCGGGCAGCAGCCCCTGGTGTCGGAGGCGGTACGCGGCGAAGGAGCCGTCCTGCGCGACGGCGCCGGAGTCGCGTTCATGCAGGGCCTGCACGAGCTGGCCGACCTGGCGCCGCGCGACGTGGTCGCGAAGGCGATCATGACGCGGATGCGCGAGACCGGGGCCGACCACGTCTGGCTCGACGCCCGCGAGTTCGGCGAGGACATGTGGCGGGTGCGTTTCCCCACCATCCTGGCCAGCTGCCGGGAGCACGGGATCGACCCGGTGACCCAGCTGATACCGGTGGCGCCGGCCTGCCACTACGCCTCCGGCGGGGTGCGCACCGACCTCGACGGCCGAACCTCGGTCCGCGGCCTCTACGCCTGTGGCGAGGTCGCCTGCACCGGCGTGCACGGGGCGAACCGGTTGGCTTCCAACTCGCTGCTGGAGGGCCTGGTGTTCGGACGGCGGATCGCCGACGCCCTGGGCCGCGAGCTGGCGCCACCGGCGGAGCCGGCGCCCGACGAGCGCCCGACCGGGCTGCTGGACCCGTCGGTGCGGTCCGAGGTCGCTCGCGCGATGTCGGCCGACGTGGGCGTGCTGCGCGACGAGCGCAGCCTGCGCGACGGGATGGCGCGCCTCATGGAGCTGCGGCTCAAGGACAGCGGCGACCCCTGCACCGAGGCGTGGGAGGCGACCAACCTGCACCTCGTGGCCTCCGCGCTCGCCGGCGCGGCGCGCCAGCGCGAGGAGACCCGCGGCAGCCACTGGCGACAGGACTTCCCGGACCGGGACGACGAGAAGTGGCGGGCGCATCTCGTCACCCGGCTGGCAGACGGCACGCTCACCATCGGAGTGGAGGACCACCGGTGACCGACTTGAGCGACGAGACGACCGCCCGGCTGGTCGAGGCGGGCCTCGACCCCGCGTACGTGCTCGACGTCGTGACCCGCGCGCTCGACGAGGACCTCGCCGGCGGGCTGGACGTGACCAGCGTGGCGACGGTGCCGTTCGACCAGGAGTCCACGGCCGACCTGGTGGCGCGCGCGGACGGCGTGGTTGCCGGTCTGGCCGTCGCGACGGCGGTCTTCGACGTCGCGACCGACGACGCCGTCCAGGTGACCTGGCGGGCGTCCGACGGTGACCGGGTCGCGCGCGGCGACGTGCTGATGTCGCTGACCGCCGCCACCCGCGGGCTGCTGACCGGGGAGCGGGTGGCGCTGAACCTGCTGTGCCGGATGTCGGGTATCGCGACGCTGACCCGGCGCTGGGTCGACGCCGTCGGGGGGACCGGCGCCGCGGTGCGGGACACCCGCAAGACGACGCCGGGCCTGCGGGCGCTGGAGAAGTACGCGGTGCGCTGCGGCGGCGGGGTCAACCACCGGATGTCGCTGTCGGACGCTGCGATGGTCAAGGACAACCACGTGGTCGCGGCTGGTGGGGTGGCCGAGGCGTTCCGGGCGGTCCGCACCGCCTTCCCGGACGTGCCCGTCGAGGTCGAGGGCGATTCGGTGGCCGACGTCATCGAGGCGGTCGAGGCGGGTGCCGACCTGGTGCTGCTGGACAACATGTCGGTCGAGGACATGCGCCGCGCGGTCGAGGCGGTCGGCGGCCGGGCGCGGCTCGAGGCCAGCGGCGGGCTGCGACTGGACAACGCCCGCGAGGTGGCCGCCACCGGGGTCGACTACCTCGCCGTCGGGGCGCTGACCCACTCGGCGCCGGTGCTCGACATCGCCTGCGACCTTCGCGAGGTGGCGTGATGCTGCTCGCCATCGACGTCGGGAACACCCACACCGTGCTCGGGCTCTTCGACGGCGAGGAGCTGGTCGAGCACTGGCGGGTCGCGACCGAGGCCCACCGCACCGCGGACGAGATCGCGGTGGTGCTGCACGGGCTGCTGACCCAGCACCCGGGTGCGTCGGTCGACGACATCGACGGGATCTCGCTGTGCTCGACGGTGCCGGCGGTGCTGCAGGAGATGCGGGACATGTGCCGCCGGTACTACGCCGACGTGCCGGCCGTCGTCGTCGAGCCGGGCGTCAGGACCGGGGTGCCGGTGCTCACCGACAACCCGAAGGAGGTCGGGACCGACCGGGTCGTGAACGCCCTCGCGGCGGTCGAGCTCTTCGGTGGGCCGTGCATCGTCGTGGACTTCGGCACGGCGACGACGTTCGACGCCGTCTCGGCGAAGGGGGAGTACCTGGGCGGGGCGATCGCCCCGGGCATCGACGTGTCCGTGGAGGCGCTCGGCACCCGCGGTGCGCAGCTGCGTCGCGTGGAGCTGGCCCGGCCCAGGTCGGTGATCGGGCGCAACACCGTGGAGGCGCTGCAGTCGGGGATCCTCTACGGCTTCGCCGGCCAGGTCGACGGTGTCGTCAGCCGGATGGCGAGCGAGATCGCCGGGCCGGGCGGGGACCCGGACGAGGTGACCGTGATCGCCACCGGCGGGCTCGCGCCGATGGTCCTCGACGAGTCCGGAGTCATCGACGCGCACGAGCCGTGGCTCACGCTCGTCGGGCTGCGGCTGGTGTTCGAGCGCAACAACGGCTCCGACCGGGTGTGATCGGTTCGGAGCCGGTGCGCCCCGCTCGGTAACCTGACCCGGTGAGCACGCCCGACGACAGCACCCCCGAGCAGAGCGCCGCGTACGACGAGCTGCCCGAGCAGGTCCGCGTCCGACGGGAGAAGCTCGACCGGATGCGCGAGCGCGGCGTCGACGCGTACCCGGTGACGTTCCCGCGGACGACCACCATCGCCGCCCTCCGCGCTGCGCACCCCGACCTCGAGCCGGACACCGCTACCGGGCAGCGCGTCGGGGTCGCCGGCCGCGTGGTGCTGTCGCGGACCGGAGGCAAGCTGTGCTTCGCGACCGTGCGCGACGGGACCGGCGAGATCCAGGTGATGGTGTCGCTCGACGGCGTCGGCGAGGAGGCACTGGCGTTCTGGAAGTCTGACGTCGACCTCGGTGACCACATCGGGGTCGAGGGCGAGGTCATCTCCTCGCGCCGCGGTGAGCTGTCGGTCCTCGCCGACTCGTGGGCGATGCTGGCGAAGGCACTGCGCCCGTTGCCGGACAAGCACAAGGGGCTCACCGACCCCGAGGCGCGGGTGCGGATGCGCTACGTGGACCTGGCCGTGAACGCCGAGTCCCGCGAGATGGTCCGTACGCGGGCGGCCGTGCTGCGCTCGGTGCGGTCGACGCTGGACCGCCACGACTTCCTCGAGGTCGAGACGCCGCTGCTGCAGCCGCTGCACGGCGGGGCTGCGGCCCGGCCGTTCTCCACGCACCTCAACGCGTTCGACCAGACGATGTACCTGCGGATCGCGATCGAGCTCTACCTCAAGCGGCTGACCGTCGGCGGCCTGGACCGGGTCTACGAGATCGGGCGCAACTTCCGCAACGAGGGCGTCGACAGCACCCACAGCCCCGAGTTCACGATGCTGGAGGTCTACGAGGCGTACGGCGACTACGGGACCATGGCCGAGCTGACCCGCGAGATCGTGCTGGACGCGGCGCGGGCCGTCACCGGCTCGACCGTGGTCCCGGACGGGCGGGGCGGCGAGCTCGACCTCGCCGAGGGCTGGACCCACGTGCCGCTGCTCGAGGCGGTGTCGCAGGCCGTCGGCGAGGAGGTCGACGTCGACACCTCGGCCGAGACGTTGCGCAAGCTGGCCGACCGGCACGACGTGGCGCTGCAGCCGTCGTGGAGCGCGCCGGAGATCGTCGTCGAGCTCTTCGAGCAGCTCGTCGAGCACGCGATCCGCGAGCCGACGTTCATCACCGACTACCCGGCCGCGGTCAAGCCGCTGGCCAAGCCGCACCGCAGCGCGCCGGGGCTGGTCGAGGCGTGGGACCTGATCGTCAACGGCGTCGAGCTGGCACCCGCGTACTCCGAGCTCAACGACCCCCTCGAGCAGCGCCGGCGGCTGGTCGAGCAGTCGCTGAAGGCGGCCGGCGGCGACCCGGAGGCGATGGCGCTCGACGAGGACTTCCTGCGCGCGATGGAGTTCGGGATGCCGCCGCAGGGCGGAATGGGCCTGGGAATCGACCGGCTCATCATGCTGCTCACCGGAAAGCCGATCCGGGAGACGATTGCATTTCCGCTGCTCAAGCCCGAGGGCAGCTGATGGACGTCGTCGCCGCCATTGTGCCGCCGCTGGTCGTGGGCGGCGCCTTTGTCGCCCTCGTGATTGCGGTGAAAAGGTACGCCGACCGTGAGAAGGACGGCGAATAGGCAATTCCGGCACCCGGTCTGCTGCGGAGTTTGGCATTCCGCCCGTGAAATGCGCTAGGTTTTCTCCGTCTGAATTCCCTGACCTTGGAGAATGACCTATGGCGCAGAAAGTCACCGTCCTGCTCGTCGACGACATCGACGGGGGACAGGCGGACGAGACCGTGTCGTTCTCCCTGGACGGTGTCGCCTACGAGATCGACCTGAGCAACTCCAACGCCGCGGCATTTCGCGACTCGCTGGCCAGCTATGTCGGGCACGCCCGCCGGGTCGGCGGCCGCGCGGCCCGCTCCACCGGAAGGAAGCGCTCCGGCGGCGACAACCGCACGGCCCAGATCCGTGAATGGGCCCGCGCGAACGGCCATCAGGTCAACGAGCGCGGTCGCATTCCGGCCACCGTCGTCGAGGCGTACGAAAAGGCCCACGCCTGAGCTGTTCGTTCCAGCCGCGGTCGACACGCAGACCACGTGGGTGATCGCTGCGGTAGGCATATCCGGCTGCTGAGGAGATCACCGGCGAGTTTCGCGGCCGAACGATCACTCAGTCGGCGACCAGGCAGAAGAGGTTGCCCTCCGGGTCGGCGAGCGTCCGCCAGCTGGCGCCCTCGAGGTCGTGCTCGGAGACCACGGTCGCGCCGAGCGCCACCGCCCGGTCCACGGCAGCCGTCAGCTCCGCGCCCGGCACGTGCAGGTCCAGGTGCAGCGAGTTCTTCGCCGGCCTGGGGTCCTCAGTCCGCTGCAGCACGAGACGCGGCTGGCCGGGTGCCATCGGGGTCAGGCCGAGGTACTGCTGCCACCGGCCCCGCACCTCGACCCCGAGCAGCGCGCACCAGAACCGGGCGAGCTCCTCGGGGTCGTGGCAGTCGACCACCACGGCGTCCCAGCGCAGGTCCATGCCCGCAGTGTGGCGGACCTGCCGGCCGGCCGCGGCGGGGCCGCGCTACCTCTTGGCCTTTGCCCCCTCGTCCACGGTGATGCGCTGCCCGGGCAGCCCGACCGAGCCGGCCGGCCGCACGTTGTTGTTGAGGCTGAACAGGTTGGTGGGGTCGAACCGCTCCTTCACCTCGCTCAGCCGCAGCAGGTTGTCGCCGAACGCCGATGCCCGCAGGTCGTCACCGATGTCACCGTCGCCGCTGAAGTTG
>DASTVO010000176.1:0-9274 GCA_035759075.1 Actinomycetes bacterium
TGGCCGACACCCAGCACCGCGCCGGCGGCGAACACCACCGTCGTGGCGTCCAGCCGGTCCACCCACCACGCCTGCAGCGCCAGGACACCGAGCCCGACCAGCCAGGCCCCGACGGCCTGGGCGGTCAGCACGGTCAGCGGCCAGGGCCACCAGCCGGCGTGGCCCGGGCGCACCAGCAGCAGGCAGCCGGCGCCGACCATGACGAGCCCCTGCCCACCGAGGATGTGGCGGAGCGCCGAGGGGAGGTGGTCTCCCACGTCCGACCGGTGTCCGCGGACGGCTCGCAGCTGGCGCCACCAGAGGACGCCGAGCACGGGCGGCACGGCGGCGTACACGGCGACCCACCCCCAGGTGACGGCCAAGGTCACGGGTGACGTGGCGTCGAGGTGGAACGTGTCCAGGTGGGCCACGGTGACCAGCAACGTCAACGTCGTGAACACCCAGACACCCGCCACGGCGAGGCGGGCCCGCGCCCACGTGCGCTGTCTGGCGGCGGACGCCTCGAGAACACCGGCGGCGAGGTAGGCGGCGCCGAGAAACGCCGCCGTGAGGGGCACGTCGATGGTCCAGGCGAAGTACCGGTCCGTCTGCCCGCTTCGCACCGTCAGCGGCAGCGCCTCCGCCAGGACCAGCAGGGCGGCCACCCACAACATCCGGCGCAGGCCGACGGTCAGCACGACGCACCGCCCGGCGCCGGCAGCCGAACGCCGAAACCGCGGACGGCGAGCTTGAGCAGGACCTGTCCGGGCGCGCTCAGCTGCTCCACGCGGCGGGCGCTGAGGACCTCGAGCTCCTGCAGCCGACCGGCCAGGACGTCCGCCCCTGCCCGGCGTGCGCCGTCGAGCGCGCGGGCGTTGTCCCAGACCTTGTCGCGCGACTCCCTCAGGAACCGCCTGGTCCCGGACTGGTTGAGCGGTCGCAGCAGACGGTCGGTCCGGGTCGCGCCGCCGAGCCGCACCAGCTCCCGGTCCTCCGCGGGCACCCGCCGGGCCAGCAGCCGGTCCAGGTGCTGGTGATCCGCCTTCCGCTCGGCCATCCGGACGGGGTCGTCGAACTCGGCCGGCGTGATCACCGCGAGCAGCGCCTGCGGCAGGTCGAAGTTGATGTGCGCGTTCATCCCCAGCAGGACGTGCCGCAGCGGCGGCAGCCGGGTCGCGTCGAAGGCCACCGCCCACGGCAGCGGGACCGGCTCGCCGCGGTCGGCCCGCTCCACCGCGTCGAGGTAGAGGTCGGCGAAGACCACGTCCCAGCGCTCGACCCACTCCGCGTCGCCGAAACCGCCGGCCGAGAGCTCGTCCCTGACGGCAACCGTGGTCCGCAGGTAGGTCGCGAGGAAGAAGCGGCGGGCGTCGCCGGCGGACTCCATCACAGCCAGTGCGCCCCGCATCCGCGCCACCAGCGTGTCGATGCCCACCCGGCCTCCCGAGCCGAATGTGGCACCGGCCGGTGTCTCGGGACAAGGGCCGAGGGAGAGCGGCCGCGTCGCGCGGCTACCGCACGGTGACGGTCTCGCCGCCGACCTCGACCACGTCGCCGGGCGCGAGCTGGCGGCCCCGGCGGGTCTCGACCTCACCGTTCACGCGTACCGCGCCGGACTCCAGCAGCGCCCGGGCCCCTCCGCCGGTGTCGACGGCGTCGACCAGCTTGAGCAGCTGCCCGAGCCGCAGCCCGCGGTCGCCGGCCGTCACCTCGGTCACGCGCTCACCCCGGCCGGAGCACGGCGGTCGGCGAGCGCGAAGGCCAGCAGCGCCACGACGGCGGACACGAGCAGCACAGCGGGCACTCCGCCGATCGCGCGCGCGATCAGGTGGGACAGCACGAACGCTGCGGCGTAGGCGGCGACGAGTGCCAGGGCCACACCGGTCCCGGCTCGCGCCCGCCACAGGAACCAGCACCAGACGAGCGCGCCGAGCAGCACGAGCCCGCCGAGCACCCGGACGCCGGTGGCCTGCGCCACGAGGAAGCCGAGCAGCAGGGACCCGCCCGCGACGAGCCAGGACGGGACGGCGGTCGAGGTCAGCACCCGCCCACCGTACGTGCGCGCCGTCTCGTGCCCGCCCTCGGCTTGCCCCGCGTCAGAGCACCTTGGACAGGAACGACCGGGTCCGGGCGTGCTGCGGGTTGGACAGCACGTCTCGGGGATGCCCGGCCTCCACGACGATCCCGTCGTCCATGAAGACGAGCGCGTCGCCCACCTCGCGGGCGAAGCCCATCTCGTGCGTCACCACGATCATCGTCATCCCGCTGGCGGCGAGGTCACGCATGACGTCGAGCACCTCCCCGACCAGCTCGGGGTCCAATGCCGAGGTGGGCTCGTCGAAGAGCATCAGCTTGGGCTCCATCGCCAGCGCACGGGCGATCGCCACCCGCTGCTGCTGACCGCCGGACAGCTGCGCCGGGTAGCTGCCGCTCTTCGCGGCGAGCCCCACCCGGTCCAGCAGCTTCACGGCCCGGTCGCGGACAACTGCCTTTGGCTCCCGCCGGACGCGGACGGGCGCCTCCATGACGTTCTCCAGGGCGGTCATGTGGCCGAAGAGGTTGAAGCGCTGGAAGACCATGCCGATGTCACGGCGGTGGGCGGCCACCTCCTTCTCGCGCAGCTCGTAGAGCTTGTCGCCGACCTCCCGGTAGCCGACCAGCCTGCCGTCCACGTACAGCCGGCCCGCGTCGACCTTCTCCAGGTGGTTGATGCACCTCAGGAACGTGGACTTTCCGGAGCCGGACGGACCCACGAGGCAGAACACGTCCTTGGGCGCCACCTCGAGGTCGATGCCCTTGAGCACGTCGACGTGGCCGAAGGACTTGTGGACGTCCTCGGAGCGGACCATCGCACCGGTCATCGCACGCCCCCTTCCACGCGTCCCGGTCGGAGATTCGCGAGGATCCGCCGGCCGACCGAGGCCTGCGAACCGGCGGAGGTTCCGCGGGCGAACCGCCGTTCGAGGTGGTACTGGCCGTAGCTGGCCACCGAGGTCAGGACGAGGTACCAGACGCTCGCGACCAGCAGCATCTCGATCGTGGTGAACTCCCGCGCCGCGATCGCCGAGGTGCGGGTCAGCAGGTCGCCGGCTCCGACGACCAGCACCAGGGAGGTGGTCTTGAGCATCGTGATCGTCTCGTTGCCGGTCGGCGGGATGATCACCCGCATGGCCTGCGGCAGGACGATGCGGCGCATCGTCTGGCCCTGGCTCATGCCCAGGGCGTGGGCCGCCTCGGCCTGCCCCTCGTCGACTGCGAGGATCCCGGCCCGCACCACCTCAGCCATGTACGCGGCCTCGTTGAGCGCCAACGCCAGCAGCGCCGCGACGAACGGCTTGATCAGGTCGTTCGTGTCGACGCTGAGCGGCCCGGCACCCAGCGTCGGGAAGAACAGGGCCAGGTTGAACCAGAGCAGCAGCTGGACCAGCACGGGAGTGCCGCGGAAGAGCCAGATGTAGAACCAGCTGACGGTGCTCAGCACAGGGTTGGCCGACAGGCGCATCACCGCGACCACGACACCCAGGACGATGCCCGCCACCATGGCCAGGACCGTCAGCTGGACTGTGACCCACAGCCCGCGCAGCACGGTGGGCTCGGTGAGGTTGTCGCCGACCGCGGACCACTGCAGGTTGTCGTTGATCGCCACGGAGTAGCCGAGGGCGGCGACGAGCAGCACGACGACGGCGGCTGACACCCACTGGCCCCAGTGCCGTACGGGGACCGCCGCGATCGGCTCGCGCCGCCGGTCCCCCGCGCCGCTCGGCGAGCCGGTGCCGCTGCCGTCCAGGTCTGAGGACATGGCGCTGCCCGTCAGGAGGTGCCGCCGTTGATGGTGGCGTCCTTGTTGGCGCCGCCGACCAGGTCGTGCTTCTCCAGGATCTGGTCGTACGTGCCGTTGGCGATGATCTCCTCGAGCGCTGCCTTGAACGCGTCCCGCAGCTGCGTGTCGTCCTTGGCGAACACGATGCCGACCGGGATGGGCAGGATCGGCTCCGAGTTGGCGACCTCGAACTGGTTCCCGCCGCCGATGGTCTTCGCGTTGTAGCGACCCACGGCGTCCTGCGTGAACGACGCGTCCACCCGGCCGGTGCGCACCTGCAGCAGCGCGTCCCGGTCGTTGGGCAGCGCCGTGACCTTGATCTTGTCCGAGGCGCACTGGTCGGCGTTGAACTCGCCGAGCAGCTTCTCCTGCGTCGACGCCACGAGCACCGACACGTTCCGTCCGCACAGGTCCTCGACGGACGTGATCCCCTCCGGGTTGCCCTTCTTCACGACGATCGCCTGCCCCGTCGTGAAGTAGTCGACGAAGTCGTACTGCGCCTGCCGCTCCTTCGTGTCCGTGATGGCCGCGATGACCAGGTCGAACCGCCCACCGTCGAGCGCGGTGAGGAGCCCGTCGAAGGCGGTGTGCGTCATGGTGACCTCGATGCCGAGCACCTGGCCGAGGGCCTGAGCCAGGTCCGGGTCCAGACCGACGATGGTCTTGTTGTCCTCCGCGAAGAACTCGAACGGCGGGTAGAGGGCCTCTGTCCCGATCGACACCTTCCCCGCCTTCTGCACGTCCTCGGGGAGCAGGTCGTGCAGCGCGGCGTTCTCGTCCTGCTCCGGCACCGACGCCGTGGACGTCGAACCGGCGGTCCCGGCGGTGTCGCCCGCGCCGCAGCCCGCGAGCAGCAAGGCCGCGGCCGCGAGGACCACGGGGGCGGTGTGCCGCCATCCGGCTCGGCTGCGTCGGGAGATGGTCATGGCTCGCGCTCCTCCGATGGTGTGGCCTGGGCCACGCAAGAATCACCCCAGGTTTTCCCGTTGTCAACCCTTGTTTCCTACGGATCGCATGGTGTTTCATGGTCAGCAGGACGACGCGGGTGGACAGACGCCGAGGCGGCGGGAGGATGTCGATGGCACGGCGGGACAGAGGGTCGGCGGGCCCGGACGGGCGGGCGGGGCCTGCGGCGGACGCGACCGCCGGCACCGCCGTCCGTACCCCCGTCGGTTCCGCCGTCGGCGCCGCGGCCGGCACCGCCGCCATCGGGGCCCAGCTGCGAGCCGCCCGCCAGTCGCGGCGCAAGACCCTGGCCGAGGTCGCCCTGGAGAGCGGGCTGACGAAGGGCTTCCTGTCCAAGCTCGAACGGGACCAGGCGACGGCCTCGGTGGCCTCCCTGATGCGGCTGTGCCAGGCGCTGGAGATCCCGGTCGGGAGCCTCTTCCACGCGTCCTCCGGAGAGGTGGTGCGCCGGGGCGCCTATCCCCCGATCAACTTCGGGGGCGAGGGCATCACCGAGTACCTGCTCACCCCCGAGGGTGAGCGTCGTGTCCAGGCCATCCTCAGCGAGATCGAGCCCGGTGGCGGCAGCGGCGACGAGCTGTACGGCCTGCCGTCGGACGTCGAGTTCGTCTTCGTCCTGGCGGGCCGGCTCGAGGTGACGCTCGGCGACCACCGCGTCCAGCTCGGCGCCGGGGACGCGTTCACCTTCCCGCCACGCACGGAGCACTGCTTCCGCGGCACGGCGGAGACCACGACCCGCGTGCTGTGGGTCTTCGCGCCGGCTCTTCCGCCGGAGCCGAGCGAGGAGGAGACCACATGACCGACGCCACGGACGCCCGCCCGGTGCGCGGGCCGGTGGACGCCGCCGACGTCCCCCGGTTCGCCGGGCCGGCGACGTTCGCGCGACTCCCGCGTCTCGACGAGGTCGGCGGTTGCGACGTGGCTGTGGTGGGCGTTCCCTTCGACGCGGGCGTCTCCTACCGGCCCGGCGCCCGCTTCGGGCCCGCGGCCGTACGCGAGGCGAGCCGGCTGCTGCGGCCCTACCACCCGGGCCTGGACGTCGAGCCGTTCGCGGCCCAGCAGGTCGCCGACGCAGGAGACATCGCCTGCAACCCCTTCGACATCGCGGAGGCCGTCGCCGCTGTCGAGCGCGGCTCGGACGAGCTGCTGGGCTCCGGTGCCCGGCTGGTGACGATCGGTGGTGACCACACGATCGCCCTGCCGCTGCTCCGCTCCGTCTCCAGGCGGCACGGGCCGGTCGCGCTGCTGCACTTCGATGCGCACCTGGACACGTGGGACACCTACTTCGGAGCCCGCTACACCCATGGCACACCGGTCCGGCGCGCGCACGAGGAGGGACTGCTCGACACCGACGCGCTCAGCCACGTCGGCATCCGCGGGCCGCTCTACGGTCGCGGCGACCTCGTCGACGACCGGGCGATGGGCTTCGGGATCGTGACCTCGATGGACGTCATGAGCCGCGGTGTCGAGGAGGTGGTGGCCGGACTGCGGGCCCGCATCGGCGACCGGCCGCTGTACGTCTCGGTGGACATCGACGTGCTCGACCCGGCGCACGCGCCCGGGACCGGCACGCCGGAGGCGGGCGGCATGACCAGCCGTGAGCTGCTGGCCGTGCTGCGCGGCCTGGCGGGGTGCCAGCTCGTCGGAGCGGACGTCGTCGAGGTGTCGCCGCCCTACGACCACGCCGAGATGACCACGGTCGCCGCGTCCCACGTCGCGTACGAGCTGGTCTCTCTGATGGCCCTGGTCGAAGGCGCGGCGTGACCGCGGCGGGGAGCCGCACCGGCGGCGACCTGGTCGTCGAGTCGCTGGCCGCCCTGGGCGCCCGCGACGTGTTCGGCGTCCCCGGGCAGCACGCACTGGGCACGTTCTCGGCGCTGAGCCGGTCGGACCTGCGCTACCTCGGGCTGCGCACCGAGCTCTCCGCGGGCTTCGCCGCCGACGGTTACGCCCGCACCACCGCCCGCCCCGGCACCCTGCTGGTGTCCACCGGTCCCGGCGCGCTGATCAGCCTGGCGGCCCTGCAGGAGGCAGCGGCCTCCGCGGTGCCGGTCGTGACCGTCGCGAGCCAGGTCCCGCGAGCGGGTCTCGGCGGCCGTCGGCGGGGCTACCTGCACGAGCTGCGCGACCAGCGGGCCACGGTGCGCGACGTCGTGAAGTCCGCCGAGCTCGTGACCCAGCCGGGACAGATCCCCGAGGCGCTGGCGGCGGCCTGGCAGGCCGCGCTGACCCCGCCGTACGGGCCGACCTGGGTGGAGGTCCCCCAGGACGTGCTCCTCGAGGACGCGCGCGTCCCACCGGTCGGCGACCTCCCGGTGCACCCGCAGGCGCCGCAGCCCCGGGCCGAGCTGCTGGACGAGGCGGCCCGCCTCCTGGCCGCGGCCGAGCGTCCCGTCGTCCTCGCCGGCGGAGGCGTGGTGCGGGCTTCCGCCGAGCAGGCGCTGATGGAGCTGGCGGAGGCGCTGCGGGCGCCGGTGGTGACCACCTTCGGAGCGAAGGGCGCGTTCCCCTGGAACCACCCGCTCTCGGCCCAGTCGTGGCTCGAGGACCGGTACACCACCGAGCTGCTCGAGGACGCCGACGTCCTGCTCGTCGTGGGCAGCGGGCTCGGCGAGCTGTCCAGCAACTACCACACGTTCCGCCCGCGTGGACGGGTCATCCAGGTCGAGGCCGACCGCGGGAAGCTGGAGGCCAACCACCCTGCGCTCGCGCTGCACGCCGACGCCGGGCTCGCGCTCCAAGGGCTCTGCCGGAGGGTCGAGGCGCGCACGCCGGACGGGGTGGCCGAGAAACGCGTCGCCGACCTGCTGGCCCGCGTCGCCGAGCGGCTCGACGGGCAGGACCTCGCCCTGGAGCGGCACGTCCTCGACGCGGTGCGGTCGGCGGTGCCGGACCCGACCCCGACGTTCTGGGACATGACGATCCTGGGCTACTGGGCGTGGTCGGCCTGGGACGCGCGGGCGTCGGGTTCGATGAGCTCGGCCCAGGGTTCGGGCGGTCTGGGCTACGCCTTCCCCGCCGCGCTGGGCGCGTCCGTCGCCGTGGCGGGCGGGCGACGGGTACTCGCCGTCTCCGGCGACGGCGGCGCGATGTACGGCCTGTCCGAGCTCGCCACGGCGCGCCAGCACAACCTGCCGGTGACGTGGCTAGTGGTCGACGACGGCGGCTCCGGCATCCTGCGCGAGTACATGACGGGCGCGTTCGGCGCGGCGTACGGGACCGAGCTCGCCCGTCCCGACTTCGTGGCGCTGGCGGAGTCCTTCGGCGTGCCGGCGAGGACGACGACGCCGGAGTCACTCGAGCGTGACCTCGCGGCTGCTCTCGCGGAGGACGGTCCGAACGTAGTCGTGCTGCCGGCGCGGCTGGCCATGTTCGCGCCGACCCACCTCAGCCCTTGACCTTGACGTTTCCGGGGTCGTAGAGCGGGCGGAGCGAAGCGGTCGCCGGGAAGAGCTGTCCCGCGATCTCGACCTCCCAGTCGGCGCCCTCGAGCCAGGCCTTGTCGACGGGCTCGGACCCCTCGACCATCGCCAGGCCGACCGCTCCACCGAGGGTGTGGCCGTAGGAGGCGGCGCGGACGTAGCCGACCGGCTTGCCGTCGCGGAGCACCGGCTCGGCGTGGTACATCATCGGCTCGGGGTCGGCAACGAGGACCTGGACCAGCCGTCGGGTCAGCGGGCCCTCCGCCTTCTTGCGCGCCACCGCGCCACGGCCGATGAAGTCGTGGTCCATGTCGACCGCGAAACCGAGGCCCGCCTCGAGCACCGAGTCGGAGTAGTCGATGTCGTGGCCGTAGTCGCGGTAGCCCTTCTCCATCCGCAGGCTCGCGAGGGCCTTGAGCCCGGCATGCACCATGCCGAACGGCTCCCCCGCGGCCACGAGCCGGTCGTACACGTGGGTCGCCTGCTCGACCGGGACGTAGAGCTCGTAGCCGAGCTCACCGAGGTAGGTGATGCGCACGCACAGCACGCGGGCGAAGCCGATGTCGATCGACCGCGCGGTGCGGAACGGGAACGCGTCGTTGGACAGGTCCGCCGAGGTCAGGGTCTGCAGCAGGTCGCGCGAGCGTGGTCCTTGCACGTTGACCTGCGCGAAGCCCGAGGTCATGTCGCTCACGAACGCGTGCATGGCGTCGGTGACGTGCCGACGCATCCAGGTCTCGGCATGGCGGTGCGCGGTGTCGGACGCCACCACCCAGAACCGCTCGTCGTCGAGCTTGGTGACCGTGAGGTCGGCTTCCAGCGTGCCGCCGTCGTTGAGCCACTGCGTGTACGTGATGAGGCCGCTGTCCCCGTCCACGTGGTTCGCGGAGAGCCGCTCGAGCAACCGACCCGCGTCGCGACCCTGCACGAGGAACTTCGACATGAACGACATGTCCATGCAGATGACGTTCTCGCGAGCCGCCCGGTGCTCGGCCGCCCACCAGTCGAACCACGGCTGCCGGCCCCACGACAGGGTGTCCACCGTCGCCGACTCACCGGCCGGCGCGTACCAGTCGGCGCCCTCCCA
>DASTVO010000177.1:0-10011 GCA_035759075.1 Actinomycetes bacterium
GCTCAGTAGGAGTGCCGGACCGCCATCACCTCGCGGACCCGGTCCTCGTCGAAGTCGGCGCCGAGCCAGTCGAAGAGCCCCTTGAGGCGGCTCGGGTCCGCCACGTACTCGTCGTAGTGCACGTGGTAGGCCGCGTCGCCGAGCCCGTCGAGCGCCTCGACGAACGCCTTCTCCATCGCCTGCAGGGTGCTCAGCGCGTCCGGCTTGCCGGCCCACCACTTGCTCTGCGCCACGTGCTCGAGGTCGCGGGTGTTGAGCACGAACCGCGCGTCCGGGAACACCGCCCGGAGGAAGTCGAGCAGCTCCGGGAGCCCGTCGGTGGGCCAGTCGATCTCCTTGAACCCGACGATCCGGGTGTCGGCCTCGGGCCGCAGCAGGGTCTCCAGCAGCAACGTGCGGATGCCGCGCAGGGCGGTCTCGTCGCGGTACCCGTCGATGCCCCACCACGGGTGGCTCACCGGTAGCCCGCCCGGGCGGGCCAGCCGGTCACGGTGGCCGGCGACGGTCCGGTGGAAGGCGAACAGGTCCGAGAGCACGCCGCCGTTCTCGCCGCGGATCATCACGCCGGGCATCGAGGAGAGGATCCCCTGCAGGAGGGTCGAGCCGGAGCGGCCGTAGGTCACGACGAACAGGTAGGACAGGTCGGTCCGGTCCCGGCCGGCGGCCACGTCGCTTGCCGTCCGGAGCCGATCGAGCTCAGCGGCGAGTGACTCGGCGCGACGAGACTGCGCCTCCAGGGCAGCGGTCCTCGTCGCGAGCTTGGCTCGTGCCGCGTCGCGGTCCGTGCGGACCTTGTCGAGGCGAGCCTGCAGACCCTGCGCGTCCGGACCCGCCGCTCGCCGCACCCCGAGGGCCCGTGTGAGGCGCCCGGCGACCCGGCGCAGCCGCGCCACTGCGGGACCAGCCACGGACGACCTCGCCTCTCCTCGGGTGCGCAGGGATCGTAGTCGTGAGCGGGCGTGCGGCGATGTCTACCCTGGTCGGGTGAGCGAACGGCAGGGGTACGACGACGAGGTGCTGCCCGAGCAGACCTCGGACGACACCGACCGCGGATGGGGCGAGCACCCTGAGGACGACGCGTCGGACGACGAGCGGCTGATCCGCGAGAAGCCTCCGCACTGGTGAGCTGTCCGCGCGCCGGCGCCCATGATCGCCACGACCGTGCTCAGGAAGGCAGTCGACTCGCTTCCTGAGCACCAGGTAGAGGATCTTGGAAGGTCAGGGCGTGCGCTGGCGCAGCAGGTCGCGGATCTCCTGCAGCAGCACGATGTCCTCGCTCGGCGCGGCCACCTCGGGCTCCTCGCCCTTCTTGCGCCGCTCCATCAGCTTGTTGACCGGCACGACCACGAAGAAGTAGACCGCGAACGCGACGATCAGGAAGTTGATGAGCGCGGTGACGGTGGTCCCGAGCACGATCTTGCTGTCGTTCACCTCGAAGCCCGCCTCGCCGAAGTCGGGGCTGCCACCGATGGCGCCGATGATGCCGCCGATGAAGTCCTCCGCGAACGCGGTCACGACGGCGCCGAACGCAACGCCGATCACGACGGCGACGGCCAGGTCGACGACGTTGCCGCGCAGCAGGAAGTCCTTGAAGCCCTTGATCATGGGTGCACTCCTCGTGGCGGGGATGATCGATCGCACCAACGTTGCAGAGATCTCGCCCGCCGTCACTGACCCCGAAGAATCAGTGACAGCCGTTCGGTGACCGCTGCGCCGGCGAGCCGCGCCGCCGTCTGGCTGGTCGTGGCCAGCACGACCAGCCCGCCGCTGCCGAGCTCGCCGCCGAAGCGGTTCGCGGCCGTACGCGGGGCAGTGAGCACCCGCACCGCCGAGGCGACGAGACGCGCGGACGACCCGGCGCCGTCGGCTCCTGCGGCGAGCACGTCGACCAGGTCACCCGGTCGCACCAACCGGACCTCGTCGGCGTCCGCGACCCGGACCGGAACGGCCACGAGGCCCGGTCCCAGACCGTCGACCGCTGCCGGACCCACCAGCCGGAGGTCGGTGAGCGGCTCTCCCCGCCGCACCGCCGACACGACGGTCCGACCATGGACGTCCTTCTCGTCAGCGAGCGCGCCGTCGGGCACCGTCCCCGGGTCCATCCGGACGGTGGCGACGTCGGGGGCGTCCAGCTGCTGGCCGGCCGTCAGGTCGTGCGCCGCGACCAGGACGGGCGTCGACGGTGGCGGGGGAGGCGCGACGGCGTTCATGCCGAGAGCGACCGAGCCGGCGAGGAGTCCGGCGGCCAGGAGCCGCCGGTGCCTGCGGACGGCGCGGGGCAGCCCACGCAGCCACCTCGGGACTCCGTCGTGGCGTGAGCCGGCAGGGCTCACGGGAGGTCGAAGGGCAGCTTCTGGCCGTCGAGCGCGTGGCGGCAGTCGCAGTCGGTGTCGCTCGACGGGAGCCGGCCGATGGTCTCCAGCAGCAGGTCGCGCATGGTCTCCACGTTCTCGGCGAAGACCCGCAGCACCTCTTCGTGGGTGACTCCATCGCCGTGCTCGAGCCCGGCGTCCAGGTCGGTCACCAGCGCCACCGAGGTGATGCAGAGCGCGAGCTCGCGGGCCAGCGCGCCCTCCGGGGAGGCGGTCATCCCGACCACGGACCAGCCCTGCGCCTGGTGCCACACCGACTCCGCCCGGCTGGAGAACCGCGGCCCGTTGACCACCACCAGGGTTCCGCCGTCGACGACGGGCAGCCCGCGGTCTCGACCGGCGGCCAGCACGACTCGTCGTCCGTTCGGGCAGTAGGGGTCGGCGAACGCGACGTGCACGACCGGACCGGGCTCGTCGTAGAAGGTGTGCCCGCGGCCCCAGGTGCGGTCGACGACCTGGTCAGGCAGGACGAGCGTGCCCGGGCCGTTCTCCGTCTTGAGCGAGCCGACCGCGCAGGGAGCCAGCACCTGCCGGACGCCGACCGACCGCAACGCCCAGATGTTGGCGCGGTAGTTGACCCGGTGCGGGGGAAAGCGGTGGTCGCGGCCGTGGCGGGGGAGGAACGCGACGCGGCGCCCGGCGACCTCGGCGATGGTGAGCGGGTCGCTGGGAGGCCCCCATGGGGTGTCGACCTGGACCGTCTCGCCGTCGAGGAGTGAGTAGAGCCCGGAGCCTCCGATGACTCCGATCTCAGCCGGCGTCCCCGCGTACTCGCTCGTCATGGGCCGGAGACTATCGACGCGGCACCGGTCGACCCGGTGCGTCCACAAGGATCAGGCGGCGCTGCCCTTTGTGGACGGCGTGCCGCTGCCCGTCGAGCTCGTGGTCGTGGACGACGAGCCGGCGGCCTCGGTCTTGCTGCCCGCGTCGGCCTTCTTCTCGGCCGGCTTGCTGTCGCCGGCGTCCTTGCCGTTGCTCGACGCCTTCGACGTCTCCCGGCTGTCGGTGCGGTAGAAGCCGGACCCCTTGAACACGACCCCGACCGAGTTGAACACCTTGCGCAGCCGGCCGGTGCACCGTGGGCACTCGGTGAGGGCGTCGTCGGTGAAGGACTGGACCGCCTCGAAACCGTGCCCGCACTCGGTGCAGGCGTACTGGTACGTCGGCACGGCTCCTCCTGGTCGCATCCTGGCACTCAGACTTGTCGAGTGCTAATAATGCCACGAGTTCGCCGGGTCGCGCTGGTCCGTGGTCAGCGGGTCACCGCTGCGCGAGGCGGGCCGGGTCGAGGTCGAGCCGGCGCAGTCGCTGCGCGTTCAGGGCCACGACGATCGTCGAGACGCTCATCAGTACCGCCGCGACAGCAGGGGACACCGTCACGCCGGCGAAGGCCAGGGCCCCACCCGCGATCGGCACCGTGAGCAGGTTGTAGCCGCTCGCCCAGCCGAGGTTCTGCAGCATGAGCCGCCAGGAGGAGCGGGACAGCTCGATGACGGACAGGACGGCCCGTGGGTCGTCGGAGGCGAGGATGATGCCTGCCGACTCGATGGCGACGTCCGTGCCGGCACCGACGGCGATGCCGACGTCGGCCCGCGCGAGGGCCGGGCTGTCGTTGGTGCCGTCACCGCTCATGGCCACCCGCCGACCACGGCGCTGCAGTTCGACGACCTTGGAGTCCTTGTCCTCCGGGAGGACCTCTGCGAAGACCTCGTCGATGCCGAGGTCGGCCGCAACCGCGTCGGCCACCTGACGTGCGTCGCCGGTGAGCATGGCGACCTGTATGCCGCGCCGGTGCAGCGCCTCGACAGCCTCGCGGGACTCCGGGCGCACCTCGTCCTCGACGGCCAGCGCCCCGAGCACCTCTCCGTCGCGCAGCACGTGCAGCACGGCGGCCCCCCGGGAGACCCACGTGCTCGTCGTGGCGCCGATCGCGTCCGGCACCGTGGCGCCGGCCTCGCGCAGCATGGCCGGCCCGCCGACGGCGATCACGGCGCCGTCGACGACGGCGCGCACGCCCCGACCGGTCTGCGACGAGAAGTCGGTCGCGACCGGCCGTGAGGGTCCGCCGGGCCCGACGGGAAGCCGCTCGGCTGCCGCGCGGACGATGGCTCGGGCCATCGGGTGCTCGCTGTCGGCCTCGACAGCGGCGGCCAGCACCAGCAGGTCGTCGGCCGAGATGCCGTCGCGGGTCGTCACGCCGGCGACGACAGGCTCGCCCCTCGTGAGCGTTCCGGTCTTGTCGAAGAGCACCGCGTCGACCGTACGCATGCGCTCGAGAGCCAGCCTCGACTTCACCAGGACACCGGCCTTGGCCGCCCGCTCGGTCGAGATCGCGATCACCAGGGGGATGGCCAGGCCAAGGGCGTGGGGGCAGGCGATGACCAGGACCGTGACCGTGCGGGTCACGGCGTCGTCGAGCTCGCCGAGCGCCGTCCAGATCGCGAAGGTGAGCACCCCGGCGCCGGCGGCGAAGTAGAACAGCAGGGCCGCGGCACGGTCCGCAAGGGCCTGCGCCCGGGAGGAGGACGCCTGAGCCTCGGCGACGAGACGCTGGATCCCGGCCAGCGCGGTCTGTTCGCCGACGGCGGTGACCGTGACCCGCAGCGCGTTGTCGGTCGCCACGGTTCCCGCGATGACGGGGTCGCCTTCACCGCGGGTCACGGGCTTGGACTCGCCCGTCACCATCGCCTCGTCGACGTCCGCGAGGCCGGACAGGACAGTCCCGTCTGCGGGGATGCGTTCCCCGGGTCGAACCAGCACGACGTCGCCGACCGCGAGGTCCGCCAGGGGCACCTCGACGACGCCGTCGTCCGTGACCTTGTTGGCGGTGTCGGGAAGCAACGCGGCGAGCGCGTCGAGCGCGCTGGACGCCGCGCCCAGAGCCCGCATCTCGAGCCAGTGGCCGAGCAGCATGATGGTGACCAGCGCGGCGAGCTCCCACCAGAAGTCGAGGTCGAACCCGCCGAGCTCCAGCGTGGTCGCCCAGGAGGCGCCGAACGCGACGGTGATCGCCATCCCGATGAGCAGCATCATCCCCGGCTGCCGGGCCCTGATCTCCGCGACCGCCCCGCTCAGGAACGGCCATCCCCCGTACGCGAACACCACCGAGCCGAGCACCGGTGCGATCCAGCTCGCCCCGGTGAACGTAGGGACGGAGTAGCCGAGGAGGTCGGCGAACATGCGGCTGAACGCGACGACGGGGACGGTCAGGACGAGACTGAGCCAGAACCGGTCGCGGAACTGCGCCGCGTGGTCTCCGTGACCACCGTGGCCATCGTGACCGCCGTGGCCCGCATGGCCGGAGTCGGGGCTTCCGTGCTCACCCATGACACCGTCCGCCTCGGTGGGACCGCTCAGCGACAGCCGGTCCTCGTCCAGGTGCTGGTCGTGGCGCGCCATCTCGTCCTCCCACGTGCTCGTCGCCGGGCCCTGGGGTCCTGTCTACCCCCAGCGGGTATGGCGAAGATATACCCCTAGGGGGTACATGTCAAGGCGTGCGCAGCCACGGCGCACCGCACCACGGCGGACTCCCGGCCGGCGGCAGCGGCCGGCGAGCTGCTTTCTCGGGAGGTCCGCTGACCGCCGGGCGTCGGGCCGACGGTCAGGCGGCGGACGCGTCCCGTGCCAGGCCGGCCAGGATGTCGGCGAGCTCCTTCGGACGCGACCACATCGGCCAGTGACTGGTCGGCAGGTCGACGTAGGTCAGGTCACGCAGGTCCGCCAGCCCGGCGAGGAAGGCGTACCCCTCCTTGACGGCGTCCCGGTACTGCTCCGACGGGAAGGCCGTGCAGACGACCGTTGTCGGCACGGCCAGCCGGGCGTCGTTGGACAGGACCGGCGCCTCCCGAAGTGCCGCGCCCGGCTGCGGGACGGCCCGTTGCCGGAAGGTCTGCAGCTGCTCATCGGTGAGGCCGTCGAGGTTCTCCTCGGCTGCCAGCTCCTCCAGCGAGGGCATGGGTTTCTCGCTCCCGGTGAACTCGGGGTCGAGCGCCCCCGTCGCGGCGCCGGAGTCGACGTAGACCATGGCGGCGATCTGCTCCGGCATCCGGTCGCTGGCCGCGTAGCCCGGGCCACCGGCGCCGCTGTGCACGGCGAGCACGACCGGACGCCCGGCGCCGGCCACCGCGGCGCAGATGGCGTCAACGTGATCGGCGAACGTGACCGAGGAGCGGTCGGCGTCGGCTGACTCGAGCCCGGGCAGGGTCAGGGCGGTGACCTCGTGCCCGTCGGCACGCAGGGTCTCCGCGACCTCCGCCCACGCCCACGCGCCGAGCCAGAAACCAGGGACCAAGATGATCGGAGCAGCTGTCATGCGCCGAACCTATGACCGGCCCCCGACACTCCGGGCGGCAGCGACCCGTGCAAGCCCCGGCGCGATGAGGTAGGACCAAGACATGGGTGCCCGACTCGTCCGACCACGCCGCGGCAAGTGGATCGCCGGTGTGTGCGCCGGCATCGCCGACCGCTTCGGCATCTCCCGCGGCCTGGTGCGGCTGCTCTTCGTGATCTTCGGTCTCGTCGGCGCCGGCGAGATCGCCTACATCGCGCTGTGGATCCTGATGCCCAAGGACGACCGGGCCTGACTGGTCCGACGGTCCCCGGACACTCGCTGTCCATCGGGTCGTCAGACGCCTGGCAGCCGAACATCACCTCGATGTCGCCCGGTCGTCGCCGGACCGGCGCACGATCGGAGCGTGCGCATCGTACGAGTCCTCGGTGTCCTCGAGCCGGGTGGCGCTCAGCTCTCCGCGCTGCGGCTGTCCCGGGCACAAGGGGCACTCGGCGTGCAGACCCGGCTCCTGGCCGGTGCGGCGACTCCGCAGGGGCTGGCGCTCGCGCGACTGCACGGCTTCGAGGCCGAGGCCATGGTGGTGCACGACGAGATCGGGTACGCGGTGCAGCAGTGGACGCCGGACCCGCTTTTCGCGCGATGGCTCGGAGACCGCCTCGGCGGCGCGGACCTCGTCCATGCGCACATGGTGGGGGCCTGGTGGGCGGCTGCCCAGTCAGCCCCGGCGAGGCTCCCGCTGATGGCCAGCGAGCACAATGCGCTCACCTGGCCGCTCGGTGACCACACCGCCACCGTCGCCGAGGTCGCGCCCAGAGTCGACCGGTTCTTCGTGCACGGCCCTGATCCCCACGCGTTCATCCGCCAGCTCGGCGTCGACCCGGAGCGGGTCGAGACCGGCCGGTCGGCGGTGTCGGTCAACTCTCGGCCCCGACCGGGTCTGGTCGAGCCGCGAGTGACGTTCACGGGGCGGCTTCGCGAGGACAAGGGCCCGGACCTGCTGCTGCTGGCACTCGCGACGCTCCGCGACCCGCCCACGACGTATGTCGTCGGTGACGGCCCGATGATGAGCCGCCTCCGGGACCTGACCGAGCTGCTCGGTCTCGACCGAGTCGTGCGGTTCACCGGTTGGAGCCACGAGCCCACCCGCTACGTGGCCGGCTCGTCGGTGCACGTCGTGCCCAGCCGCGAGGAGGCCTGGTCGCAGAGCGCGGTGACAGCGCTGGCGCTGGGCGTCCCGGTGGTGGCCACCGCGGTAGACGGCCTGCCGGTCACGCTCGCGCACGGCCGTGGCCTGCTCGTCGACGTCGACCCGACCGCCATCGGAGCGGCGATCCAGGCCGTTCTCGACGGCCGCGTCGACGTCGACGTCGCGGGCGGTCGCCGGTACGCGGCGGCGTTCCAACCAGCGGAGATCGCGTCCGAGTACTTCGCGGTGTACCAGCAGGTGCTCGCCTCGAGGGCGCTCATCCGGCCGCTCTGAGGTCGGTCCCAGTCAGTCAGGAAGATCGTTTGCGACGTTCGGTCGCGACCCGGCGGCGTGTCCCCCGGCGTGTCGGCGCGCAATGTCGCAAATGCGCGGCACCCGCGGAAAGCCGGGGGTTGCGCCGGCGCGGGGTCGGTGCAATGGGTGGAGAGGTGCGCCGGTGCACCCCGGCACCGACGGTCCCGACCCGAAGGGAGGAAGTGTCGTGTTCATCAGGACGTCGACCTTCCAAGCAGACCCGAGCAAGCTGGACCAGGGGATCGAGTTCGCCCGTGCGAATGTGCCCGGCGCGCTCAGCAAGCTGGACGGCTCGCTGGGCTGGACCATGCTGGTGAACCGGGATGACGGCCGCTGCATGGTGAACTCCTGGTGGGAGTCGGAGAAGGCGCTCAAGGCCAGCGACAAGGCCCTGGCACCCCTGCGGAAACAGGGCGGCGAGGTCCTCGGTGCCCCCGCGAAGCCCGAGGAGTGGGAGGTCGTCGTCATGGAGCGGCGGCGCGAGATCACGCCAGGCTGCGGAGCCCGGATGACCCGCGTCCGCCTCGACCCCGCGTCGGTCGACCAGGGCATCGACGTGTTCCGTACGACCACCGTGCCCGAGGTCACGATCATGGACGGCTTCTGCGCGGTCAGCATGGCCGTCAACCGCAGGACCGGTGAGGCGCTCGCCACGGTGATCTTCGAGAACATGGGCGCGGTGGAGGCGACCCGGGAGAAGGGCAAGCAGGTCCGGGCCACGACCGCGGAGAAGTCGCACGCCGAGATCCTCGACGTGCACGAGTACGAGCTCGTGGAGGCGCGGATCAGCCCGCCCGAGCACCTCTGAGGTCAGGCGGCCGGCTCGGGCTCGCTGCCGGCGAGCCCGAGCGCCGTCCAGCCGCGGTCTGGGAAGCCCGCCGCGTCGGCGACCCGCGCGGACGCGGCGTTGGCCGGGTCGTGCATGTACGTCGGCACGATCCCGCCCGCCAGCAGCTCCCGGGCCGCCTGCGCCACCAGGCGGCGGGCCAGCCCTCGCCCGCGAGCGGCCTCGTCGGTGCCGACGGCGATCTCGTGGACGTACCGGTCGTGCCGCTTCAGCCCGACACCGGCGAGGTAGTTGTCGTGGTCGCCGATGACGACCAGCGCCATCCCGCCGAAGGGCCGCAGCCAGTCCGGGATCCGCGGGTCGTCGACCGGCAGCCAGCTCCCGGCGGGCAGCAGCTCCCCGGCAGGGGGAGCGGCGACGCTCCACCGGTAGACCGCGCGGTACACCTCGTGGCCGGGCAGCCCGAGCCGCTCCGGCAGGGCCGCCCGCAGGTCGTCGAGGTCGCCGCCGTCGCCGGCGAGCCGGCGCGCCCAGCGGGCGTGGTCGGGCGGCAGCGAGACGACGGCGTGGCCGTCGGGGTCCACCACGCCGGTCACCAGGTGGACCTCGCCGTCCCAGCCGGGCTGGGTGCGCCGCGTCGACCCGACCACCGACAGGACAGGGCGGGTACGCGGGTCCGCTGCCCCGAGACGCGCCAGGTCTGCGTGGTCGGCGCCGAGCCACCGCTGCCAGTGCGCGAGCTGCATCGGCGGCGGCGCGGCGGCCGCCCCGTCGCCGCTGCGCGGCTCGACGTCGGTGTCGGTCCTCATCCGGCGGTCACCGCGCCCAGCGGCCGGAACCGGCGCAGCCGCAGGCTGTTGGTCACGACGAACACCGAGCTGAACGCCATCGCCGCTCCGGCGACCAGCGGGTTGAGCAGCCCGGCCGCCGCTAACGGCAGTGCGGCCACGTTGTAGACGAACGCCCAGAACAGGTTCCCCTTGATGGTCGAGAGGGTGCGTCGCGACAGCCGGATCGCGTCCGCCGCCGAGCGCAGGTCGCCCCGCACCAGCGTGAGGTC
>DASTVO010000178.1:0-2794 GCA_035759075.1 Actinomycetes bacterium
CTACGACGGCGACATCTGGCGCTGGTGGGACGACTTCCGGTCCCGGCCCGCCTTCTCGAAGGAGGAGGACGCGGCGCTGATCACCGCCCTGGGCTGCTCGGCGGCGTTCTCGCCGGACGAGGACGGCCGGCCGGTCCTCCCGTTCGACCCGCGCAGCGGGGACCTGCGCCACGACGTGTGGGACCGGTGGCTGGCGTGGGACCCGGTGCAGATGGCCGAGGCGTACGCGGACGCGTTGCGCTCGCAGCGGGCCATCTGGGTCGACGCCGGCACCAAGGACGACTACTTCCTCGACCTCGGCGCGCAGGCGTTCCGCGACGAGCTCACCCGGGTCGGCGTCGACGCCGACCGGGTCCACTTCGAGCTGTTCGAGGCCACCCACGCGGCGATCGACTACCGGTACCCGCTGGCGCTGGCCTGGCTGGCCCAGCGACTGGCTCGCTGAGGTCTCGGCACGCCCGAGTCCGCGACAGGGGCGTCACCGACGGTGACGGTCGGGTAGCGTCCCGGTGCGTGCCTGTTTCGCGCAGGTTGCCTGGGCTGGCCGCACACGGGCCGACGTGAGCTGGAGGGACGACAGACATGACGATCGTGGTGGGCTACGTGCCGCGCGGCGAAGGAAAAGCCGCCTTGCGCAGGGCAGCCGAAGAGGCCCGGTTGCGCTCGACCCGGCTCGTCGTCATCAACTCCAACAAGGGCGGAACCCACCTGCACGACGACGAGGCCGCCGAGCACGAGAAGGAGCTGGCCGAGGTGCGCGCCCAGCTCGACGCCGAGGGCATCGAGAACGAGGTCCGACAGCTCGTCCGCGGCCTCGACCCCGCTGAGGACCTGATCGCGGTGGCCGAGGAGACCAACGCCGACTTCATCGTCATCGGGCTGCGGCGGCGGACCCCTGTCGGCAAGCTGATCCTCGGCAGCAACGCCCAGCGCATCCTGCTCGAGGCTCCCTGTCCGGTGCTGGCCGTCAAGGCGGAGGAGTAGTCCGCGTGGGGGCCGGGTGAGCGGGGCGACCGGCCGCGAGGACGCCGTCGACGGGGGTGCCGCCGGCCTGCCGCCCTCCGACACGGCGCTGCTCGAGACGCTCGTGCTCGAGGCGCCGGTCGCGTTCGCGTTCTACGACACCGGTCTGCGCTACCGCCGGATCAACCGGATGCTGGCCGAGATCAACGGCCTCCCCATGGCGGACCACATCGGACGGCGGCCGAGCGAGATCCTCCCGGCCGACCTGGGACTCGCCGTGGAGGCCAGGCTGCAGGAGGTGCTGGAGAGCGGAGCGGTGGTCGTCGACGACCACTTCATCACCCAGTCACCCGCAACCGGGGAGCTCGCGTACTACGAGTCGAAGTGGTTTCCGGCGCCCGGCCCCGACGGTGCCGTGATCGGCGTCGCGGTGCTGGTCACGGACGTGACCGAGCGTCGCCGCAGCGAGGACCGCCTGCGCCGCAGCACCGAGCGGACCAGCCGGCTGCAACGGGCCACGGCGGCATTGGCGAGTGCGCTCACCGTCGACGACGTCCGTCGCGTCGTGGGGGAGACGGCACGAACCGCAGCCGGTGCGGAGATCGCCGAGATCCTGGTGACCGAGGACCCGGACGTGCTGGCCGCGACAGGGACGGGCGGCGACCCGCGCATCGCCGTCCTCGACCTCGTGGTCTCCGGCGGGCGCATCGGGGTGCTGCGCCTGCAGCTGGCGGAACCGGTCGGGCCGGACGACGACGCGTTCCTCGGCGCGCTCGCCGGCCAGTGTGCGATCGCGCTGGAGCGGGCCCGGCTCTTCGAGCGGGAGCGGGCCACCGCGGTGGCGCTGCAGCGCAGCCTGCTCCCGGCGCAGCTGCCCGACGTGCCCGGCATCGAGCTCGCCGCCCGGTTCCGGGCCGGCTCGGCCGAGGCCGACGTCGGCGGCGACTGGTACGACGTCTTCAGCCTGCCCGACGGCCGGGTGGTCCTCGTCGTCGGCGACGTCATGGGCAAGGGCGTGAAGGCCGCGGCCGGCATGGGCCGGCTCCGCTCCGCGCTGCGCGCCCTGGCGCACGCCAACCCGCTGCCCGAGGCGGTGCTCCAGGGGCTGGACCGGGTCTTCAGCGCGACCGAGGGGCAGGACCAGATCGCCACCCTGGTCTACCTGCTGGTGAACCCGCAGGCGCGTCGGGCCGCCGTCGGGGGGGCCGGGCACCTTCCGCTGGTCCTGCAGCGCGCCGGGAGGCCCCCCGAGCTGGTCGACGCCGGCTCCGGCTCGACGCCGCTCGGGTGGCCCGAGACGCGGGTCCAGCGCACGCTCGAGCTGGGCCCGGGCGACGTGCTCATCGGGCTCACCGACGGGCTGGTGGAGCGCCGTGGCGCCGACCTCGACGAGGGACTGGCGGCGGTGCTGGCCCAGCTCGAGACGCCGGCGGCCTCGCTGGACGCACTGGCCGAACGGATCAGCACGGCGCTGCTCGACCACACGGTCGGACGGGACGACGCCACCCTGCTCGCGGTCCGCCTGACGGACTGACGCCTCGCGGACCTCCCGGGTCTGCACGGACACTGGGAGGCGTGTCACAATGTTGTGTTGCGTCTGTGGCCCGGAGCCGCAGAGCCCCGAGACCCCGAGACCCGAGCGCTGGGTGCCGCACGCCCATCGCGCGACGAGAGGTAGTTCGTGTCGGAGACTGGCCGCCCGCTCCCGCCTGAGTTCGCCGCCCCCGAGGTGCAGGGGCTGCTCGAGCAGGGAAGGTCCGAGGGGTACGTCACCGCAGGCGACGTCCGCGCGGCGTTCGAGGGTGCGAACATCCCGCTGGCGCGGATGAAG